>JADIMM010000028.1 GCA_017694795.1 Candidatus Gallitreponema excrementavium
GTTCAAATATGTCGTAATCATAACAGATATCAAAGGCATCAAAGGTTTCGCTGTCACTCATAACTTCATAACCTAAGGCTCTTAAATAACGGACAAACCCCGGATCCACAGTTTCTGCAAGCCAAACAAAATCCGGATTTACCTTTGAAACAGCTTCCCTGGCTTTAATCCAAAAATCATGGGGAACAAGGGATGCCACATCACAGCGGTAACCGTCAACACCCAGCTCTGCCCAGTAAACCAGTGTTGAAATAAGTTCTTCTTCCACACCTTCCTTTGAGTAATCCAGGTCTGTAACATCTGACCAGTCTCCAACTCTATTTGCAGGACTTCCATCCTTTTTACGGTAGAACCATTCCGGATGTTCTGCCAAAAGCCTGGAATCCCGGGATGTATGGTTGAACACCACATCAATCATTATCTTAATGCCCTTATTGTGAATTTGCTTTACAAGGGATTTAAAATCCTCCAGGGTTCCTAGTTCCGGATTAACCTTTTTATAATCCTGAATGGAATATGGGCAGCCTAAACTGCCTTTTTTGTCTTTCTGCCCGATTGGATGAATCGGAAGAAGATAAACAAAGTCCGCCCCAAGTGCCTTTATCCTGTCCAAGTCATTTGCCAAAGCACTGAAAGTACCTTCCTCTGAATAATTCCGGGGGAAAACCTGATAAATAAAACAGTTCCTTAATCCGGCTTTTGTATTCCGTGCCATACTTACATCCCTTCTGTTTCCTTGATTTTTTTTCTACTGCAACCCAGACCCTTTTCCATAAGGGAACCAATCTGAATATCCGGGGTTATAACCTCACCTCCGGTTTTCTGCCTTAATTTTCTTAAATAAATATCAAAGTGAATATGCTCCATTACAATGTTTACAATAAGACGGTTATAACTGGTCATGGCAAGAAAATCTTTTTCACCGGCAGGAATCTTTGAGGCCGGATAAATTTCACTGCTATACGAAAACACCGAAAAATTATTACTTGCCGTAAGACATATTCCTGCATCAGCAACAATTAAAAGCCTCTTATCAACCTGAAACTGAGGCTCTCTTTCCCCGGTAAAATAATCACATTTCAAATCTTTTAAATCAAGTTTTCCCCAGCTGAATATTACGATTCTAACACCTCTTGTCACAGCCTCTTTTAGAGAATTTAAAAACGGAGCCATCTCGATTTCTGCAGATATAAGAATTTCTTTTTTTGCAGAAGAAATTATCTCATTCGTTCTTCTAACAATATTTGTAAGACCATGAATATTTACATAAAGATTTTTATCCCTTTCCTGGGGAACAATTTTCTTTAATTCCTCTTCTGCAAATAATGCTGCTTCTTTAAAGGAATTTACCTTTGCAGGAAAAACTTCTTCGGGCTTTACCGCCATGTATAAAACCGGTTCACCGGGAATAACAGAAGCAAAACCTTTGGAACAAAGGCTTTCCAGCGCAGGATAAACGCAGGACCGGGCGACACCCATTTCTTTGGCAATCTGATATCCTCCGGCAGAATCCTTGCTTAAAAGCTCTATATAGACACGGCCCTCCATATTCGAAAGTCCCATTTCCATGAGTTTTTTTAAAATCTCTTCAGTCATTATTTATTTTCTTCCTTAAAGATTTTCTGTTAATTTTTACCGGGGCAATCTAAGCCTGATATCAATTTACCAAGCTAGTAGTTTTATTTGTACTACTTTATAGCCATATTGTCAAGAAAGACTTTTAAGATATTTATTTATACTCTGTGCCGAAAATGCTCCTTGGGCAACACTGTTTGCAACCTGGAGGAAACCACCTGTCAAATCCCCTGCAGCGAAAAGCCCCGGAATACCTGTTGAATAGTCCTGATTCACTTTTAAGTAGAAAGAGCCGTTTTTTTCTTCCAGTGGAAGACCAAGCGTTGCGGCAAAATCTCCGCCCCCAGCAGTACCCAAGGCTACAAAAATCCCGTCCAGTTTAATTTTTATCCTTGAACCGGAACTGTTTACTGCAACCCCGGAAACCCTTTCCCCGGAGATTAAAATTTCTTCCAGCAAGCCTTCCTCTATTTTTATATTGTCAGGAAAATGTTCCCGGGGCAAAGCCAAGGGTTCACCATTCGTAAAAAGTGTTACTTCCGAAGCCAAAGGAAGCAAAGCCTCTATTTCTGACAAGGCATAGGCTCCATTTCCTATTACCCCCACGCTTTTCCCCTTATAAAAAAAAGCATCACAAACGGCGCAATAGCTTAATCCCTTTCCTTCTCCTTCTTTAAAACCTGGAATTTTTAATCCACGGCGGATTTTACCTGTTGCCAACAAAACCGACAAGGCTCTTATTTGTCTCTTTTCATTTTCTGCATTTATAAATTCCAAAGTAAATTCATTCGGAGAACCGTAAGAAGCTGTTATTCCACAGACCTCTCCACATTCCACTTCTACCCCAAGAGATTGAGCCTGTTCTATTCCTCTTTCTGCCAGTTCAATCCCGGAAATTCCCCCGGGGAAACCATAATAGTTTTCTATTTTTTCCGCCTTTTCCAAGGCTCCATAATCCCTTCCAACCACTAAAACAGAATATTTTGCCCGTACAAGATACAAGGAAGCAGAAATTCCCCCGGGACCCTTTCCAACAATTATCACATCATAAAAATCTTTCATTTTTCTCCCTGTAAAACCGGTTGCAAATCCCGGCTTTTACTTTGTTTATGTAAAAAAGATAACCTTTTTTTTGCAACCGTAAAATTATTTTTATTATCAGGTTTTATTTTAACCTTTATTTTAAATATTTTTCTGGTACTAAATCAAAGGAGCCTTCTTTCAAAATTTCAATTAAAAGAATAGTATCTCTTTCAAAATCTGTATATAAAATATTTTCAGTTATATCAAAATAAATGAAAAACCGTCCCTTAAAGAATTCAAGTTTAAAGGACGGTTTTTAAAAGATTATCCAATCTTTATAATAATAAACTTAAAGAAACTCTTCCCCTGTTCCATAGTTATCAACGACAAAGTCAATATCTTTATCCCCTCTTCCGGAAAGATTTACCAGTATAGATTTACGCTTGTTCTCTTTTGCGTATTTCATTCCATAGGCCACTGCATGGGAACTTTCCAAAGCAGGAATTATTCCTTCCTTTCTGGATAGTTTGTAAAAGGCTTCCAGACACTCTTTGTCGTCTGCCGTAACATACTTTACCCTTCCTGTATCTTTAAGCATACAGTGTTCCGGCCCGCTTCCCGGATAATCCAGCCCTGAAGCTATGGAATATACAGGCTCCGGATTACCTTTTTCATCTTGTAAGAGATAACTCTTAAACCCATGAAGAATTCCCGGTTTCCCGTAGGAAAGACTACAGGCATGATCCCCGATTTTTAAAGAACGGCCGGCAGGTTCTACACCGTACAGTTCCACATCACTATCTTTTATAAAACCTGAAAAAATTCCTATGGAATTTGAACCTCCTCCAACACATGCCGTTACAGCATCCGGAAGCTCCCCTGTCATCTCAATGAACTGTTCCCTTGCTTCAACCCCCACAACATGCTGAAAATCCCTTACCATCATGGGGAATGGATGGGGGCCCACTACAGAACCGATACAATAAATACTGTTTACAGGGTCTTTTAAATAAGCATCAAAAGCAGAGTCCACAGCTTCTTTTAATGTTTTAAGACCGTGGGTAACCGGTACGACTTTTGCTCCCAAAAGTTTCATCCTTACTACATTTGGATGCTCCTTGGCTATGTCAACTTCCCCCATGTGGATTTCACATTCCAAACCAAAATATGCCGCCGCAGTGGCAAGGGCTACTCCATGCTGTCCAGCTCCGGTTTCGGCAATGAGCTTTTTCTTTCCCATATATTTTGCCAAAAGACCTTCTCCCATGCAGTGATTCAGTTTATGAGCCCCTGTATGATTAAGATCTTCTCTTTTCAAATAAATCCTTCCTCCGCAAATTTCACTGAGATTTTTGCAGTAATAAACCGGTGTCGGTCTGCCCTGGAAATGCTTTCTAATGGAACGCAGTTCGTTAATAAAATCGTGGGATTTACTGATTGTATAATAGGCATCAGTTATTTTATCCATTTCAACCTGCAATTCCGGAGGAACAAAAGAGCCCCCATACTCACCAAAAAATCCTTTTTCATCTGGAAATTCCTTAAAATAATCCATAACCACTCCTTTTGTTTCTTTACACAGAAACAAGAATACCGGGCTTTTGTGTTTCTGTCAATAGTAACAACAAAAAAACACCTGAATATTATGCAATGATTATCCAGGTGCTTTTATCACTTATTTATGGAAAAACCTTTATTTTTTATAGCCACATTTTGGACAAATCCCGTTTTCGTTTAATGCAATTCCGCAAAGGGGACAACGGTCAATTTTGTTGTGTGTCTCAAATTCAGCTGAACCTGCATTAACACCACTTGTAAAGGTAATCTTGGCTATGTTCAATTTATCTTTTAAAAGGTCATATACAATCTTAATCATTCCCTCTACTGTCATAGTTTCTTTTGTAACTACAAGTCGGCAATCAGGATAGGCTGTAGCCAGTTCGGTTTTAAAAGCCTCTCCCTTCATTTTATTTGTAGGGGTTCCGTTCTTAATGCCCTGTGCCTCGTAAACCTGCAAGACAGCAGGAAGAAGAGGATCATCCTCCCTCAAAATCAAAGCATGGTCAAAATTCTTTAAAACATTCCAAGCTGTCTTCTGAATTTCATTACAAGGGAAAACCATATTTACGCCCGGCTCAATACTATCTTCTACTTCTATAGTCAGAACTCCTGTGTGTCCGTGAAGATACTGGGCCTCACCCTTAAATCCATAAAAACGGTGTGCATACTGCAAATCAAAAGTTGTAATACTTCTCATAAAACTCTCCTTTGTTTTTTTATCCAGTCAGGTAGCTACCTGCTTACAGCAGGACACTGCCACCTTAAACCCAATTTTAGTTTTTACCGGATTTGTTTTTGCACCCGGGGCATATTCCCCTGAA
Source organism: Candidatus Gallitreponema excrementavium (assembly GCA_017694795.1). Classification (GTDB taxonomy): domain Bacteria; phylum Spirochaetota; class Spirochaetia; order Treponematales; family Treponemataceae; genus Gallitreponema; species Gallitreponema excrementavium. The sequence goes on from JADIMM010000028.1 coordinate 4,980, forward strand.
AACAATGTCACAACCGGTAAAATCGAACCCTTGTTTATCCCGGATTTTTTTATCCAAATCGGGAATAAAATCCATATCAACATCAAAAACCCTGCCACAGCTTGTACATCTCACATGGTAATGTTCCGTACAACAATGATCAAAATGATCCGGTCCTTCCGGCATACTAAGTCTGTGTATCTGGCCTGTTTCATCCAACCTGTTAAGATTTCTGTAAACAGTTCCCTTACTGATGGAAGGATTTTCTCTTGCCACTTCTTCATATACCTCGTCAGCTGTAGGATGATTTTTCATAGCCTGGACAGCTTTTAAAACTTCAGCACACTGTATTGTATTCCGTTTAATCAATATTAATTCCTTATTAGTATTAATTACTAATAAGAGAATAGTATTTCCTAAGTCCTTTGTCAAGGTTTTTAGAGATTTTTTATTAAAAAATTACCTGGCCGCTGTTTCCTTTACGACGGATAAAGATTTCATAATCTGTACAGCTTTCAAGAAAGGCCTCATCGTGACTTACAATGACTGTGGTAACTCCGGATTTTTTTAAAATGTCTTCCAAAACAATAATAGCAGTTATATCCAAATAATTAGTAGGTTCATCCATAATAACAATGGAAATTCTTCCATTCATAGCAAGAACAAAATCCAATTTCCTGATTTCGCCGGGACTCAGGGCAAGGTTTTCAGAAGTAGAAGTAAAGGAAGCCGGACTGCTTCCAAGCCGGTATAAATCAGAAATAACCCTGCCCCTTGTAGTTGCGTCCAAAAGCATGAAACGGTCTATAAGGTTTTTTATCTCTGTTTTGCTGTACTCTTGTTTTATGTAGGCTAAATGTTCTGCCCCGATTTTATCCCGGACCACACGGGAAATATGCTTAAGGAAAAGAGTTTTTCCGGTACCATTTTCTCCTTTTACAGCAATACGGGAAAAGGGCTTGAGCTCGATATCAGGAACAGAAAGCCGGTAATCTCCTACTGTTAATTCCGCCCCGGGAATCACAAAACCGGAAAAAAGACGGGAAAATCCGTAGTCTGAAATACCGGTTTTACGTCTCAGATGCACATCCACTCCGGAAAGCTCAGATTCCAGTCGTTCTCTTTCTTTGGTCAATGCCCTTTTCCTATCACCCAAACCTCTGTCTTTTCCCGACAAACGGGCAGCATCAACTTTACTTTTCCCATCATGATCTTTTGATCCAAGCCCCCTCTTAGATAACTTACGGGATTTTTGGTTAATACCGGTCTCTACAGAAGCAATTGACCTGGAAATTTTTTCTAATTTTTCCCGCATGTTTTTCCGTTTTTGAACTATCCCCTTTTGCCTGATTTCCAATTCTGCCAAAGCCTTATCAACAGGTAAGGGATAATCCTCAAAAACAGTTGGATTCCCGTTTCCATCAGAAAAAAACAAAATCGTCCTTTGTGTAAGTTCTGTAAGAAAAGCTTTGTCATGAGAAACAATTATTCCCGTACCAGGAAATCTTTTCAATGCAGATAAAAGTCTTTCCTTAGTTTCTACATCCAGATGGTTTGTTGGTTCATCCAAGAGAAGAATGTCCGGATTCCGGGCAAGAACAGAAAAAAGCTGCAACCGCTTTTTTTCACCACCGGAAAGAGTTTCCTCACGGAAAAACATTTCTTCACTAATAGCTAGAAGCCGGCGGTATTCCCACATCTCACCTGAATAATCGTAAAGGTACTGGAAGTCATCTTCCGTCAATGGCGTATAAAGTTGGGAACAAAAACCGATACTTCCGGAAACAGAAACACTTCCAGATTCAGGCACTAGCTTCCCCGTAATCAGTGAAAGAAAGGTACTCTTTTCGCTGCCATTTGAACCGACAAGTCCGCTCCATCCCGGCGGGACAAAAGAAAAATTTACCCCGGAAAACAAGAGATTTGAAGAATCAGGATATTTAAACGAAACAGAATTAAAACGAATTGAACAAGACACAGTGAAACTCCTAAAAATAAAATTTTTATTTTAAAGAAGTATTCTCATCTCCTGTGTCTCCTTATAGAATTGCCTGACATAGTGATGATGATAAACCATATTACAAAAAATTACAAGAGATATAACTTGCAAAGTCCAGCCCACACTTTATTTTTTATGCACTTCATAATTTTTATATGCCTCTGGTTTCTCCATCTGGTAGGTCATGTTTTGATTTTTTAAAAATCCGGTAAACCTTTTTCCATCATACAAAAATTATTAATTCCGCTTTTCTTTGAATATCTGCCCGGAATGCTGCAAAGCACTTTGAATCCGGTTTTTTTTACAAAGTTACACAGCCGGAATATTTGTATCACCTACTTCCAGACTGTAGAGATTTGCCAAGTTCAGATCTGTAATGTAATCCAAAACCCCTTTGGCAAAAAGTAACTTGTAAAGAATAATTCCCCACTTTTCTGTCAGAAATTACAACATTTTTTATATATCATGGCGGGAGTTTTTCCGCCGTGAATCCGTCTTGGATAATTGTTCATCCAGTGCTCCGCCTTGGAAAC
>JADIMM010000029.1 GCA_017694795.1 Candidatus Gallitreponema excrementavium
GAAGGAAACATCCTGCCGCTACAATTTTGTCACCGGAAACAATAACAGCACCATCATGAAGAGGTGTATCGTGACCAAAAATAGTAACAATCAGGGAGGAAGAAATATCTGCACTCAATTTGGTACCGGAATCAACAAATTCCTTCAGGCTGCTTTTTCTAGAAAAAACCAGAAGCATCCCCCTCCTCTTTTCCGAAAGTATTTCACTGGCTGTAATCACAGACTCGATGGATGCTATTTTTGTTTTGCTTGCAATCTGCATCCAGTTTCCCTGCCCTATTTTGAAGAATATCTTCCTCAGCTCCTGTTGAAATACTATGGCAATTCCAATTATAAGACCCGGCCCCATAATATTAAAAATCCATACTACAGTATTGAGCTTAAAAAACAGGGCAAGTCCGTACATTGAAAGAAGGATTGCCCCTCCCTTTAAAAGCTGCAAAGCCTGATTTTTAACAAGTATATCAAAAACCTTGTATAAAATGTAGGCAAGAATCAATACATCAAGAACAGGGCGTACATAATCATAAAAAAACATTATTTGTCTTATAACATTCATAATTAACCTCTAAAATTTAAGCTCATAATAAATCCTTAAAAACCTTAATAAAGTCTGTATGTGCTTTAACATCATGCACCCTTATAATTGAAGCCCCCTTCAAGACGGAAATCATATTGGCAGCAATGGTTCCATATAAGCGGTCTTGAATACCGCAGTTTAAAATATCTCCTATTACCGTTTTTCTTGACAAGGCCATAAGGACAGGGTATCCGGCTTTGGCAATTTCACCGGTACCCCTTATAAGGGAAATATTATCATTATATGTTTTTCCAAAACCGATACCAGGATCTATAATAATTTTACTCTTTTTTATACCCATCTTAACAGCATTTTTTGCAGCATTTTCCAAGTATTTTTTGACCTCTTTTACCGGAGTCCTCATTCCCGGATTATTTTGCATTGTAAGGGGAATGCCTTTCTTATGCATAAGAATAACGGGACAATCAACCTGGCTGCAATATCCAGCAAGAAAAGAATCATCCTGTAAAGCAGAAATATCATTAAGAATGTCAGCTCCAGCCTCAAATGCGGCCCTAAAAACATCACTTTTTCTGGTATCACAGGAAAGAACAACCTGAGAATGCTTTCTGATTTCCCTTATTACGGGAATTATCCGTTTCAGTTCTTCTTCCGCTGAGATATACCCGGCTCCTGGTCTGGTTGATTCCCCCCCTATATCAATAATATCAGCCCCGTCTTCAACCATTTTAAGGGCAATCCTTAAAGCAGAATCTACCGAAGCCGCCCTGCTTCCTTCCCAAAAAGAATCGTTATTTATATTCAAAATACCCATTACAAATACAGGATTGGATGTTGTTATAGAACGGTTACCGGATAAAATTAAAGGAGCTGGTGTTTTAAGTTTACTTTTACATGTCATAATAAGCTCCATATTCCCACCGCATGGCTTCAACAGTTTTTTCAATATGTTCCCTGCTCATTTTTGCCATATTTAAAATTTCTTTTCGGGAACCCTGTGGATAGAATTTTTCCGAAAAAGCCATAACCTTGGTAATTTTCTCGGGAAATTCTTTGTTTACAATGCTTTCAAGTTTTTTTCCGATTCCACCGGTTATTATACCATCCTCGATAAACAAAACAGCCCTATATGGTAAAACCACATTGAGAATATGCTTAATATTAACAGGTTTAATAAATCTTAAAGAATAAATATCCACATTCCGTTTTCTGCTTATTGAATTTGCTGCAGACTGGACTTCGGCAAAGATTCCTCCCGTACATATTATGAGCAAATCACTTCCATCTTTATGAACAAAAACCCCCTCTCCTTCTTTTACGGACTGATTAAAAGGAGGTTCATCAGGCGGACAAACAGCCTTCGGATATCTTATAACCACAGGACCTTTGGTTTTACAGGCGTAATCAAAAAGCCGCTGAAAATCTTTCATTGTTGCAGGGGAAAGAATTTTTATATTTGGTACAGGAAGAAGGAGTGAAATATCAAAAAGCCCTTGGTGGGTTTCCCCGTCATGAGGGACAGGGCCGGCCCTGTCCAAAGCAAAAATTACATGAAGATTCTGCAATGCCACATCATGTATAACCTGGTCTATAGCTCTCTGAAGGAATGTAGAATAAAGGGCAGCTACCGGCAGCAATCCGCCCTTTGCCAAACCAGCCGCAAAAGTTACCTCATGCTGTTCTGCAATTCCCACATCAAAAAAACGTTCAGGAAACATTTTTCTAAATCCCGAAAGTCCGGTTCCCTTTGTCATAGCAGCTGTTACAGCGGCAAGTTTAGGATTCTTACGGCCAGTTTCCGTCATAAGCATAGAAAATACTTCGGTAAAAGTATAGTTTTCACTTTTTTCAACTTTGCCGTCAGTTATATTAAAAGGTCCTATCCCATGGAAGTTTGCAGGGTCATTTTCTGCAAACAAAAAACCCTTTCCTTTTTTTGTTTTAACATGAACAACAACAGGTTTCTTTAGATTTTTTACTTTGAGAAAAACATCTTCCATTTCGGAAATATTATGGCCGTCCAAGGGTCCCACATATTCAAACCCTAAATCAACAAAAAGGTTATTACCATAGAACAATCCCTTTAATCCACGTTTAAGCCTGAAAATCATCCTCGTCAAAGAAGAACCGAAAAATGGAATTCCTGCAACAATCTTGTCAAAATAATGCCTGAATTTCTGATAATGCATTGTTGTGGTTAGTTTACTAAGATGAACTGCTATGGCACCTGTATTTTTCCCTATAGACATATCATTGTCATTGAGGACAACAATCAAATCATTTGAAAGCTGTCCGCCATGTGCCAAGGCCTCCAATGCCATTCCGCCAGTCAATGCCCCGTCCCCAATGACAGCTACAACCTTTCCCCCCTGTCCCTGCAGCCGCCTTGCAACATTTAAGCCCAAGGCTGAAGAAATGGACGTCGAAGAATGTCCTGTATCAAAAAAATCATGTTCACTTTCAGATTGTTTCGGAAAACCGGACAACCCACCTAATTTTCTTAAGGAATTGAAACGGTTGAACCTGCCGGTAAGCAATTTATGGGTATAACACTGATGCCCCACATCCCAAATTATTGCATCTTTCGGACTTTTAAAGACCCTGTGCAAAGCTATAGTAAGCTCTACAACACCAAGATTACTGGCTAAATGCCCTCCGTTTTCGCTTACTACAGATATAATTTCCTGCCTTAAAAGCCAGGCCAGTTGCCGCAGTTTTTTTTTATCCAGTTTTTTTAAATCTTCAGGAGATTTTATATTTTCTAAAATAGATATATTCATAAACAAGAGAACCTTATTCCATTATAACACAACAGTGGATAAAAATTCTATAAAAAAAACCGCCCAACATACGGTTGAACGGTCTCAGCCTAACAATAAGTCACTACTTGCGGTTCTTATGTCTGTTCCTTCTAAGCTTCTTCTTTCGCTTATGAGTAGCAATCTTCTTGCGTTTTCTTTTTCTTCCACAGGGCACGAAGGTACTCCTTAACGTAATATAAAAAAAGCCCCCTACAGGCTCTTACCTAACCATTATGCACCTCTTGATAAAAAAAATCAAGTACCGATTCCAAAAGTGAATTAAAAAAATCCCTGGGGTTAAAAGGGTTTATCCATTTTACAGTTTTAATAGTCTTAAAAAAAATCAGCTGCCTCTTGGCATAACGCTTTGTATCATGGGAAATAAGGGAAAAAACAGCCTTCTCAAGCCCGGAAGTGAGGGGAAAATTTACAGGATTACCTCCGCCTTTTTTTATTTTCTCGGAGTATTCCTGCATAAAAACCCTGTCTTCTTCTTTGAGACCAGATGGCAACCGTAAGTTATTAACCCCATCCCTGATTTTGAAAAATTCATTATAGCCTATTGCATTCATTCCCGGACTGGATTCTGTAAAGCCGGAGGAAACCAGGTTGTAAAATTCCCTTGCAAGCCCCTTTTCTTCCATACTGTGAATCCGGTTGTCAATTCTTGAATATAAAAGATTCCTTTCAACATCCAGCCCGTAAACAAAAAATTTGAACCCTTTCCGTTCAATGTTATTAAGTGCAAAAGAATGCTGGGATTTTCCTGTGGCCTCCAGGATTTCCAAAGCCCGTAATATTCTGTAATGGTCATTTTTATGTATTTTTCCGGCAGAAACAGAATCTGATATTAAAAGTTCATTGTATAAGGCTTCCGCACCATCTTTTTCAAGTCTGTCTTTTAATTTTTTCCTGATTTCAGGGTCACAAGACGGTGTTTCAGGCAGACCGAAAATAAAATTCTTTATATAAAACGCCGTCCCCCCCAATATGACAGGAAATTTTCCACGGGACAAAATTTCAACAACCTTTTCGTCTGCCATTCTTACAAAATCACCGGCACAATACTGTCGGGAGGGGGGGATTAAATCAATAAGGTGATGGGGAAGAATTTCAAGGGTTTCCCTGTCAGGTTTTGCAGTGCCAATGTCCATTCCGGTGTATACCTGCATTGAATCTGCACTTATCACTTCTCCCAAACCGGAAAAAAAATCACCACATGGGAAACCGCCCCTGTTACCGAAAATCTTAACCCCCAAATCCGTTTTTCCCGAGGCGGTGGGACCGAAAATTACTATTACCGGTTTTAAAGACGAAGGAGTCCTTACGGACTCCCTTAACATGTCTGATACCTGCTGTTTGGTAGGTCTTGACAAAAAGACACCTACTTTTCAATCAAATATTCTACCTGATGGGTAAAAACCTGATCAGCAGCCAATGATACAACCTTACCTTCATTATCTTCAATGGCCTTATCCTGGGTCATAGACAACTGGTAAGCCCGCCGGTTTGCAGCACAGGTTATTTCGTAAATATTACCTTCAAAAGAAACCAATTCCTTAAGTGGGAAAATCATAGTATACTCCGTTTAAAACTGTTTAAAAAATTATAACTTTTAAATATTTTTTTTTCAAGTAGATTAAAGTTTTTAAAATATAATCTGACATAAGACAGGTAACCAGGTTAATTTTCAAGCTCAGCTTCTGTTTTTCTTTCTACCCGGAAAAAAATAGTTTTTTCCATCTCATAATTCGGAGCCAATTCAATACCCCAGTATACCAAAACCGTCAACTCCTCATTTTTAGTAAGAGTTTTGTCTCCGTCAAAAAAAGAAACAGTGCGGGGTAAAATATTTATGAATGAATTTTCATTATTCTCCAGCTGGAACAATATACCGTTCACAGAATCATAAACACGGATACAGGAAACATCCCCGCATTGAATCTGCCTGATGGCCGAAATATGCTTTTCGTTCTTTTCAATTACAGTCAGGGAACCTTTTTTATCAAAATTGTCAGGCATTCCAAGGGTTAATTCTGTAGCAAAATACCCCGAAAGCTCCTCTGAACTTTCGTTCTTTAAGATAAGTTGAAGCTGGATGCCGCCCCTTTTTACTACATATTTCTTTTTTAACGAAACTTCCTGTTTTTTATTTCCAAAACTACCTTTAACCTTAAACAGAAGCTCCCTTTTATTGCGGTTAAAACTGGTTTCAGTATACGGTGAAAGGGCAAAAACGGTATCTTCTTTTTTGAGGTTGCCAAGTATAAGATTATCAAGGCTATCCTTTGCAATAAGATGGTCATTGAATATTTTCTTATGATATGTATCCCCAGGATGGCCTGCCAAATCACGGTTAAGTGAGGTATCTCCATAATTCCAAAGAGATTTTAAATCTTCTAAAAGAAAGATGCACCCTCCATAACTTCTGATATAATAGTTTATATCTTCAAAAGAAAAAAGATATTCCCTTAATCCGTCACCGTCATAATCAAAGGTTGCAGCTGAAGAAACAAAACATTCCGTTTTACGGGAAATAAGTTCTGCTTCCATAAGGTTTTTATAAGCCAGGCTTCTGTTTGCCCGGTTTAGGACACCGTTTTTCCCAGTAAACCAGAATCCCTCACAATTCTGGGCCTTATACAGAAAACCCCGTCCGTCATTCTTCCGTTCTTTATCCCCCCTGATTTGATTTACAACAGTGTTTATATATTGCATTTTGGAATACAGTTCTTTTGCTTCCGGAAATTTTAAAAGAAAATTATAAATCGAATTTTTTTCAACCGGACATTTTCCGTCGTTTTTCGGATTCAATTTTCCCCACTGATTAACAAATGCAGAAGCTCCCACCGGCACATAAGAAACGATACGGGGTATACTGCTTGCATATACCTGTGAAGGCAATAAAAACTCAAAGCTGCATCCAGTTATTTCCCGTGAAGCCTCAACAAAATCCTCAAACCAGGAGTTTTTCCCTTTTTCAGAGTGAAAATAATCCGGAACAGATGTCAAAGGAATGAAAATTGTAAAAAGATTTACTTCGTCCCTATCAGAAGATTCAAAAAGTTGTGTCAATAGATTTTCCGGAGTCTCTGAATTAAACAGGATTTCTGAATCAATGGGAAAAATCGTAATGGATTTTCCAAGATATTCAGAAATTACAGGAAGAGTCCCCTGGTAGTCACAGGGAGAATTAGAAAGTATGAGCTTTTTATCCAGAAAAGTATAATTAAAACCACAGGAATGAAGATTTGATATTATGGAGGAATCCCAGGCACTCCCCGTTATCCAACAGCCCCTTGGCCGCTTTCCCAACCTGGAAGAAATAAAATCTGTTGTCATTTCAAGCTGCCCGACCCTGTCTTGTGGCGGAATCAGCGGCAGCAGTGGTTCATAATACCCCGGGCCAATTACTTCCAACTGTTTTTTTTCTATAAAGTCTTTTATAAGTGTGAAATATTCGGCATGCCGGGCTTCAATCCATTCCAAAACAGAACCGGACAAATTAAGTACAAAAGGCATACCATCCATTCTGTTTAAGGCAGTAAAAAACTGTTTGAGATGCTTTTGCAATACCTTATCCTGGACAGGATGCGAACTGCATACAGGCAGACTCACATCCAGTCCAAAACACACCATAATCCTCTTCATAAAATACCACTCAGTTAAATCTCAAAGGCGAGGCAGCAAAAAACTACTTTTCATCTTTGAAAAAACTTTCTATCCCTATCAGTATAGACCAAATTCCTTTTTTTTCAACAAAAGAATTTAAAAAATCTTCCCTTTTTACTATAGTTTTGGAGGGACATACATCACAGCCTATTGAGCGGCTGCCGATTCTGTTGTAATTGATAACTGCCAGGTTATTTACAACCGAATACCCCGCATGACCGGCAGAAATTTCACACTGGCCGCAGCCTGTACAACCGGTTTTACATACAGCCGCTGTAGAGGAACCTCCATGGGAGTTACAAGGAATAATATAATCAGCATTTGCCGGAATCAAATCTATCACACCTACAGGACATACACTGACACATCTTCCGCAACCTGTACAATTACTACCGATTCTAGCAAGACCATTAACAACGGATATGGCCCCGATATCACAAACTTTTGCGCAGTCACCTAACCCTAAACAGGCCCAGGGGCAACTCAAGTCCCCACGGTACGTCGTAATAAGGGAATGACAATCCCCGATACCTTTGTATTCAAAAACTTTTTTTATTTTTTCCCTACCCTGTGTACACCGGACAAGAGCAGTCATTCCTCCTGAAGACTTTAAAGCCCCGACGGAAGGTGCACCTTTTCTCAAAACTTCCCGGATTTCATCTTCATAAACTGCAAAATCAGATTCCCGGTTTTTGCCCCTCCTAAAAAAAGAATGCATAATAAAAAAATAAGCAACAAATCCCAGGGAACAAATCCCTGCACCAACCAAAACATAAATAATATAAGTCAATATAATCATAACGCAGAAAACCACCAGGAAGAACTCAACCCATAAAAGGCCAGGGAAATAATTGCAAAAATAACCAGCAACAGAGGAACACCTCTGGCATAATAAGGAACATTAGAATATTTCAGCCTTTTTTCACCAAAATATATCGAAGCTGTAATAAAAAACATCATCAACACTGCAATAAAAGCAGAGCCTAAGGCACTTAACAGTCCCGAAAAATTCTTACAGGCAAAAAAACGACCCCAAAGGAAAAAATATCAAATGAAAAAAACAAATGATTATCAACATCAATTTTTTTTACTACAAAGAAAAGTATCCTGGAAACCAGGCCGGTAACAGCCACTAAAACAACCGGAAAGAAATCCTTCATAAAAACATTATTAAGAAGATAAATATCAATAAGTTTCAGTATACAGGTAGATACAAGGACTTCCAAAAGAATAAAAGGTATAAATTTCATGTATTTGACGATTTTTGAAAAATCTCTTATTCCTTTTTCAAATGCAAAACCATAAGTTAAAACAGGAGAAAAAGCCAGTCCGAAAAGCAGGAAATTTTCAATAAAAAACATCAATTCACCTTCCTTTTCTCAGATTCATACCTGACATATGAATATCTGAAAATACAAATCATGATGGCAGAAACCACCAGCCCTCCTTCCGTGGAGGCTGCAAATTTAAAAAGAGGATAGTCTGCCACATGAAACAAAGATATAACCCTTATTCCGGAAAAAACCGGGACTGATAAAGAACCGTATCCTGCTATTTCCCTTAATGCACCGAAAAACAGAAAAAGGATGAAAAACTTAATTGAAACAAAAAAAACATTACCAAGGATGCCCTTAAAATCGCCGGCAAAAGCTGTCTCCGTCTCTTTGGAAAACAAAAAAAACAAGACCAACCCGGAAAAAGCACTTAAATAAACATAAAATTCCAACGTATAAGCCAATACCGGAAGGAAAAATGACATTACTTTATTAAATATAACTGCACCGGAAATAACAAACAAAAGGGTAACGTAATGTTCAGTCTCCTTGAAACCCGACTTTAGAACCAAAAAGCGGCTTGTTACGGCAAAAAAAAGTATAAAAAACAGGGCAATAGCCAGGTATAATCCATAGGCAAACCTGCCGGTTCCCGGTACAAGGGGGCATAATAAAAGAACCACAATCATGCTGTTGGATAATTTACTGTTCACCGGAGTCCTCCCGTTTCAAAATATCCCAGGCTTTTTTTATGTAATAAGAACAGACAACCTCAGATTTTATATCCCTATTATTTCCGTCATCAAGACCCAAAAAACCCAGAAACTCTAAATCTTTCATACCGGTATAATCTCCGGGATACAAAATACCGGGCAAAACAGGGCCCAAATATCCGTTGTTATCCGAAAAAGTCAGAATGTGAAAAACAGAACCTGTTCCGTCCTCTGCCTTTAAAGTAATGTTTTCGGAACGGACAAAACTGCCAGGATCTTGTGATAAAACCAGATTTGTCCCGTTCTGGCTGTTATAAAGTTCCAAAAGTTTTCCTGCACCTTCCCTAAATCCCTCCTCTATTTTTTTCTCTGAAAAAAACGACAAGGACAAAATGATGGAGAAAATCAGGATTACAAAACCAAAAAACTTTCCAAATTTTATCAATGGCAACTTAAACTCTTCTTTCATTGCAACCTTCTTTATGCTGTCTTAACACGCTTTACCATACGGACTTCACATATTTTATCTTCAAGCCGGTGAAGCAAAGGACTGAACATATTCATAATCAACACTGTAAAAACACTCCCTACCGAGGATCCTCCGGCACCATTCATTAAAAAAGCCAAAACACCTGCCAATGCTCCGTAAACCATTTTTGTTACAAACCTCAAAGGCAAAGATGAATAGTCTGTAAGGACATAAAATGCAGTAAAAAGGGTTCCGCCGGTTAACAGGGAGAATAAGATATCCCCTTCACCCAAAAAGCCAAAAATAATAAAATTGGAAAAAAACCAAACAAGTGCCGAATATACAACAATAAAGCAGGCCGGAACAATCCAGTCGATAATGTTAAGGGCAAGAAGAACAACTGAACCTGCAAGTGTAAGAAGGTTAAACTTAAAGGCAGGAATTAAGGACGGCATATTCCAAAACAAGGTAATATAGCCTTCCGGCAGCTTAATCCCTAAATTTCCCAAAAAGGAAGAATTTATGAAACTCGTTATTCCCTTGTCAGAAGCCAGCCAAGAAATATCCAAAAGCTGGAAGGCAGAAAATGCAGACCCTGTCTGACTTATAGTTGCCGGATTGACAATTGTGGCAGGGAAAAGGTAATCTGCACACAAATAGGCAACCGCCACAGCCACCATTGAAGAATTAAACCAGCAGGAGCCTTTTCCGCCGAAAAAGACCCGTGTTATTCCTACAGCAGTCAAAACACAGAAAAAAACAAAATACGGGGAAAAAGTCATGGGCATAAACATACCGGAAATTATCCCGGACAGGCAAAAGGACAAATCCCCCAGAGATTTCCGCTTACGGAGAAGATTTTCAAAAAGTTCTGCAATAAAGGAAGCTGAAATCCCCGCAAAGATATTATAAAGTGCAGCATAATCCCCATAAAATCCCAGAAAAAAAAGCTGTGGCAGCAGGGTTATAATTCCGATTACCGACATACTTCTGCATGAAATTTTTTCGAACTTAAATGGAGCCGGAGAAACTGTCGTCAAAGAACTAATCATTTTTTCCTCCTGTTTTTTTTAATTTGCTAAAAAATTTAACGAGAGGTATTCTTGAGGGACATACACTTGAACAACAGGAACAGGAAATACAATTTCCACCCTCTTCGAAAACCGCCTCATCAAACAGATTATTACGTATGCAAGAGTAAATTTTAACAGGATTGATGCCAACAGGGCATACCGAAATGCAGGCCCCGCAATGAATGCAGTCGGTCATGGCAAATTCCCTGTAATCTTCCTTTTCTACTACAATAATAGATTCTGTATCTTTGGAAACAGGAGTATCCAAATCATAAACCGAAACACCGGAGAAAAGACCGTTTACAATTATCCTTCCGGGGCTTCCTGAAAATCCCCCACACTCATCAATCAAGTCGCCGATTTTTGTGCCAATCCTAACCTTTAACATCTTTGGATTCATAATACCGGAACCGGAAACATGTATAAGCCTTTCCAAAACAGGTCTGTCGTAAGTCACTGCGTTAAAAGCTGAAATCACAGTACTTGAATCCACAACCATTGGAACAGAATCATAAGGTATCATTTTTTGAGACAACAAAGAACCTAGCAAAAGTCTTTTATTGGAAACAGGATATTTTTCCTTAACAGTGGAAAAATCTACAGTGATACCGGAATCTACAACAGAATTCAGCCTGGAAATAAAATCCACAATAAACGGAAGCTCAGCCTGTTCACCGAAAGCAAAGAAAATCTTTTTTACACCTGCGGCCTTTGCAATAACAGCACTCCCCTCAATAACTTCATTTATAAAATTATTCAGTATAAACGAATCCATAACATAGGTAGGGTCCTTTTCAAAAAGACGTACAATAAGGATCGAAGGATGGGACCGGTTTATTTCCTCCGTCACAGGATAAGCTTTTCCGGAAGTATTAACAACTCCATAAGCTGAAAACATAGTTTTCAAAGTCCTGGAATCAAGTGACTTCCATTGCAGTTTACCATAGGGCCTTCCGAGAATAGAAAAACTACCCTCCATTTGTATTCCAACCGCCCTACCGAAACTTCCGTCAGGCAAGGGACTGTCCCAAATTCCCAGGACTCTTCCCGGAACAGGCGAATGGAAAGACATATTTGTAATATTGCACTTGGCAATAAGTTGCCCTTCCTTAACATATTCCCCGGCAGAAACATAAACAGACTCACTGCCTGATTCACAACCGGATAAGGAAACCAAAGCTATGGATGGCAGGAAGGCATTAGTATAACCAACAGGTTTTTCTTGAATTAACGGCAACCGGATTCCGCCTCTTGTCAACTTTAAAGATTTAACCATCAAGAAAACTCCCTTACCATTGATAGAAATTTACAAAATACATTCCGGTACATTTCCTTATAAATACATATCAAAACCATTCACCCCATTATATATAAATTTTACGGGAAGGAAAAGCAGTGAAAGCAAAAGAATGAAAACTGAAAAAATAAAAAAATTGTAAAAATTGAATTTTCCTCCACTAACCTTCATATCTGTGCCAGCTGCATTTTCCGAGCCGTATGCAATTCTGCCATAGGAAGCAAGCATTTTTTCCAAAGGAGGAAGATTATCCAAACATCGGGCTATAAAACTGTCGTCAAAATCAAGGATTTTTTCACGGTTTGGAACAATCCTGCCGGAATCATCTTCCCTATAGCGGGTAAAATACAAAGTTTCAGGAATTTTATCCGGTGGAATTGACCATTTAAGCCAGGAGTTTTCCGAAACAGGAGTAAAGGGATAAGATTCTATTTCCCAACGCAAATTTAAATATGCCGGAATATCGGAATACAAAAGATTGTCCCGTTTTTGTGTTGAGACAAAAGTCCTGATCCCTACCAAGTCAAGATTGCAATCGGAAACATTGACAACAGCCTGTCCGGGAAAAACCGATTGAACCGGTTTATTGAAAAAAACAAAAAACACAGTCCCTGCAATGACTAAAATAAAGAAAAAAACTCTGAATCTAAACGGAAAAGCCCTTTGTGCCGACTCTAAAGTTGATAAGGGCTTTATTCTCCTGAAATGAACGGAATTTTCACTTTTTTTTCTTTTATTTTCAGCCAACCGGTCAAAAAAAAGCTCCCCTGCCCCCGTTGCGGCCAAGGTAAACAGGACGGGAATAATATTTGCAAAATTCCACAGTGGACTGATAAAAATAATTATAAACAAAAACAAGTCATTCCAGATTACTGAAAAAACCCGTTTAAACTTCTCCCCCCGCTGAAATTCAAAGCCTTCATCATACAAAACACGGTGGATTCCCGTTACAAGCCCCGTCAGTGCCGAAGCAAGAAAAAAAACTCCCCCGTTACAAAAAGAATACAAAGCGACAAATCCCGGAAAAACAGATACAATAAAACGTAACTTATACGGAGTAAAAAAAATACAGAAAATTATCAATGGAGCGGCAAACAAAAATATAAAAATTCCGGTTTTTTTTACCTGTGTAAAACTGATTCCCTCAAGCCCTGCAAGATAGTTTTCTACAGGAATATTTCCGGGATAGTATAAATAATATCCTGATTCTGAAGAAAACCACTTCATTGCCAAATCAAAGTATTCATGATTCAACAAAAAATCAGGGAAAAAATCCCGTTGAGCCCTTGCAGAAACTATTCCAGGCACCCCATTTTCAACCAAAATATTTTCAGCCTGTTCCAAAACTTTAATATTTCCGGCATATAAAGTGGAAAAAGCCCCTTGAATTTCACTGTTTCCGGTTAATTTTCCAAAAATCAGAATAAAAAAAACCGAAAAAACGTAAACAAGGCAAAGAACAGTTACAAAGGATTTTTTCATAACTCAGGGCTTGTTTACAAGACGGAAAAGGCAACGCCAATGAAAAAACCCATTAAGGCACCACAAACAACTTCCACCGGTTTATGTCCCTGAATTTCTTTTACAGGGCTGTAATTAATGCCGATTTTACGGGAAATTTCATTTCCAAGACTATTCAGAGTCTTGGCTTGAATTCCACTGGAACGCCTGACACCCATTGCATCCCTGATTACAACCATAGACAGACACAAAGCCAGGACAAAAACATCTGATTGAACGCCTGAATGGAATCCTATGGCAGTTGTCACCGAAATGACCAGGGCAGAATGACTTGAGGGCATTCCTCCGGTTCTCCATATTAATAACTCAATAATCTCCCTGACACTTCCCACCCTTCTCCTGAGAATCGAAATAAGAGTTTTAGTAAACTGGGTGATAAACCAGCTTGATACCGCCGACAAAAAAACCGGGTTTTTTACAAATTCGCCAATCTGGTCAAAAAAAGATGTAGAAAGCATTACCTATATTTTGCCAATGAATGATTTTTTTTGCAAGTGAAACATGACAAAATGTTTATTGTTTTTTATAATACAAGCCATGGAAGGGCCTGAATCTCTTAAATTTACTGAAAAAACCGGAAAAACAGAGGATGATTATTTCCAACTTATTGCCGGTGAAAATGATAATGATAGAAGAATTGACAGAATTATCAGGAAAATTCTTCCGGAGCTATCCCTGTCTAAAGTTTACTCTTCAATACGGAAGGGGCTTATCAGGATTAACGGCGGAAAAGTATCAGAAAAAAAACGGGTGAAAAAGGATGACAAAATATCTGTTCATAAATCTTTATATTATCCGTATACAGCAGGCTCCGTAACATCTGAAAGTATAGGCCGTATAAAGCCCCCTGCACTTCAAATGGATAAAATCAATGTGATTTTTGAAAATGAATTCATACTTGCGGTGGATAAACCTTCCGGAATTCCAGTCCAGGACTCCCGTAAACCCGGCTCAGAATTGATTTCATGGCTTAAAGAATATGTTAATAATACCAGACCGGAAGAAGGGCTTTCGTTTACTCCCGGTCCTTTAAACCGGATAGACAAAGAAACATCAGGTCTGGTTTTCTTTTCGGGAAATCTTTACGGCGCCAGGGAATTTTCAGAATGGATCAGGCTTCATCTTTGCAGGAAGTTTTACCTTGCCATTGTTTCCGGTATTTTTGATTTGAAAAAAGAATGGACAAAATGGGAAGACAAACTACTTAAAGTTCCCAACAATCCTAAAGTACAGGTTTCGGAAAAGGGGCTTTATGCCTGTTCATTTGTAAAGCCTCTTGCCGTATGCAGTGAAAAGAATATTTCACTGCTTTTGGTAAGTATTAAAACCGGACGGACACACCAGATACGGGTTCAGTGCGGGGAAAGACAACACCACATTATTGGCGACAAAATCTATGGTGGGGCTTCAACGCAATTGCAGCGTAAAAATCTTTTTCTACATTCATGGATGATGGGTTTTCCACCGGAAAAACGTAAATACCTTAATCTTCCGGAATTTCTGTCCGCACAAATTCCTGATTATTTTGCCATGGAAATCGAAAATAATTTTGGCAAAGAAATGCTTGCATGGATTATAAACCAGCCTTATAATGAGATAATAAATGGATTTAACACATACTATATATAGACTGATTAACGGGATAAAAGTTTTTGCCCTGGTAGGTCCCAGTGGTACGGGAAAGAGTTTCCGCTCCCAACTTCTTGCCAAAAAATACGGAATTGAGTACATAATCGATGACGGACTTTTAATCCATGATGACAAAATTATAGCGGGACGTTCGGCAAAAAAGGAAAAAACACCTATGGGTGCTGTGAGGGTTGCCCTATTTGATGATAAAAGTCACCGTGATGAAGTTGCAAAAGCTATACAGAAAAACCATCTTAAACGGATATTGATTTTAGGTACTTCTGAAAAAATGGTAATGAAAATAGCAGAACGCCTGCAGCTTCACCAGCCACAGAAAATAATAAGGATTGAGGATATTGCTACGGAAGAGGAAATCCAGGAGGCTATCCGTTCCAGAAAGATAGAAGGAAAACATGTAATTCCGGTTCCGTCGATTGAAGTAAAAAGAAACTACCCCCAGATTTTTTATGATGCCATGAGGGTTTTGTTTAAGAAAAAAACACCTACACCGGGTTCAAATAACAAAATGATAGAAAAATCTGTTGTAAGGCCAGAGTTTTCAAAAAAAGGCAGGGTGGAAATTTCAGAAGGTGCCCTTTCACAAATGATTATCCATTGCATTCTGGAATTTGACAGCAACATAGTCATAAAAAAACTGACCATAAAAACCGATGCCCAGGGATACAGGCTGGTACTCTGTGTTGATGTCCCCTTTGGAAACCAACTTACAGGAACAATATACAGACTCCAGCAGTACATTATTGAGAATGTTGAAAGATACACTGGCATTTTGATAGAAGAAGTTAACATAATTATCGACCAAATTACCAGAAGAGATACAGAATAGGCTTTGTTTACGCCGAAGATATAATTAATATAGCTAAAAACACAACATAAGGAGAACAAAATTGAAAAAAATCATCTTTATAATACTGTCGGCTCTTTTTTCGGTTTTAAGCCTGCATTCACTTGAGGTCACAAGGGGACTGTACACCGTAACCGGAGAAATTTCCCAGGACAAGGCCGGAAAAATTGCAGATGTTTTAAATCTTTACCATAATGAGTTTAATGATATTTTCAGATTTAACCCGGACGGACCAGGTTATAAATACCAGGTTCTGGTTTTTCCCGATAAAGGTTCCTACGATGAGTATTTAAACCGGACAATAAACCAGACAAGGGAAGATTTTGTTTTTTTGAAATATTCAAAACCAGAAAAATCCCAACTGGTACTGTTTGACTGTGGTGAAGGTACATGGAATAAATCATTGGCAAGGCAGTGTTTTTTCCAATATATATACGGAAACATTCTAAACCCGCCTCTATGGCTCAGGGAAGGCTTCGGAATATATTTTGAATCACTACTTTACGACTCTAAAACTAATAATCTGAAATACATCCAGCCCTTGGCATGGCTTGACACCGTTAAATCCCAAAGAAACAAAGGAGACAAGATTTCGGCTTCGGATATTATATCTGCCCTTCCTGACCAGTTTTCTTCATCCATCCTTTACCCCCAATCCTGGGCTTTGGTCTACTATATGATGAATACAGGTGATTCTTCGGTATCAAGACTTTTATGGGATTCACTGTTCCAGCTTTCTGTCAAAGGCAGTATAGAAAGCAATACCCAGGCTGTGGCAAACTCGATTCTGCAGTGGATTACCCCGGGTGAACTTAATGCCGGATTTGAAGACTGGATTGCGGAAACCAAGACATGGACGGAACTTCTGAATTCCGGAATAAAATATTATTCAGAAAAAGAATACCAGATGGCAGAAAAAACCTTTGAAGAAGCCGTCCTCCGGAATGAAAGGGACAGTACAGCTTATTACTATCTGGGACTTATAGCATACAATAATGGAGATTATATAACAGCAGAAACATATTACAGGACGGCACTCCAACTGGGAGCAGATGCGGGAACGGTAAACTGGGCATTAGGTCTTACCGCTTATGCAAACAGTAAACACGGGGATGCAATAAAGTACCTCAACGAGGCCATGAGGATATCTCCAGAGAAATACAAGGAACGCTGCACGGAACTTATCAACAAGATAAATAATCCGGACTAAAACTCCGGTGCCGGCAGTTTTTGAGGAATTTCAAGGCTGGTTTTCGGTAATTCTGCCCCCTGTTTTCCGTTAACAACCGGAACAGGGGGTTTCCTTTTTTTAGCAGGGATTTTATAGCCCCGTTTTTTCAGACAGAATTTGACGGCATACTCAAGCTCAACCCTGGGTGGGTTAATTGGGAGGATGAATTTTCTGCACTCCCTGTATACCTTGTAGTAAATCCCCTGGACATCTCCTGTTTCTTCAAAACCAATATAATCTATAAAGGAATCAATCAAACTGGTCAATTTCCGTCCGAGCCGTGTTTCAAAACTGGAAGAGACAATGGAATCAAGCTCCGAAAGGGAATCGTAATATTTTTTTTCAAACTCCTTGGAAGAATCCATTAAATCAGCAGCAGAGGGTTGTAAATACATATATAACCCGTGGTCGGAGCAGGCACTTATAATCCGGGCTGCTTTTCCGGAATTAAGAATTTTTATCAATTCTTCTGTAAGTCTTGAAGGAGAAACCGGTTCAAGTAAAAAAGCCTGTTTTTTTATCAGTCTGGAAAGGGAGGACTGCAATTTAAAATCTGAACTTGCCCCGTATTTAACACCCCTTAGCATCCTCACCGGGTCATCTTTAAAAATAATTTTTTTGGAAATAACCGGACGGACAATCTTCTTTTTGATGTCCTTAACGCCCCCTACATAGTCTATGATAAACTGTTTTGCAGTATCGTAATAGAGTGCATTTAATGTAAAATCCCGCCTCATTACATCCTCGTCCATAGTTCCGAATACATTCCCCACAGAACCGTCTTTTGAAGAACGGAATGTACTTACTTCGAAAATTTTTGGTCCGAAAAAAATATGCACAAGACGGAATCTTTTGCCGATTATTCTTGAATTTCTGAACAATTTCTTTATTTTCTGTGGTTCTGCATTTGTTACAATATCAAAATCCTTGGGAATCTTGTGAAGTAATAAATCCCTTACAGCCCCTCCAACCAAGTATGCCTTGAATCCGGCTGAATTAAGCCTTTCTATAATTCTTAAAGCATCAGGATCTATGTTTTCCCGTTTTATTCCATGTTCTTCAAGGGTATAAATTAAAGCCTGTTTGCATACCCTGCCGCCTGACGATGTATACCTTGTTAACAAAACAACCTCGGATAACCTTTTTTTTTATTATCTATTTTAGACTTAATTCAGTCAAGTTATAAATACAAAATATATTGTAATACTATCCATGGTAAAAAAAACAGATAAAATACCGTAGAAGGAAAAAACCGGACATAACAAATTATTTAGAAAATTCAAGTAACTTGTAAAGAATAATTCCCCACTTTTCTGTCAGAAATTACAACATTTTTTATATATCATGGCGGGAGTTTTTCCGCCGTGAATCCGTCTTGGATAATTGTTCATCCAGTGCTCCGCCTTGGAAAC
>JADIMM010000030.1 GCA_017694795.1 Candidatus Gallitreponema excrementavium
TTCTTTTCTCTCCTTTCGTGGTAAAGTTTCCATAGGTTTCTTTCCTCCTGTTTTTTGGTATGTTGCAATTTCATTATAACAGATGGTTGGAAACCTTTTTTATGGGGAATTATATTTTACTGCTTACCAAATAAAATAAAAGAACATTTAGAGGTTTTCTTTCACCCGCTTATAGGTTACAATGGTAAGGGATACGAATTCGGAAAAACAGTTACTAAAGGATTGATACTAAAGGTTCTTGGAAAAAATCAAGGAATTTTATCGGTCGGTAAGATTGAAATCTTTGATGAGGATGCCGGTGTTGCTGTAGAATACCTTTTGTCTAAGAATGATGAATTGCCTTATTTATCAGACGTATTAGTGGTTGACAGAAGGGGATAATATGGAACAGTGGAAGATAGCAGCCGAGATTTATAATCAGGTTTTATTAAAGCTTTCTGATATTTCTTATGCAGGGGTTGAGATAAAAGTTGTTGTAAATGACATCTGCCAATGTATGGTCGATAAAAGCGGGCAAAGAATTATTGTTGACGAAAAACAGTATGAACAGCCTGCGGTGTATGAACTCAGTATACAGGTTGTATTTGAGGGATGTGACACAGGTAGTTTGCTGCAGGCTTATGGAGAGGTTGCTGTTTTGTTTAAGGATGAGCCGGATTTGACTATTGAAAAATGTAATTGGCACGGAAGTCCCGGGGATACCATATACCTGGAACCAGTAATAAGACACGTTGATTGCAATAAGGTAAATTTTTTTGATGGGAAATATAGATTTGAGCTGGGGTATAAAACCGAGTTCAGCATTAATTCCCAAAAAGCTACAGGGTTTAAGCGTGTTGAAAAACGCGATATTCACGGTGTTGTGAAAAAATAGATTTTAAGGAAGAGGAGGAATAAATGCCTAATTATCAAACACCCGGAGTATATGTAGAGGAGGTGGAAAGCGGTTCAAAACCCATCGAGGCCGGAGCGACAAATATTGTCGGCTTTCTTGGGGTTGCAGAGAAGGGCCCGGTTAATGAAGCCGTCCTTGTTACCAACTGGACGCAGTACACAAAGCTGTTCGGAGGAATGCACTCAGGAGGATGGCTTGGTCATGCTGTATACCAGTTTTTTCAGAATGGTGGAACCAAGTGTTACATTAACAATTTGGCAGAATCGGCTGTTCAAAAAGCGGACAATGAAAATTCCGGGGAAGAGAGCGGTGAATCAGCTTCAAAGGAGCCGGTTGAAATAAAGAATCCCGAAAATATTGCCAAGCTCATTATTGGGGAAGATAAGGGAATTGGTAAGAAAACCGGGTTGTATTTATTTGATCAGATCCAGGATATTGCAATTGTTGCGGCTCCCGGTGTAACAGACCCTGCTGCTCAGGACGCAATTCTTTCTCATTGTGAAAAACACCGGTTCAGGTTTGCTGTATTGGACAGTCCCGAAACTTTGGAAGGTGGAATCGATTCAATTCCCAAACCCAGGGATTCGATGATGGGGGCTTATTATTTCCCCTGGATTTCCATGTATGATACTGTTCAGGATAGAAATGTTTTTGCTCCTCCAAGCGGTGGAATTTGCGGTATTTACGGCAGGGTAGACGGAACCAGAGGTGTACATAAGGCACCTGCCAATGAGATTTTCAGGACTGCATTGGGGTTAAAATATAACCTTACAGATGCAGAACAGGAACTCCTTAATCCCAAGGGAATAAACTGTATAAGGGATTTTCCTGGACGGGGCATACGTGTTTGGGGTGCCAGGACAATCAGTTCAAATCCGGAGTGGAGGTATATTAATGTACGGCGTTTGTTCTGTATGGTGGAACAGGCATTGCAGAACGGCACCAACTGGGTTGTGTTTGAGCCCAATACCCGTGACCTGTGGAAGAAGATAACCCGTAACATTACTGCTTTTCTTCTGAATATTTGGAGGTCTGGTGCATTGTTCGGAGATACTCCCGAAGAGGCTTTTTACGTCAGGTGCGACGATGAGCTGAATCCTCCCGAATCTATAGATGCCGGATATGTAGTCTGCGAAATAGGACTGGCACCTGCAAAACCGGCTGAATTCGTAGTATTCAGGGTGTCACAAAAGGCAATGAGTGAAGAGTAACCGGATTCCTTGATTGTACTGCATGTCGGGATGGTGATTGCTTTCACATACATCGGTTCGTTGAACTGAAAAAATTATGGTAGAGGAGGTATAAAGTGGCTAATTATTTACCTACTACAAAGGCTTATTTTAAAGTTGAAATTGACGGTATCGATTACGGTAACTTTGTTTCAATTTCTGGATTGGGTGCAACAGCAGAAGTTGCAGATGATATGGGTGGAATGGACAAAAACCCCCGTAAGGTGGTGGGAAAGGTAAAGTATGACGTTGTAAAGATGGTCCGTAATGCCGATCCCAGGGATAAAGTTCTGAAAGAATGGTGGAAAACCGTTGAGCGGGGAAATCCGGAACAAAAGTCAATTTCAATCGTGTTTATGGACAGGGACGGCGTTACAGAAATCCAGCGGCGCAATCTGTTTAACTGCGTACCCTGTGCATGGTCAATTTCTGACTTGGGATCCACTGAGCAGGGTGTAAACCAGGAGACAATTTCCATTGTGTATGAAAATGCAGAGTGGGCATAATTTTAATTAAAAGCATGAAAAAGGAGTCCCTATGAAACAGACGGTTTTAAAAAATGTAGTATTACTATTGATAATCCCTTCTATTTTTACAGGGACTCTTTTTTCCGCAGATTTAAGCCCCATACTGGGGATTTTTAAAGGTAAAAATGTTGACATGCAGGAAATGTATGATGATATGTCGGAGCTGGTCCCCGCCGTCGTTTACCTGGAACCTGATTATACCACCGGTGTAAAAAATGAATTTGTCAGTATTTTAAACGAAGAATTAAAAAACCAGATGATACTTAGCCAGACATTTAAACCTGTCTCAATGGAAAAATGGCTGGTCTCAAAGTATGGAAATAAAAAAGCCCTTTCAATTTTTCAGCTTATTTCCGACTTAAAGTCGGAACGGTATCCTTTGAATTTAAGCGGAATATTTAAATCGTATATATATAAAGTGGGAAAACAGTATGTTATTAAGCTTTCGGTTTTTCCTTTTGAAAAAAATGGATATCCAGTAAGTTCGGTGAGGATTGTAAAATCCGATTCGGATATAAAAAAAGCAGTGGGATATTTGCTGTTGGATTTGGCAAATCTTATTTCAAATCCTGACGGAAAAAAACAGCATAAAATTAAATTGGCGGTAGCCCCTTTTTCTATTGATTGCAGGACCCTGATTGAACAAAAAACCGGGGAGTTTGATTTTATCGCTACTTCCTTTTCCAATCAGGAGGGAGTAGAACTGAAAGATTCAGATGATTATTTTAGCGAGTTGTTTTCGTACCAGGCACAGTGTACCGGGCTTTTTGAGGCTGCAAATACACAGAATATCAGTGAATATATTTCGGAAGGTATGACAAGTTCCGGTGCTTTTGCCGGAAACGCTGATTACCTGGTCAGGGGAAAAATAATCTTGTCCAACAAGCTCAATCTGATAACATTGCAGCTTTATAACGCCAATACCGGAAAGCTAGTCCGGACAACCCGGCATATGACAAAGACCCTTACTTTGCAGAATATTTGGGATTTTAACTATATGTTCATTAGTGATTTCAGCAGAATTTTGTTTGATAAAAATGAAGTTAAGATTCTGGATTACATAGACAACATGGGAAAGTTTTTTTATATGAACGGAATGTTTGCCGGTTTTGATAAGATTTCAAATATACCTATCCGTTCAGGCAAAACAATTATCAATACCGGGAACAGCCTGTCCAGCGATTATTCTTTAAATCCCAATATAATAAATGAACGGGACAATAACGATTATTTTATTTTTACAAATAATGATGAAATATTGATATACAAAGGTCGGGAAGGAGCGTATGTATGGAATTTACTGGAAAAATAATTTTACCTCTGATTTTTTCTTTTTGTGTTTTTTCATGTAAAACGGTTACTCCGGTTGCCTTACTGGAGATAAAGCCAATGCCCCGGGAAGTCGTTATACAGAAGAAACTGGAATATGAACCGATATTTTCCGTCATGAAGATTCTTGAAATTTCAGAAATAAACGGTGTTCAGAAATATATAATTGCAAAACTGGAAGCTGATTCCGGAGAGATAAAAGTTGACTCAATGGGAGAGATTGCTGCTGATAATTCATTTGGAAATGTTCTTGGCACAGTAAAGGTTCTAAGTATGGGAGGGGGATTTTTGAGGGGAGCTATAGAAACTTCTACTCATAAAATACCGGCAGGGTCATATATCAGAGTTCAAATAGGACAAAAGGCAAAAGAAGAGGAGTAGGTTTATGTCTCATATTTCAAAAATTGAAACAAAAATAAAAAATCTTTCTTTTTTGAAAAAAGCACTGGACGCCTTGTCGCTAAAGTATGTTGAAGCATCAGAAGAATCCTCCCTGACACTTTTGGGATACGGTAAAGATGAAGTTATAGAAGACTGTATCTTTGAGATTAAAACCGGATGCAAATACAGTCTTGGACTTAGAAAAGTCGGGGAAAATTACGAATTTGTTGCCGACTGGTGGGCAATAGAGACTTTTACCGGGCAGAAACAGGAGGATTTTCTCAACAAAATTACCCGGCAGTATGCTTATGAAACTGTACTGGATAAGGTGAAAGATATGGGATACTCCATAGTGGAAGAAACCCAGGATTTACAGCAGAATTTAAGACTTACGGTACGAAGATGGAAATAGAAAATGAAGATCAGTTAAAAAAAATGTGTATTGGTCTCGATGTATATAAAGCAAAAAACCGGATTCATAATCTTTTTCCCGGGATGGAAAACAGGATTGATATTGAATTTGTGGAATCGGATTACCGCCGCTTTGTTGTTATTGACTGTGAATATAATAAAAATAGCAGAATGATAAAACTGAAAGCTACATCAAATAACCCTATCCGCCACCTGCCTTCGATATACCAGGAAAATGATTTTTTACGGCACTATTTGATGATATTCCAGCACATAATGAATGAAACCGCCATTACCCTTGACAATCTGGACAATTTATTCCGCCCCATGGAAACACCTGCAAAATTCCTTCCGGTGCTTGCCAACTGGTTTGGCGTTGATTACGAACTCTTGGGGGATGAGGCAACAGCCCGGAAAGTTTTGCAATATACTATTCCACTTTATAGATACCGGGGTACCAAACGGGGAATGAAAGCCCTATTATATCTTGTAAGTGGTATTGTACCTGTAATAATCGAAGGTTCCTTGCCATTTGAGGCTTTGAACATTTCCCAGGAAACTGAAATCACATCTCCCATACTGGAACTGGATTCTTGTGATGCTGTTTTTTGTGTATATTTTCCTGTTTATGTACAGGATATGGACAAAGATCTCGTAAAAAGAATCTACAGGATTGTACAAAGCGAAAAACCGGTGAATACCCAAGGATACCTGTATTTTAAGAAACCTAAAGTTAAAAAACGTAAGCCTGTGGTAATAGATGAGAATATGCAGGTTATGGGTGCAGAGGGACTGGAGATATGATAAATCTGGAAAAGAAGATAGAAGAACTGACGGAAAAATACGGAGAGCCGGGGAAAGGAGCCGAAGGGAGATACCTGCACGAGAGGAAAGCGCTGCATGAGTGCTGTCCGCCGGTACTGGGGGTGGTAACGGACAACCGGGACCCGGAAGGGCTCGGACGGGTAAGGGTGAGCACGGACATGAGCGTACCCGGGAGCGAAAGCCCCTGGCTCTGTGTGGCAGGGCAGTGGAAAAAGAAAGGCAGTGGCTGGTGGGTACTGCCGGAAATAGGAACACAAGCGTTGGTGGTGTACACAGCGAAAGACAGGAGCCGGGGATATGTTCTTGGATATATATATGATCGCAAGCACCTGCCAC
>JADIMM010000031.1 GCA_017694795.1 Candidatus Gallitreponema excrementavium
GGCTCCATTCCGGTGCCCCGTCCCCTTGCCCAAAATCCACTGCCATGATACAAATTTTATCATGAACAGAAGATTTTTTTTGATTGCTACCGGCATTGCCGTTGTACTTCTTGGATTTGCAGCCTTTCTTATGACAAGAAAGGCTGCGTCCGTTAAAATACCTGAACCCAAAGTTATTATTCCAATGGCAGGTATCCAGGATAACGATACAGGTAAAACAACTTCCGGAACAACCCAGACTGCGGAATCACTGTATGAGGACAACATACCGCTTCTTCCCGAAGAACTGCTGATATCAACATTTTATACGGACTACAACAATGACAGTGCCGATGATCTGATTGCTGCGGTGAAAATCAGAAACGAAAACCAAATCACATTAATTCCCATGCTGTTTTCAATAAACACCCAGACTTTTTTGCGGCAAACCCCGGTGAAAACCGGAATCACCCAACCCCAGACAATGTCAATTAATGCAAAAGACGTGATAGGTGAACATATAGTTTCGATAGTCTGCACAGGAATGGACCAGTCCAACAACCAGATTATGATTCTCCTTTTGCCTAAAACCGGTGAAACAACCACGGAATTGTCGGTCATAGGTGATTTTAAGACAGACGGCTCCATTACGATAAATGAAAGGGAACGCTCCGAAGCTTACAACTTAAACCAGACAAACGGAATCAGTTTTTCCATTGTAGTCCAAAGCTCCGATCCGGAGAATCCGGAAACATTGGACCAGATACAAAAAACATACACTTGGAATAAAGATACAGGAACTTACGAACTTTCTTCCGAGATAAAAATTCCCGGAAAAAAGATAGAAGCCCAATATCTGCAGAAATTACAAAGCGGCAGCGTAGCTGATTTCGAGAAATTCCTTAACGGACTGTGGTATAAGGTAAACACCACAAATAACAGTCCCACCCAATACCTATTATTTGACAACAATGAAAAAGAAATTATTTTCTTTGATGACAATGAAGAAGTATACGATTGGAACAACAGCTCGTCCATAAGATACGGACTATATATTTCATCCAACAATAAATCCATAACAACTCTCAGGCGGTTTATTACAACCAGGCTTACGGGAATAGATGAAATAAGCATTAAGCTCCAGGAAGATGTGAAATTAAAGATAGCCGTAGAATCAGACTGGAACGGCACTTATAGAAAAATAACTTCAGGAGAAAGCAGTTCCGGATTACTGCAAAAGGGAACTTCTGCTTCTGAGTTACTATCCCCGGTTTTAAATTCCGGAAACATATGGATTTCCAATCAGGGATACAGTCTGGAACTGAAAAAAGACAGTTTTTCCATGGAAACCCCGGAAGGAATTATAACTGGAAATTTGACCCTTGTTACTACCGGACAGCATCCTGTAATCCAAATGAGAAGCAGCTCCGGCAGGGACTTTACTTTTTTCTTTATCGTCCATACGGTTCCTGCAACAGAAGGAACTCCTGAAAGAAAATCACTGGAATTAATTCCAGCCAGAATTACAGCCCAAGGGGTGGAAGGTGCCGGGGGACAAAGGCAGTTTTTTTCACTTAACAAAAAAGAATAAATTTTTTACTCTACCCCTTGCAATTTTTCCATAATGTACTAGCATTATAAGTGGGTTGTGAATATCCAGATAGTTTTCATTCATATAAATTGAAGGGGGCCTTATGGAAAATCCAACAGAAATGCCAGCCCCGGAATGTGGGGCTGACAGGAAAAATGACAGCCTGTGAAATCAGGAAACTTTGATCGGGATTTGTCCACCTTTTATATCTGATAAAAGAAATACCCGATAACAGCCGGCACCAGGCCGGCTTTTTTTTTATAATAATCATAAATATTTGTTTTTTGAAAATCAAAAATATTCAAACTTTCCATTATTCCTCCCAGTGTTTTTCTAAAATAATGCAAATCTTCAAAAATAATATTGAAAAAATATCACGGCTGATATAAATATAATGCTTGATTGTTAATTTATGGGTATTCCTGCCGATAATTTACAGGCAGAACAAAAGAAAGCATATTACAGTGAAGGAGCTTTTATGGATAAACTTACAGATGTAAAAAAATACAGGGATACAATGTGTCCGGAATGCAGAAATGATGTAAAACTTTTGGGAGCAATACTTAAAGTTCAGGATATAAGTCTTGAGCTGATAAAAAATGAAAGAGAACTTATTAAAACAATTAAGGAAATAAACAAAAACAATCCCAACCGCCAGGCAACAGAAAAGGAGCGTTATGCCTTTGCAGAGGCCAGGAATCCACAGATTTTTCAGGAAACAGAAAACCTCAAGAGAAAGCTTGTTGATGCCCACAGAGAACTTGCTGACATCAAAATAGCAAAAAAATGTGTAAACAAATTCTCCCATGACTGTTCTCCGGATTCATGCCAGGGTACCGAAACCTGCAAATGGCCGGAGTAACAGATGGCAAACCCGGCTCTCTTCAGGAAGATTGATAAGGCTGTATATGAATACGGACTTATACAGAATGGAGATAAAATTCTTGTGGGAGCTTCCGGGGGAAAGGACTCAACAACCCTTCTGGAATATTTCGGATGGAGGAAAAAACAAAGGCGGGAGGATTTTTTTGTGGCGGCTTATCATGTTGCCACAGAAATCTCCCCCGGTTTTCCAGACCCACTCCGCCGTCTGATTAAGGAGTGGAATATTCCCTTTATAATAGAAGAAATTAAGGTTTTAGAGAGATTAAAACCCGGTAAAAAAATGAACTGCTGGTGGTGTTCCACCCAGCGAAGAACCGAACTGAACAACTACGCTATGGCAGAAGGTTTTAACAAAATTGCACTGGGACATCACCTTGATGATATTCTGGAAACTCTTTTCATGAACATTCTGAAAAAATCGGAACTATCTACTATGCCCCCGGCATTAAAATACAGACAGTACCCGGTAGAAGTTATAAGACCCCTTTGTATGTGTACACTGGAAGAAATTATAAACCACAGTGAAAAATCAGGGTTTGCCATGATTACCTGTACTTGTAATTACCAGGATAATTCAGAACGTAAGGCTGCCAGACAGCGGATAAACAAGGCATTTCCCGGAAAAGAAGAAAAACTTTGTTTTTTTGAAGCACTGAGAAACATCAGACCGGAATACCTGACTTATCCTGAAAATAAAAATCCATTCTTAAATATCCAAACTATGGAATAACACAGGTAAAATATTACCAGGCTGTAATATTGAATTATCTCATCATAAAGTATATCCTGTGTGTATCTGATTTTTTTACTTTCAGTATAAAACTTTTTTAAGGGAGAATAAAATGGCAGAATACAATAATCTGGACACATTAAGTGCTTTCAAAAAGCTTCAGGCATTGAAAGGTGCAGTAAAATTAGGACAGGTTCTCAACGAAGAAAGGGTGAGAAATTCAACCGTGGCTATGGCCGGTGGGCTTAAATATAACTATGCCTGCAAACAGGTAAACGAATCGATTCTTAAAGTTTTTCAGGAATTATCCAGGGAAGCCCAGGTTATTGAAAAATACAAGGAACTCTTGGACGGAGAGGTAATAAATACAGGGGAGAACAGAAAGGTTCTCCATCACCTTACAAGGGGCCAGCTCGGGAATGATGTAATTTTCAATGGTAAAAACCTCGGTAAATTTTACCAGGAACAATTGGAAAGAATTGCTGATTTTGCAGCAAAAGTTCATAGCGGGAATATCAAAGCCCAGGATGGGAAACCCTTTACAACTGTCGTACAGATTGGAATCGGGGGATCCGATCTGGGACCAAGAGCAATCTATATGGCTTTGGAAAACTGGGCAAAAAAGCATAATACCCTTAAGCTGAAGGCCCATTTTATTTCAAATGTTGACCCGGACGACGGTGCAGGGGTCATAAGCAATCTCGATATTGCCCATACCCTTTTTGTTCTTGTTTCTAAAAGCGGAACCACCCAGGAGACCCTGGCGAATGAACTTTTTGTAAAAAACTTTATTAAAGAAAAGGGATTGGATCCTTCAAAACAGATGGTAGCGGTAACAAGCGAAAGCAGCCCCCTTGCAAACAATCCGGGATATCTGGATTCTTTCTATATTGATGATTTTATCGGGGGAAGATTCTCTTCTTCTTCTGCAGTAGGAGGAACAATTCTTTCACTGGCTTTTGGAGCAGATGTTTTTAAGGATTTTCTTGCCGGCGCCCACGAAGCTGACAAACTTGCACTGGAGGAGGATGTTACCAAAAACCCTGCCCTTCTGGATGCCTTAATCGGAATCTACGAAAGGAATATCCAGGGATACCCTGTAACGGCAATCCTGCCTTACAGCCAGGCTTTGAGCCGGTTTCCGGCCCACTTGCAGCAGGCAGACATGGAATCCAACGGTAAACAGGTAAACAGACGGGGTGAAAAGCTCTCTTACGAAACCGGCCCCGTTATTTTCGGGGAACCAGGAACAAACGGGCAACATTCGTTCTACCAGTTACTCCACCAGGGAACAGATATTATACCTCTCCAGTTTATCGGTTTTAAGGATTCACAGCTGTCAAAAGACATTGAAGTGGACGGATCTACCAGCCAGAAAAAGCTTTGTGCAAACCTTTCGGCCCAGATGGTAGCTTTTGCCTTGGGCAGCCACAATGAAAATCCCAACAAAAATTTTCCCGGGGAACGGCCATCCAGTTTAATTTATGGTGAAACCCTTTGCCCCAGGACCATGGGAAGTTTGCTTTCCCATTACGAAAATAAAATAATGTTCCAAGGTTTTCTTTGGAATTTAAATTCCTTTGACCAGGAAGGAGTCCAGCTTGGAAAACTGCTGACAAAAGAAGTTCTTGCCGGAAAAACCACAGGTGCATTAAAAGCTTTTGGAGAGATTTTCGGTCTGTAATTTAGAAAAGCCGGGTATTGTCATATACCCGGTTTTTTTTCAAAGTCTATAAATATTTTGTATTCCCATCTATACTGCAAATTCCAATGTGAATTTACTTTTTTGTGTTGACAAATTTTTTTATTGATATTTTACTAACAGTATTAGTATCTTTCAGTGGTAGGCAATTTATGGATTACAGAAAATTGGCGGAAGAGCTTTTTGAATATCTGCGGTTTAAACCTAAAAGACTTATTGAAAATCAAATTACAGAGGCAACAAGAGGTGAAATTGAAATTCTTACCTACCTTCAGGATTCAAAAAAAGAAGTTACTTCGGGGGAACTCAGCACCGGATTAAAAAAAACAACTGCGAGAATTGCAAACACCTTAAATACCCTCGAAAAAAAAGGTTTTATTATCAGGATTCAGGATAAAAATGACAGACGCAAAATCCTGGTACAGATTACACCGGAAGGAATCAGGTATGAAGAGGGAAGACGCCGTGAAGCCTTGAAAAACCTTACATGCCTGCTGGAAGCCATGGGGGAGCATGACGCAAAGGAGCATTTGCGGCTTGTAAAAAAAATCCATAACATTATGGAATTACAGCTTTTAAATAAAAACAAAAAAGAATAAAAAACAATAACGGAGAGTACTTATGGTCAAAACATTATTTTCAGAGGTAAAGGAGTACAAAGCTTCCTCTTTTCTGTCAATGCTTTTTGCATTTCTGGAAGTTTTGGTGGACACATTGATTCCCCTCCAAATGGCGAGAATCATAGACTTTGGTATTTCGGCGAGTAATTTCAACCAGGTTTTATACCATGGCAGCTGGATGCTGGTTCTTGTTCTGGCAGGACTTCTTTTTGGTATCCTTGCAGGAAAATTCAGTGCAAAGGCCTCCACCGGGTTTGCATATAATTTGCGGGATTCAATGTTTTCGAATATCCAGACTTTTTCTTTTGGAAACATAGACAAATTCTCTACCGGAGGTCTTATAACAAGGCTTACTACGGATGTTACCAACATCCAGAATGCCTATCAGATGGTAATAAGGATTTGCGTCAGGGCCCCAATGAACGGAATCTGTGCCATTATCATGGCCTTAATAATCAGCCCTAAAATAACAATGGTTTTTTTGGTTGCAATAGCTTTTTTGGGTTGCATTCTTTTTGCAATAATCCACAAAGTAAAGCCTATATTTGAAAAAGTTTTCAAAACCTATGACGGCTTAAATGAATGTGCCCAGGAAAATATAATAGGAGTCAGGGTTGTAAAATCTTATGTACGTGAAGAATACGAAACAAATAAATTTTCCAAAATAGCGGGCAAACTGGCCTCTCTTTCTATCAATGCCGAAAAGATACTGGCCTTTAATATGCCGGCCGTAATCCTTACAGCAAACGGATGTATACTTGGAATTTCATGGTTTGGGGCAAAGCTTGTCACAACAAACGAGCTTACAACGGGAGAGATGACAAGCCTTTTTGCATATATCATGACAATTCTTATGAGTCTTATGATGATTTCCATGATTTTCGTTATGCTTTCCATGAGTATTGCCAGCGGCGAAAGAATCTGTAAAGTCCTGGAAGAAAAAAGCTTTATTTCAAATCCGGACAACCCTGTCAAAACAGTTCCTGACGGAAGCATTGATTTTGAAAATGTTACTTTTGCCTACAGCCACAGTCTCTCACTTTTGGAAAGTTCCGAGGAATTCAGGGCAAAACACCACTGGGAAAAAGAAAACATATCAAAAGATGTTCTTTCCGATATCAACATCCACATAAACTCAGGGGAAACAATCGGTATTGTGGGCGGAACCGGAAGCGGGAAAACCACTTTTGTAAATCTGATTTCGAGGCTCTATGATGTAAAATCAGGGGCAGTAAAGGTTGGAGGCATTGACGTGAGGAATTATGACATCGAAGTGTTAAGGAATTCTGTTTCTGTTGTTCTTCAGAAGAACCTGCTTTTTTCCGGTTCTATTCTTGAAAACCTCAGATGGGGGAATGAAGATGCCACAGAAGATGAATGCCGGGAAGCCTGCAAAACTGCCTGTGCCGACGAATTCATCGAGAAATTCCCCGACAAATACCAAACCTTTATTGAACAGGGAGGAACCAATGTCTCCGGAGGCCAAAGACAGAGACTGTGTATAGCAAGGGCACTGCTTAAAAAGCCCCGCATTCTTATTCTGGATGATTCAACAAGTGCGGTTGACACTGCAACTGACAGCAAAATCCGGAAAGCGTTCAGGGAAAATATACCTGACACTACAAAACTTATAATAGCCCAGAGAATAAACAGCGTTAAGGATGCAGACAAAATCATTGTTCTTGAAAACGGGATAATTACAGGATTCGGCCCCCATGAAGAACTGGTAAAAACAAACAGTTTCTACAAGGCTATGTATGAAAATCAGACTCAAAACAACGATGATTTTGACATCGGGGAGTAAAAATGAAAAAGAAATTACAGGAGTGTCAAATGAAAGATAAAAAAACAAAAAAAGGGAAAAAACCTCTTCTCAGATTGTTTAAGATTCTTATGAAGGAATACAAATTCCATATTTTCTTTGCAGTTCTAGGTATAACAGGAGCTGCCTTTGCAAATGTTAAAGGTTCTTTGTTCCTGCAAACCCTGATAGATGATTATATCACTCCGCTTATCGGCGTTGACAAACCTGATTTTTCCCCGTTGCTTAAAGCAATTCTTACTATCGGGTTAGTCTATCTTACAGGAGTGGTTTGTTCTTACATCTACACAAGAATAATGGTAACAGTAAGCCAAGGAACCCTGCTTAAAATAAGGGAACATTTGTACGCCCACATGGAAAGGCTTCCCATCAGATATTTTGATACCCACGCCCACGGGGATATTCTTTCGATTTATACCAACGATACGGATACACTGAGGCAGTTTATCAGCCAGAGTTTTCCTCAAATTGTAAACAGCATAATCACGATTATCAGTGTTTTTATAAGCATGATCATCGTTAATGTACAGCTTACAGTGCTGTCGGTAATTCTTGTTCTGGGAATGCTGCTGGTAAGCCGGGTTATAGGAAACAAGTCGAGAAAATACTTTGTACTCCAACAGAAAGAACTTGGAAAAGTAAATGGCTTTATCGAAGAAATGATAAACGGACAGAAAGTTGTTAAGGTCTTTTGCCATGAGGAAAAGGCCATGGCAGACTTTAAGAAGCTTAACGAAGAGTTAAAGAGGACATCATATAAGGCAAATACATACTCTAATATTCTTATGCCGGTAAATGCACAATTGGGAAACACAAGCTATGTTATTTGTGCCATTGCAGGAGCCCTGTTGACCTTAGGTGGTTATTACGGTTTGACAATCGGGGCATTGGTTTCTTTCCTTACCCTGAACAAAAGCTTTAATATGCCTGTAGCCCAGGTCAGTATGCAGCTTGGCAGCATTGCAATGGCAAGTGCCGGTGCAGAAAGGATTTTTGACCTTATGGATGAAGAACCGGAAAGGGACGAAGGTTATGTAACTCTGGTAAATGCAAAAAGGGATGCCCAGGGAAACATAATAGAATGTTCCCACAAAACCGGAATGTGGGCATGGAAACATTTTCACAAACAATACAATACAATTACATTTGTGGAACAAAAAGGTGAAATTACAATGGATGGTGTTGATTTCGGGTATGTTCCGGAAAAAACAGTACTCCATGACATACACCTTACGGGAAGTGCAGGGCAAAAAATTGCCTTTGTAGGAAGCACCGGAGCCGGCAAGACTACAATTACCAACCTTATCAACAGGTTTTACGACATTCAGGACGGAAAAATCCGATACGACGGTATAAATATTAACAAAATCAAAAAGGCTGATTTAAGAAAAAGTCTCGGTATGGTTCTTCAGGATACCCACCTTTTTACCGGTACAGTTATGGACAACATAAGGTATGGAAATCTTGATGCAACAGACGATGAATGTATTGCAGCAGCAAAACTGGCAAATGCCCATGATTTCGTAAAGAAACTTCCGGAAGGATATGACACAGTACTATCCGGAGACGGAGGCTCCCTGTCTCAGGGACAAAGACAACTTCTTTCGATTGCCAGAGCCGCTGTAGCAGATCCGCCGGTTCTGATACTGGACGAAGCGACCTCCAGCATTGACACCCAGACAGAAGCCTTGGTCCAGGAAGGAATGGACAGACTTATGAAGGGGCGTACGACCTTTGTTATTGCCCACCGGCTTTCCACCGTAAAAAACAGTGACTGTATAATGGTTCTTGAACAGGGTAGAATCATAGAAAGGGGAAACCATCAGGAACTCATGGATTTAAAAGGCCGTTATTACCAGTTGTATACTGGGGGTAAGGTTAAATAATCCCCTGCATAAATCCTGAATGGATTTTCATTGAAGGGCCGGATTAAAACTGCTCTTTACTTTTAAGAGGTTTTCAGAGTATTATTTTATTATAAAATTCAGCCTTAATTATCATAGGAGGATAAGAAATGATAAAAACAGTAAGAGACGTTGATCTTGCAGGTAAGCGCATTATAATGCGTGTGGATTTTAATGTTCCCATGAAGGATGGAGTTGTGCAGGATGACACCCGTATTCAGGCAGCCCTGCCAACAATAAAATATATTCTTGAGCAGAATCCCAAGAGCCTTGTTTTAATGAGTCATTTGGGAGATCCTAAAAAAGATGTGAAAAAGGCCCAGGAAAAGGCTGAAAAAGCAGGAAAGCCTTTTACAGAAGCAGACAAGGAAGCCTTTATAAACGGAAAAAACAGAATGAAACCTGTAGCAGAGTATCTTTCAAAAGTACTTGGAAAACCGGTGGAATTCCCGGGGGCCTGTCTCGGATTAAAAGACAAGATTGACGCCCTTAGCAACGGTGCTGTAATGATGCTGGAAAATACCCGTTTTGAACCAGGTGAAACTTCAAAGGATATGGCAGAGCAGGAAGCAATGGCAAAGGAACTGGCAACTTACGGCGATATTTATGTAAACGATGCTTTTGGAACAGCCCACAGGGCCCATGCCTCCACAGCAACAATAGCAAAATTCATGAAAACTTCCGTAGGCGGATTCCTCATGGAAAAAGAAGTAAAATATCTTGAACCCATGGTAACCAATCCTCCCAAACCCATGACTGCAATAATAGGAGGTGCAAAAGTTTCTTCAAAAATTGCAGTACTGGAAAGCCTCTTAAAGAACGCTTCTTCCCTCATAATCGGGGGAGGTATGGCATACACATTCCTGAAAGCCCAGGGGCACTCAATCGGTAAATCCTTGGTAGAAGATGATTTTATTGATACAGCAAAAAATCTTCTTTCCAAAGCAGCTGAGAAGGGTGTTAAAATTATCCTGCCTGTAGACCATCTTGGAGCAGAGGAATTCTCACCTGATGCAAAGCCGGTTGTTATAGACGGTGTCGATATTCCAGACAATCTCATGGGAATGGATGTAGGCAAAAAGACTATTGAGATTTACAAGGATACAATTCTGAATTCAAAATCCATCGTTTGGAACGGACCTGTTGGAGTATTTGAATTTGAAGCCTTCTCAAAAGGAACAGGAGAAGTTGCCCACCTTGTGGCAGAAGCCACCTCAAAGGGAGCTGTTTCTGTTGTAGGAGGTGGAGACTCTGTTGCAGCTGTTAATAAATTCAATCTTGCATCAAAGATGAGCCATGTTTCAACCGGAGGAGGAGCTTCGCTTGAATTCCTTGAAGGAAAGACTCTCCCCGGAATTGCAGTTCTTGAAACAAAATAAATAACTTTTGCAGCCAAAAGGTCGCCAGGTTGATACATCCGGCGGCCTTTTTTTTGCGGTCTCTTTATTTGTACCATACCCAGACATTGTTAAAAAAAATCATGAACCATAGAAAAACAACATATCAAATCGTAAAGACAAATATTACCGGAAACATCATTAACACGGCTGCTTTCCGGAATTAGAAAAATAATTTCAGATTACAAAAACAAAAATAGAAGCAATTTTTTTTACCATCTTTGTCAATATACTGTTCAATTCTTTTTCGTCTGTTACCAAATCCCCGATAATCCAATTTCTGTATGTGGCAATAGCTCCCTCCATTACAAAATCCAGGGCTATCTTGAAACTGTGGCTGGTCCGTATAAATCCGGGAATAGATGTATTTTCCAAAAGTTTTAGATAAAGCTCATCCTTTAATTTTTTTAGAAAATCGGCCGGATAATAATACCGCAAAAAAGTCTGGTACGGCTCCTTGTTTTTTGATAAAAATTCGGTAATTGCCCTGAATGTTACAGCCGGATTTTTTATAAAGTCCAGAAAGACTATGTCCCCCATCAGCTCAAAAATTCTGTTATTTACTTCTTCCTCCATTTCCCTGAGAATATCAAAAGGAGTTTGGTAATGGGCATAAAAAGTCCCCCTGTTCAACCCTGCCTTACGTACAATATCACAGATTGAAATCCGTTCTACAGATTTTTCTTTCATAAGACTTAAAAAGGCTTCTTTTATCAATTTTTTTGAACGCCTAGCATTCTTATATTCCGTCATTTTATAAACATTTCCTTAAAAATCTGATAAAAAAGTATAATAAGAATTTGCACATATTGTATACTTCTTATATGAAGAGTATATTTAAAAATATAGATAATGACAATATTCAATATGGAGAATGCGATGATTAAAAAAGCATCTTATTTTTTTCTCGTTTTATCTGCTACAATGCTCGTTTCCTGTTCTGCAAAGGAAACAGATTCCTCTACCAATTTACCTGTAGTTTCGGTTGTAAAACCGGTTTCTGGCAGCCTGCAGGAAAGCGTCTCTTTTTCAGGTTATGTAGAAGCCGAAGCAATGATATATGTTATCCCGATGGTTTCAGGGACTATAAAGGAATATCCGGTAAAAATCGGAGAAAACGTAAAAGAAGGAACTATAATTGCAAGAATAGATTCGGAACCATTCAAACAGCAGATGCTTCAGGCAAAGGCGGCATATATGGGGTATGAAAATACTTTTACCCGTATTGAAAAACTTTACAAAACAAATACTGTTTCTTTGCAGGAATACGAATCTGCAAAGGCCCAAAGGGATGCAGCCAAAGCAAGTTATGATCTGGCTGTTTTACAGTTAAGTTACACAGACGTAAAGGCCCCGGTTTCAGGTACAGTACTGGCAGCCCCCCTTGCGGTGGGTGCAGTTGCTTCTTCCCAGTCCCCGGTTGCAGTAATAGCAGATTTGCAAAACCAGGTAGTCAGGCTGGAAATTCCGGAAAAATATTTTGATTTATTCTACAAAAACGATAATCTCCGGGCTGAAGTTTACAGAACAGTGACCAACCTTTCGGAAAACAGCCTGGAACAGGAAAAACAGATATTGGCAGACTGCACCATAAATGCGGTGGCACCATTCGTAAAAAGCACCTCAAAAACATTCCAAACAATTTTTGAAATACAGGATACAGGAGAAAAATTCAAGCCCGGAATGTTTGTCAAAGTAAGGGTATACTATAAAGAACTGGAAAATGCTAGTCTCCTTCCTGCCGGAGTACTTACACTGGACGGAAGTGCATACATTTACAATGAGGAGGACTCAACCTGTAAAAAAATACAACCGGAAATTTTAGGGGAAGATGAAACATATATTGCTGTTCCGGAAAAATATAAAGATACTGTATTTATTCTGGAAGGACAAAACTCTATATTTGACGGACAGAAAGTCCGGGTTATTGAAAATGAAAATCCACAGGGATAACTAGAGGGATATAATGAATATTTCACGATTTTCCATAAAGCATCCGGTTATAATCGGAATGTTGCTGATTGTATTGATTGTTTTCGGATTTTATTCAATTTATGGGCAAAATATTTCATTTATGAGCGACATCTCAATGCCGTCTGTTTTGGTAATAACTGTATATCCGGGTGCCAGTGCCAGTACAGTTGAGGAAGACGTAACAAAGATTCTGGAAGATGATTTTGTAACCCTGCCGAATTTCAAATCAATTTCA
Source organism: Candidatus Gallitreponema excrementavium (assembly GCA_017694795.1). Classification (GTDB taxonomy): domain Bacteria; phylum Spirochaetota; class Spirochaetia; order Treponematales; family Treponemataceae; genus Gallitreponema; species Gallitreponema excrementavium. The sequence goes on from JADIMM010000031.1 coordinate 12,840, forward strand.
AGCACGTCTTCTGCTTCCATGAGCCAGATAACCATAACCTTTACTGACGGTACAACACCTGAAGACCAGCTCCCGGAAGTAAGGAACCGGATTTCCAGGTTGGAGTCAGATCTGCCTGAAGGACTTGCAGGAAGCCCCAATGCCTTTGTTGGGGGAGCTACAATGCTTCCTGTTATCTCTTTTATAGCAGAAGCGGGCCAAGACCCCGGGAAACTGACGGAATTTTTGGAAAATACTGTTGTACCAAGATTAACAAGAATAGAAGGTGTTTCTGAAGTATCAATAAAAGGAAGTGAAAAACTACAGGGAAACATCTGCCTTAATCTGGATGAGCTTACCGGAAAAGGAATTTCCGTGACAAATGTTTATCAGGCCTTAAAAAACGGAAATGTCCAGCTGCCGGCGGGAAACGGCGTTTATAAAAACAAATCAATAGATATAACCTATCAGGGAGGTTTTTCATCCCTGGAAGATATTAAAAGCCTGCCAATCGGTTTTACACCGGACAATGTGCTTATTCATCTGGAAGACGTGGCAGAAATAACCCTTTCCTATCCCGACAAAGAAGAAATTGTTACCGACGGGGAAAATTATATTCTATTGGTGGAAATAACCAAACTATCCCAGGGAAATGTAATGGGAATCAACACAGCGGTAAAAAATGAACTGGAAAAGATAACCAAAGAAACCAACGGGGGTATAAAATTCCACATTGTAAGCGATGATACCAGGATAATTTCTGCTTCATTGGCATCTGTTATTACCTCAGGTTTAACCGGTATTGTTATTGCGGTTCTTGTTATCTACCTTTTCCTGGGAAACTTGGGAACAACCTTTATCATAGGAATTTCAATTCCCCTTTCGATTTTGTTTACTTTTATCGGAATGAAGATTCTTGGGATTTCAATCAATCTTATGAGTATAACGGGAATCGTTGTTGCCCTGGGAATGGTTGTTGACGGCTCAATAGTTATGCTGGAGCAAATTTTCCGGTACTACAAAAAAGGTGAGGGACTTTCCCAATCCATTGAACGGGGTTCAGGAGAGGTTTCGGCTTCGATTTTGGCAAGTGTTGCTACTACAGCCATTGTTTTTGTTCCCTTGGCAGCACTTTCAGGAATAATTGGAAGTATTCTCGGAGATGTCTCAAAGACGATTATTATGGCGATTCTGGCTTCATTCTTAACGGCGGTTTTTGTGGTTCCCTTCCTCATGAAAGTGGTATTTTCCCAAAAGCGGTTTTCCCGGCGGAAAGACAGGGAATTCAAATTTATGACAAAGGGAATGATGCGGCTGGAAGAATTTTATAAGAAAACCCTGCTTTCGGCACTAAAAAACAGAAAGAAATTTTTATTATGCTCTGTGGGGATTCTGCTTCTTTCTGTATTTATTACAGGAGCCTTAGGCATAACCTTTATACCATCTACGGATAACTCGGATTTTTACATTAACCTTAAATTTCCCGGCGGTTACCGCATGGAGGATACAGATGAAAAAATACGGGAGGTTTCAGCCCTGATAAGAAAAGAGGTACCGGAACTCCAATCCATGGTCTGGACAGTGGGGGGACAGTCCCTTGTTTTCCTCAGTGGCGGAACAGCTGATAATGTCACATCGGGACATATTGTTCTGGTTCCGGTGGCAGAAAGAAAACGCAGGGTTCAGGAAATAATGATTTTCTTACAGGAAAAACTTACAGGTATTCTGCCCGGCTGTGAAATAAAAATTACAAACGGAGGTTTTGACCGGCTCATAGGATATGTTGCAGGAGGCGGAGGCTACGGACTTAAATTTTCCGGAGATGATATCAACATTCTTTATGAGACTGCCGAAAAATACAGGCAGATATTGCAGAATGATCCGGATGTACTTTCAGTCAGTATTGATACCTCCTTTGATGCACAAAGCCTGGTCTTTGATCCGTCCCATGAAAAGCTCAGCTCTTTGGGGCTTTCCAGCATGGAAGCAGGGCTTACAACTGCAATTTTATTTCAGGGAATGGATGTAGGTGAATTTACCAATTCTTCCGACAACACCCGGTACAAACTAAGGCTGTTTTCAAACCTGACCGGAAATAAAATAACAAGGGATGACATTGCAAACATCCACCTAATTACACAGGGAGGTGAACAGGTCTCCTTTGATTCCCTTGGGGATATAAAAACCGAGTTAAATATTTCACAGATAAACCATACTTCCCGGTCAAAAACCATCACCGTGAACGCAGTTTTGCGGGGAGAGGATACAAAGGGAATAAACGAAAGAATAAATCAGCATATAAAGCAAAACCCTCTGCCTCCCGGAGTAATCCTGATGGATGGGGGAATTATGGAGCTTATGAATGATTCTATTCCTCCCCTTTTAACGGCCCTGGGAATAGCCCTGTTTTTGGTATATACGGTAATGGTTCTCCAGTTTGAAAGATTCAAACAGCCACTGGTTGTAATGGTAACAATTCCATTCTGCTTTATCGGGGTAGTCCTGGGTCTTCTTCTTTTTGGTTCCACAATGAACATACTTTCCATGATGGGTATCATTGCCCTGGGGGGAATCGTAGTAAACAACGGAATTATCCTAATTGACTATATCAACCTTTTGAGGGACAGCAAAAAAGACAAGTCCGGGGAAGAAGAGGGAGACCTGATAGAATCCATAATTACCGGTTCTGCAAGCCGGCTCCGGCCAATCCTCATGACAACATTAACCACAATGCTGGGAGTTGTGCCTATGGCCCTTGACAAAGGAGAAGGAGCAGAAATTTACGCACCCTTGGGACAGGCTATTGCAGGAGGGCTTTTAACCTCCACCCTAATAACCCTTTTTATCATTCCGATTCTCTATTTCATAACCGAAAGAAAAAAAATCAAAGGGAATGGAATTGCAGTTATTTATAACGAACCGCCGGAAAAGGGCAGGAAAGGCAACGGTAAGGGACAGGGTATAAAAATACTGTCAACAATTCTTATAGCCTGTTTTCTTTTTACCGGGGGACAAACGTTATACGGGGAAGAAGCAGGAAAAGAACAAGGCGCCACACCGGAAATCCCGGACACCCAAAACCTGAGCTACGAAAACCTTCTTGACTCCATGGAAACAAACAACAAGGAGCTTGCAAAACTCCGGGAAGAATGGTTCCGCAGCACATTGGATACAAAGGATGCAAAGGCGGGATTCCAGCCACAGATTGATTTTACGGTAAATGCGACTTATATGGCAAATCCCTTTATAGGCCCCATAGATGTAAATGTGGATGATTTTATAGCTGCAATCATGCCAGGCGGTCTCCAAACCGGAAAGACAGTCCGGGCTTACGACGGAATGGACAAGGAAAATTACGGTTTAAAACTGTCCCTGACCCAGCCAGTAACTTGTAAAGAATAATTCCCCACTTTTCTGTCAGAAATTACAACATTTTTTATATATCATGGCGGGAGTTTTTCCGCCGTGAATCCGTCTTGGATAATTGTTCATCCAGTGCTCCGCCTTGGAAAC
>JADIMM010000032.1 GCA_017694795.1 Candidatus Gallitreponema excrementavium
AGTGCAGGTGTGATTTCTGGTTATGCTATGAACAGTGATTCTTTTAACGAATTTGCAGATAACATAGCAGAACATGAATTTCAATCGGAAACATTACAAAAAGCCCAAGAAATAGGGAAAAAAATAGGAGATGCCGTTGCAGATGTATATATCTGGGTCACATCAGATGAGTAAATAATATTATCAAGTTAAGATATGAAATCCTCTTTCTAAAAGATTATTATTTCTGCTATAAATGGGAATCCCGGCAAGGGCAAGGGATTCCCATGTCCCGCAAAACAGTCCGCTTTGAAACCCCGAACCTTGCGGCAAGTGCTTCCGCTGTCACTTTTCTTTTGTCCAAAAGCAAAAACACGGTTTCCAAAAGGCGTTCAGTTTTCAACATAGTCAAACAACCCTGGCTGGGCTTTTTTCTCCGGAAAGGCGTTCAGGTAGCCGAATACTTCTTCCGGGGTATGTAAAATGGAATGTTCCCGGCAAAAGGCGGTAAACTGTTCCGTAAGTTCCTTTTCCCGGGGACTGGGAAGCTCGTAGCTGTTCCCGTAAGTGCGGATATACCGCCCTTTCATGCCGGGGAAAAGCCGGTCAAGCTGCCGGTAAAAATATTCCCGGTTCCCGTCCCGCAAGGTAAGCCCCATGCCAAAGCAGACAATACCCTTTACCCCTGCTTGGGCGCAGTAGTCAAGGATGCCGGCAAGGTTTTCCCCTGTGTCGTTGATAAAGGGCAGGAGCGGGCAGAGCCATACCACTGTGGGGATTCCTTCTTCCCGGAAAATCTTCAGGGTTTTAAACCGTTCCCCGGTGGTGCTCACATTAGGCTCCAGTTTCCTGCACAGTCCTTCGTCAAAGGTGGTGAGGGTCATCTGCACAATGGCTTTGGTGCTGCCGTTGATTTTTTTGAGAAGATCCAAATCCCGCAGCACCAGGGCGGATTTTGTAATCACCGTAAAGCCGAAACCGTGGCGGTGAACCAGCTCAAGGGCTTTCCGGGTGAACAGGAGTTTTTCTTCCAGGGGCATATAGGGGTCGCTCATGGAGCCGGTTCCTATCATGCACTTTTTCCGCTTCCGCTTGAGGGCTTCTTCCAAAAGCTCAAGGGCGTTTTCCTTTACAGCCACATCTTCAAACAAGTGGTCAATGTGGTAACAGCTGCTCCGGGAATCGCAGTAAATGCAGCCGTGGGTGCAGCCCCGGTACAGGTTCATGCCGTTTTGCGGGGAAAGAATGCTTTTTGCCTGAATATAATGCACAGCCTCACCTCTGTCAAAAGATAACAGGCTGAAAATATTCTGTCCAGAGGAAAAGAAATATGCCCTGGTCATTCACCCCGAAAAAACGGCTGGTTTATATTACCGGTAGGGGGCGGCTATTCAATGTTTATTGCGGTTGCCCTTATGACCGTACATACCGGAATCATTAAGTTCTGTATATTCGGTTTACAAACTAATTCGGTGTTTTTCCTGCCAGAATTTTATGCAGGAAGCTATGAAGCGGCTTTTGTTGAGGTTTTCCTTTGCGGACAAAACTTCTATCAAGTCTACTTCTTCCTGCTGGAGGGAAAACTGGACTTTAACCTGTCCGCTGGGGGAAAGTCTTTTTCTCCCGGCTCCTGCCCTTGCACCGCCGTGATTGTTTGTGTTTTCCATGTATTAGTCCTTTATGAGAAGAAAAATATTAAAACAAAAAATAAAAAGTGCAATATAAAAAACAAAACCCATTGTCAAATTTCCTTATGTGATGTATATTGATTACAGGCGTCTTGGGGGACGCCTGATCTAAAGTTATTTTTTCTTTAGGGTTTTGACCAAAACTGCGATAGAAGTTATCAGGGCTGCTATTGCAGTTATTAATGAAGCAACATCTGCTATCATCCTTAACGTCCTTATGTTTATACTATATACTTTCTATTTGATTTTGTCAACATCTTTTCAAGGTTTTTAATGAAATTTAGTCCCCAAAATCGGCATAGCTTTAATTTTTAATGCTTTACCCCTTGGCATTGTCCCGGGGATTTTTTTTTGCAACTTGATTAAAAAAAGTATTGACACTAATATAAATACCTGATACTATATAAACATCTTAAGGCAGGGAGGGGGAAATGAAGCCAAATATAACGGACTGGATTATTGCGGTGTGCACAGTCATTACCACAATCGCAATAATCATTGAGTTGTTCTAACAACACAGTCCGGGCGGGTGTTACAGCACCCGCCTCCATACTAGTTTTTTTCTTTAAGGAGGTCAATATGAAAAAAACATTTATTTATGCGGCTGTTTTTATTATGGCGGTTGCAGTGTTTTTAATTATCAGAGGTATTGTATGAGTGATGGAAACAACGGTAACGGCTGGGGTGGTGCCCGTGCCGGTGCAGGCAAGAAAAAAGGCTCTGCCGGCAACCCTGGTTCCGGTAGAAAACCCACCGGTTTAAAAAGGGTGTCATTCTGTGTCAGTTGTCAGCCTGAAGAATTACAGCAGATAAAGGAACTTGCAGCAGAGGCCGGGAAAACGGTCAGCCGTTTTCTTCTTGATGCAGTTTTAAAAGACTGAATAATTTTGCCGTATCAAATCTTTCTCCGGGCATTGTTCCGGGGATTTTTATTTGTGCTAGATTTTTTCCGGAGGTTTTATATGGCAAAAAAGAAAAAGCCACCTGTTACAGTGGCTGCAGTTCTGGCAGTTGTCCTTGTGGTTCTGCAAATCATCAAACAACTGCTAGAAATCATCTTAAGACTGGTTGAATAAACCAGCCGGGTAGCCGAGAGGTTACCCTTAAGATAATACAGATAAATAAAGGAGTTGTCAAATGGAACATAGATTTTTAAGGGTTATAATCGTTCTGCTGTCCGTTGCAATTTTTTTGACAACGGTGGACATTGCAATCAGCGTATACAGGCTGGTGAGTCTATGACGGCAGAATCATCAAGCAAAGAGAAGCCTTCATATTCCGGCTATGGCTACCACGGCGGTGGCAGAAAACCCACCGGTTTAAAGAGGGTGTCGTTCTGTGTCAGTTGCCAGCCTGAAGAATTACAACAGATAAAGGAGCTTGCTGCAGAGGCAGGGAAAAATGTGAGCCGATTTCTTCTTGACGCAGTGTTAAAAGACTGAAAATAATTTTGCCGTATCAAACCTACCCCGGGCGTTGCCCCGGGCTTTTTTAGTAAACACATGATTGTCAGGCTCCGGGGTGTTGCCACGGTTTTTTTGCCAAACGCAGTACCGGTATGTGCTTACCGATGAAAAAGGTACACTTCTTGATATAGTCAAGGGGGAAAAAAACAGCGTAGTATTTTCCGAAAGGACTATAAAACAGATTGCAAAAAACAAAAAAACTGCACTTATTTTATACCACAACCACCCTGGTGGAAATTCATTTTCACAAAGCGATATAAGCGTTCTTTTAACAAACCCTGAAATAAAGGAAATGATTGCAGTGGGACATAACGGCAGGGTTTATTCCCTTAAAATCGGGAAAGGGGGCAAACCTTCCACTGAAGAATTTTTAAAAGTATATCAAAACTTTTTCGATAAAAATAATAAACAATATGGCACAACAGTAAAATATGTTGAAAGAAAATATAAGTGGGTTTACACTGTACATGGGGGTGAAAAATGAATATAAAAGACCGAGTTATCTTTTGGGGACATTATGACGATATAGAAATTCCTGAATGGCACTCCCATAGTAATTACGGGGAGCGATTTGACAATCTTAATATAAAAAAAGACCTTACCGAACTTGAGCAAAAAGAAATTGAAATAATGGCTTATGGGACAGAGGAAGAGTACCTTACTTTCCTTAGAGAACATGGAGATAAAAAAAAGTCTTAACGAAAACCTGTATGTAATTTAACCCGCCTTTGCCGGCGGGCTTTTTTTTGCCAAACGCAAGGGACGGTATGTGCTTACCGATGAAAAAGGCACGGTTCTTGATATAGTCAAGGTGGAAAATGATAGAGTTGCTTTTTCCGAAAGGACTATAAACCGGATTGCAAACAACAAAGACCCTTCCTGCTGATCCGGATGCGGTGAATGCTGCCGCCGCTCTTTTTGTCAAAAGTCTTTTAATCGGGATTGACAGTGCCGCATCCGGAAACCGGTTTGCGGATGGGGAGGTTGTAGACATTGCGGAACTGCCTTTTGAAGAAGCCGTCTTTTATTTGAAAAAGAAAGAGGTTTTGCCTGCGGCAGAATATTACAAACTTTCCGACAAAGCCCGGTTCAGGGCTTTTACGGTGAGCCGGCTTGCCGACGGGGATATGGTGGAAAGGGTTAAGAATTTGCTTGCCCAAAACCTGGAAGACGGAAGCGGACTGAAAGGATTTTTCGAAAAAACTGACACTGAAATAATGAACGGCCTGGGGCTGGGAGGCAACGGCGGCGGATGGTACTGGGAAAATGTGTACCGGACAAATGTACAGACGGCATACAATGCAGGCCGTGCCCTGGGCTTTGAGGCTGTAAAACCTGTTGCCCTGGAACTGGTGGGGATCGGGGATATGAGGCAGACGGATATTTGCCGGAGCCTTACACAGCCTCCGGTCCGCAGGTTGTATACAGATCCATTCTGGAAAACACACTGGCCGCCTTTCCATTTCGGATGCCGTACCACCGTCCGGGCGATTTACGACCCCGGCGAACTGGAAGAAAAACCTGTAACGGCAGAACTTCCGGAAGAAAAGCCAGCCCGGGGATTCGGCACTTATCCTGTAACAAACGGGAACTGGTGGCGTGAACTTTCCTCTATGAGTAAACGTGCCAAAAAATACGGCATACAAAAAGAGATTGAGACGGCGAAGAAGTTGCTGGTGGAGGAAATTGAAAAAGGGTTTACAACAGGGCGCAGTGTCGGAGCCATGGCACAGCGTTTTTATGTGGATACAGGAATTCCGGTAAAAGCTGACGAGGTTTTCCCCTGGCATATCAAAGAGGGGACAACAGTGACCGGAGTAAAAGTAATTGCAGATGGAGAAAAGATCAGGGACATAAACCGCCTGAGGAACACATACAAACTGCAAAATGGAAAGTTGACAGATACAAAGGATTGGTTTAAAGTTAGAGGTACAGGGATAATTGAAAACGATGAAACCGGTCAGACCCAAAAGGTGGAGTTGCACTGGTATTTTTGCAGAAACATAGGCAAAGTAGAGTTTAAGCGAAAGAGGATATTACAGTGAAGGCGATTTGTTTGCATGCAATAAACATTGACTTGGTAGAGGGAGCCGAATACGAGGTTGTCGGAATAGAGGGTGAAGACTTAAGAGTGATAGACGACAGCGGCGAAGATTACCTTTACGGTAAAAGCGTTTTCAGGATTATTCCTGAAGAAACTGAACCAGAACAAAAAGATAAAAAAAAGCCATAAAGATTTATGTCTTGATGTTGCATGAAAAGAGTTATTCCACGCTCGCCTTTACCGGCGGGCTTTTTTTTGCCAAAAGCAGGAGCCGGTGTGCTGTAAAAAACGCCGTTTTTGGCAAATTTCACCGGTGAAAAATGACAAAAAAACTGCACTTATTTTATACCACAACCACCCTGGCGGTAATTCATTTTCAGAAAAAGACATAAGCGTACTTTTAACAAACCCTGAAATAAAGGAAATGATTGCAGTGGGACATAAGGGCAGGGTTTACTCCCTTAGAATCGGAAAAGGAAAAAGACCTACAGTGGAGGCAGTAACTTGTAAAGAATAATTCCCCACTTTTCTGTCAGAAATTACAACATTTTTTATATATCATGGCGGGAGTTTTTCCGCCGTGAATCCGTCTTGGATAATTGTTCATCCAGTGCTCCGCCTTGGAAAC
>JADIMM010000033.1 GCA_017694795.1 Candidatus Gallitreponema excrementavium
CAAACCCATTTGTCTCCATTGTTCATAGAAGTTTTTGCTTGAGTATATTTTCTGATAGTACTGTCTCAATCGTTGATTTTTGTTATCTTGTCTCGACTGGTGGGGTTTTATCGGTTTATGTGTTCCATGTACTGTGTCAGGTCAAAGTCTTTTAAAAAAGATTTTAGCATAAACGCACAAAAATAGGGAAAAGTAAAAAATTTCCCGTTAAAACCAATATTTTTGTTGCACAGTTTAATGCCATATTGAATATCCTTATATGTATCTTTTTCGATGAGATTTCTAAGGGATGCGGTTGCATTGTCGCCTGATTTTACTTCAACAGGAATCAAGGTCTGTTTGTCTCTTACAAAAAAATCCATCTCCAGTGTGGATTTTTCATTTTTGTAATAGAAGAGTTCATACCCTTGTTTTACAAAAATATCGGCAATAATATTTTCGTAAACGGCTCCTTTGTAGGTGTTAAAGTTTTTGTTTTGCCGCAAGTCATCTTGGGCTTCTTCGTCAAGGGAGGCAATTAAAAGTCCGGTATCCCGGTAATAAATTTTGTAATCATTGGGTTTGTAGTTCCCTTTGAGAGGGAGTTCCGGGCTTTCCAGGCAATGGCAGACATTGATTATGCCGGCTTCTTTGAGCCAGTCAACAGTACCGGTATATTCACGGTTTCTTGCTCCCGGTGCTACCTTTGTAATCTGATAGCGTTTATTTTCTTTTGCAAGAAAAACAGAAATATGATTGTATATGTTTTTGATTTTTGCTTTATCAAGCCCGGTTGCATACTGGGTAATATCTTCGCTGTAGGCATTGAGGATTTGACGCTGTTCTTGCAATGTCCCTGAGTAATTTTTTTGGGAAACAAACATTTGAACAACTTTGGGCATTCCTCCGAGAGTCATATATTCCCGGAAGTTTTCCAGCCAAACGGAATATTCAACTTCGCTGAAAGGACGTAAATCTTTCATGTGGGTAAGTATTCCGTCTATTTGACTTTGTTGGTAACCTTTTGCCCACAAAAACTCTTCAAAGTCCAGGGAGTGCATTTCATAGTCAGTTTTATAACCCACACTAACAGAGGTGATTTCATTGTAACCTATACCGAGAAGAGAACCTGAACAGATTACATCATATCGTCCATCGATTTTAAAAAATTTAAGGCAGGTGGTACAATCAGGACAAGCCTGGATTTCATCAAAAAAAATCAATGTTTCCCCTGGGATAAAAACCCAGTCTGGTCTTATAAGAGTAATTTCCTGTATTATCTGATCGGGAGAATATCCTTTGGCAAAAATTCCTTTAAACTGGGGTTCTGCGATAAAGTTAATTTCTATAAAGTTTTTATAGTTTTTTGAAAAGTGTTCAATTGAAAAAGTTTTTCCTATTTGTCGTGCCCCTTTGATAATGAGGGGCAGTCTGTCAGGATTATCTTTCCACCGGATAAGATATTGGTCGATTTTCCGTTTTAGCATACAATATTTATATCATTATATATCACATTTTTCTATCTCTTTTTAAGGATAAAATCACATATTTCCATGTGTTTTTAATGGTTTTATCACATTTTTCCATATTATACAGGGTGAAAATTCACATTTTTCCATTTATATCGCTAAAATCCTGTTTTCCCGTTAAAACTCGACCTACAATTTCAGTTCAGAACAGAAAACGAACCGGTGGTATAATAAAATTCAGCCAGTGTACACTTCGCCGGAAATCCGGTTTATTCCTGAAATTCTCCCGGTTTTGAATTGTTGTTGAAAACAAATAAACTGTCATATTAAATAAAGTTTTTTCCTGTATACTATAAGCATATAGACAAGAAAGTATTGCTTTAAACTTTGCAAAAGCTGCGGTGGCAATGGAGGATGTGATTTGATATTAAGCGTATCCCGGAGAACGGATATTCCTGCTCATTACGGGGACTGGTTTATCAACAGGTTAAAAGAAGGTTTTCTCTGTGTCCGCAATCCGGTAAATCCCCGTCAGGTCTCCAAAATCAGCTTATCCCCGGAAACGATTGAGTGTATTGTGTTCTGGACAAAAAATCCTTCCGCCAAATTCCTGGAAGATTTAAAAATCATTGACAGCCTGGGATATACATATTATTTCCAGTACACAATTACTTCTTATGACAAATCAATAGAAGAAAACATACCGGAAAAAAGGTTTCAGATAGAACGGTTCAAAAAGCTCTCAGAGCGGCTGGGCAAAGAAAGGCTTGTCTGGCGGTATGACCCCATATTTTTTACAGAGCGTTTCAATTTTGATTATCACAAAAAGTGGGTTGAATACATTGCCTCAAAGCTTGAAAACTGTACGGAAAAATGCGTTGTAAGTTTTCTGGATTACTACCCTAAAATACAAAACAGGCTGCACCTAAAAGGGGTTCCGGAAGTAACGGAAAGTCAAATCCTTGAATTTGCTCCTTTCCTGCCGGAAGCTGCAAACAAGTACGGTATTGCAGTGGAAGCCTGCTGCGAAAAAGCCCTGCTTCGGCTTCCCGGTATCGGGCAGGCTCATTGCATCGATTCCGTACTGGTAAATAAGATTACCGGAAAAAATTATTCTTTTAAGAAAGACAGTTCCCAGCGTCCCGGGTGCGGCTGTGCCAAAAGTATTGATGTGGGAGCCTATAATACCTGCCTGAATAAGTGCGTCTATTGTTACGCCAACCGTCATGAAAATGTTAGAGTTCAGTACGACCATGAAAGCCCCCTGCTGTGTTCCTTCCTGACGGCAGAAGATACCGTAACGGAACGGGTTATGGAAAGTGCGGGAATATGTTCTCCTGAATTGTTTTAATAATCAATGGCATTTCCCCGCACCAGTAGCCTTATGTTTTTGTACCTTTGTACCTAAAAACCGATTTTTTGGCAAACCGGGGTCGCAAAGGTGCTTTGGCATCTAAAAAGCCGTTACTTATCAAAAGCCGTGAGCCAAAGCCCCCGAATTCCGCTTTGGCATCTAAAAAGCCATACCTTACCAAAAGCCCCTTGCCAAAGCCCCGAATTCAGCGGAGCTGAATTCGGGAAAAAAATGCCGGTTTCAAAGGCGGAAAACATTCCAAAGCGAGAACCGGCATACTGTCCAAGAATTCTGCTTTGCAGAATAACGCAAAAAGCGCAGCTTTTTGCAGCTTTTGTGCCTTTGCAGAGAAAAACGCAGTGTCTTTGGAAAAAACTGATTGCAAAGGCGGCCAAAACAGTAAACCGGCATACTGCCTGAGAATTCGGTGAAACCGAATTCTCAGGTTTTGGCTCACGGCAGTTGCGCAAGAGAGGGCTTTTTCGATGCCAAAACAGTCATGTCAACCGAACAATGTGAGTGGAGATATCCTGGGGGCGGTTCCATAAAACAAAATTAAATTCATTCTTGAAATTAAAAAAATTGATAACTAAGTTGATGAGATTTTAAATCTAAAGGTTTGTACCTTAAAACAGGAAAACGTAAACGGCAGCCGGTTTTTCTTTTTCCAAAAATCAACCAAGAAAAGAAGGACCCCGGTATGCCAATTTTTCTGCAATGATATAAAAATCCTCCGGTACAGCAAGCAAAGAGCCTGCCGTAGCCTCCGCTACCTGAAAGGCTGCCACCGGAAAGACAAACAGAATAAGCAAAGTAATTTAATAAGGCAGACAGAACAAAATGGCAGGTAAAAGATAAATATTCCCCCGAAAAATCCACGGATATATTAACGGGAATCCTATTGAATATAGAATCATATATTTTTTTGTAGTATATTAACCTTAAAAGCTGATACCTAAAATCCGGGGCCTTAAGAACCCGGCAAAATACAGTTTTTGGAATACGGATACAAAAGGCGTATCAAAGGTTAAAAAACCTGAATGTATAAATAAAACTTGGGAGAAAAAAATGCCAGAAGAAAAAAAACTTATCCCTGTTACACTTTTAACAGGGTATTTAGGGGCAGGAAAAACAACCCTTTTAAACCATATACTTCACAATCAGAAAGGCTATAAGGTTGCCGTAATCGTAAACGATATTGGTGAGGTAAACATCGATGCAGGTATGATAGAAAAAGACGCCAGCATTGTGGAAAAAGACAGTGTTGTCCCCCTGCAAAACGGCTGTATTTGCTGTACTTTAAAAACAGACCTTATAAACCAGATTTTAACGCTGGCAGAAAGCGGTAAATACGATTACATTCTTATAGAAGCCAGCGGAATCTGCGAGCCCATACCCATTGCCCAGTCAATCTGCATCCTTGACGGAACCGCCGAAGACCAGGGAATGCCCAAGGTTGTCCGGCTTGATAATATCGTCGCAGTAGTGGATGCCTTGAGGCTGGTAACGGAATTTGCCGGCGGTGACAGTCTCCTCCGGGAAAAAATGGACGAAGAAGACATAGCAAACCTTTTGGTCCAGCAGATAGAATTCTGTAATACAATTCTCATAAATAAAACCGATTTGGTAACCAGGGAACAACTGGATAAGGTTGAGGCGGTTATAAGGGCTCTCCAGCCTTCTGCAAAAATGATAGAAACTACAAAAGGCGTAATCGACCTTAAAGAAATTCTGGACACAAAGCTCTTTGATTTTGAAAAGGTCTTTAACACAGCTGCCTGGATTCAGGAGCTTGACAAGGACGAAGAGGAAGAAGAAACTCCTCACGACCACGACCACGACCACGACCACGGTGAAGACTGCAAATGTGGTTGCAAGCACCACCATCACCATGGGGAAGGTGAAACCGAGGAATACGGAATTTCAACCTTTGTTTACAAAAGAAGGCAGCCCTTCAACCGTGAAAAACTGGAAACCTTTGCCGGAGACTGGCCCCAGGGGGTAATAAGGTCTAAAGGCCTTGTCTGGTTTAGTGACGAAAACGACATGGCTTATATTCTTGAGCAGGCAGGTAGGCAGATTACAGCAAGCCCTTCCGGTTATTGGCTTGCAACAGCCAGCAAAAAGGAACTGGAAGAAGCCATGAAAGAAGACCCCAGAATCAAAAAAGACTGGGACGACAAGGTAGGGGACAGGGAAATCAAGTTGGTATTTATCGGCCAAAAAATGGATAAGGAAAAAATAATCCGGGATTTGGATTCCTGCCTTGACCCATTCGAAAAATAAAACCTTAAAACTCAGCTCTTTATGAAGCAAAATAAACCCGGGACTTATAAGGGACATTCCCTGCCAAATCCCGGGTTTTTTTAAAATCTCCAAACCTATTTTTTTAACCCCTTGGTATTTAAACACCTCATTGCATTAAGAATCGCCAGCACTGAGACCCCGACATCGGCAAAAATCGCTTCCCACATAGTTGCAAAGCCCAGGGCTCCAAAAATAAGTATTACACCCTTTACCCCCAAAGCAAAAACAATATTCTGTTTTACAATCCGCCCTGTTTTCCGGGCAATCTTTATGGCCAAAGGTAATTTCCCGGGATTATCATCCATAAGGACAACATCGGCGGCCTCTATTGCAGCATCGCTGCCCAAAGCCCCCATGGCAATACCGGCGTCTGCCAAAGATAAAACAGGGGCATCATTAATTCCGTCTCCTGTAAAAATCAGTTTATCCCTGGGATTCAGCCTGTTTTTTTCTGCAATCAGTTCTTCAACAATATGTACCTTGTCCTGGGGCAAAAGTTCCCACCTGACTTCATCAATTCCCAGTTCTGCCCCTACAGATTTGGCAATGGACTCCTTGTCCCCGGTAAGGAGTACTGTTTTTTTAAACCCGAGAGTTTTAAGGTCTCTGATGGCCTGTGGGGAATTTTCTTTTATCTGGTCTGTAATAACAATATGACCCCGGTACTCCCCGTCGATTCCAATATGAATAATAGTACCTTCCCTGTGGCAGTTCCTGAAGGGAATGTTTTCTTCTTCCATCAGCTTCTGGTTTCCTGCAAGGACAGTCTGCCCTTTGATGACAGCCCTGATTCCCTTTCCGGGAATTTCTTCATAAGACGAAATATCAGCCTTTAAATCCCGGGTAATTCCATGTTTTTCAGCATAAATGTTCCATTCTTCCATAATCGAAGCCGAAATAGGGTGATTAGAAACAGATTCAGCTGTTGCCGCAATTTCCAGAAGTTCTTCTTTTCCGGTTTTTTCCGGATGTACAGCCACAACGGAAAATTTCCCCCGGGTAAGGGTTCCGGTCTTGTCAAAAACCCCGTACCGGGCCTTTGCCAAAATCTCAAGGTAATTTCCTCCCTTTACGAGAATTCCTTCCTTTGCAGCCCCTCCAATACCTCCAAAAAAGCTCAAGGGAACAGAAATAACAAGGGCACAGGGACAGGAAATTACAAGAAAAATCAAAGCCTGTCTAAACCACTTTAAAAAAATATCCTGCCTGAAAACCCCCGAAACAAAAAAATCAAACAGGGCTGGGGAAACAGCAAGAAGAACAGCAAACCCCACCACAACCGGAGTGTAATACCTTGCAAACCGGGTAATAAAGTTTTCCGCCTTTGCCTTCCTCGAAGAAGCCCTTTCCACCAGGGCAAGCACCTTGGAAACAGTGGATTCCTTAAAAACCTTGGTTGTCTTGATATACAAAAGTCCGTTAAGATTTATTGAACCGCTTAAAACTTCGCTACCGGTTTCAGCCAAAACCGGCATGGACTCCCCTGTAAGGGCCTTTGTGTCAATAGAAGCATTCCCTTTTTCTACAATGCCGTCCAAGGGAATCTTTTCCCCGGCCTTTACCACAATAAGACTTCCAGGCAAAACCTCTTCCGGGGCAACCTTTCTCTCGGTTCCGTCTTCAAAAAGAACCGCAAAATCCGGTTTTATATTCATCATTGCCGCAATTTCCCTGCGGGATTTATTTACAGCGTAGCTTTGGAACAATTCCCCGGTCTGGTAAAAAACCATAACAAAAACCGCCTCTGAATATTCTCCCAGGGCAAAGGCTCCCAAAGTGGCAATGACCATTAAAAAATTTTCATCCAAAAACTGTCCGCGGAAAATCCTCTTAAAAGCCCCGGTAACCACATCATAACCGGCAATAAAATAAGGAACCAAAAACAAAAAGAACAAGATTATGGAAAATAGACTAAAATCCCGGTTCCATAAAGTAACGGAACCGTCAAGAACCGGAAAAGCCCCTGATTCCCCAAAATTCTTAAAAACCAATCCCCCTGCCAAAATCAAGGCAGCCGCAATAAGCCTGTATAAAACTTTCAGTTGCTTTTTTGTGAGAATAATTTTCATAAAAAAACCTCTTAAAAATCCAGAAAACACCCCGGTTCAATTTTGGAACAAAGCTTTTTAATCTTCTTCTTTAACTCTGGTAAATCCCCTTCGTCACACTCAAGGTGCAGTACCTGGGTCATAAAGGAAATCTCGGCATTTATAACCCCCGGGAGATTCCGGATTCCTTCCTCCATTTTGGCACAACAATTGGCACAATCAATACCGTCCATTTTAATTTCAGCAACCATAAAAACTCCTTATATATGAACAAATGTTCATATATAAAATACGCCCCTAAAAAAAAGTTGTCAACTGTTCTTATTAACTTTTTTTAAGAATTTATTTTTTGGGGGGGATCCGGCTTAAATCCCGATTCTTTCAATAACCGGGTTTTAATGGGGCAAATCACTCAGTTTCCCCCCGCTCCCAACCCGGCAAAAAAATCTCCGGCAAGGCAAAGCCCTTCTAAACCAGTAATTTCCCGGGTTGTCCGCTCCCCTTTGTCCCAAAAAAAATACCCCGGAGCAACTCCGGGGTAGTCCTGTAATCTAAACCCTTAAAGGTTTTCGTCTATAGCGGTTTCAAGCCTTTCCTGTGGAACGCCTCCTATAATCTTTTTAACTTCATTCCCGTTTTTAAACAGGATAAATGTTGGAATACTCATAATTCCAAACCTTGCCGCAACATCACTGCTGTTGTCTACATTAACCTTTATTACCGTAGCCTTTCCGGCATAATTCTCTCCGATTTTGTCCACGACAGGAGCCATCATTTTACAAGGCCCGCACCAGTCGGCATAAAAATCAACTAAAACAAGACCGGAGTTTCCGGTCATATAGGAATCAAACTCCTGTGAATTTACAATCTTTGCCATCTCAAAACTCCTTACCCGGAAATTTATTCCGGAATTTTCCATTTGGTTTCTACCGGGTACAGATCAGAAAAAAGTCTGCCTCACGCCGTACCTTTAATATATAAAGAAAAACACTTAAGGAAAAGAAAATTAATTTTCTGCAGATTGTTTTTTTATAAAAAGCAGGTCCTTGTTCCTTAGCATAAAGAGAAAAATCAGAGTACCGGATATACATACCAGATATGCCATTGAAACAATTACCGCAATCGGCATCATATACACTATATCTGTTTTTTCAAGTACAAAACTTACTACCAGTAATACCGGACAAATAAAATCAAAAAAAGGTTGGATACTTACCCGTCCCAGGGATTTAAGTACGGAAAGAGAATATATCCAATTATAAAAAATAAGGGATACAAGGGAAAATGACAGGTTCCCGGTATAGACCACAAAAAAACCGAAAATTACCGAAGAAAAGGAAAACAAAAACAGGCTGACTTTATTTTCATGGATTACCCGCAGGGATTTGTATATCGCAAAAACAAGAAGTAGGCAAACAGGAACAAGCAAAAGCTCGATTAATGAAACGTCATAATCGGCAAATGTAAATATCACGCCGGAAAGTAATTTTCTTGCAGGTTCAACCAGGTTCAGTACGGAAAAAAACAGGATTAAGAAAAAGCCGGTCAAATTGAAAACCCTAAACCTTTCTTCAGTATTATGTTGCAGTCTGTCAAGGCAAATTATTCCTGCCTGCAAAAAAAACAGGAAAAAAACTGCCAAAAGAAAAAATTTATCCTCAATACCATAAATTAAAAATATAGTGCCGATATAAAAACCCTGTGTCAGAATTGAAAGTGAGAAATAAATAAACTCCTGTATGATATTTTTTCCCTCTGAGTGTATTTCTTTAAGGTTGCCACATTCGAACAAGATAAAACTGACACATACAAGAGCCGGAAGGGCAATATCCACCCCATACATTCCATTCCTAAAAAGAATCGTACAAACTCCAAAAGAAATACTTGCAATAAGACAGCCTGTTATAAATAAAGCTGAAACAGGTGTTTTTTTTGGAATAAGATGGGAAAGGGGCTCCAGTACGGAGCTGTAAATATTCTTAACCATGTTCATAAAAAGTTGTCCGTTATTATTTAAAAGGTATAAGGCATTATAATCCTTGTGCCATGTAAAAATCAAATGTTCTTTAAATGATTTTTAAGGATATTTTTTTATAGATTGTCAATAAATGTAAAAAAATGCAAAAAAAAACACAAATTTCTATAAAAAAACTAAAAAAAGTTGACAATGTTTTATTTTTATAGTATAAAGTAAGTGTGTTTGGCAAATCTGCCTTGTGGGATCGTCGTTTTCCTCCTTTTTACTGACGGTCCCCCTTTTTTTTTAATAAAAAAACTAAAAAAGTAAAAAATCTGTAATAAAAAAGTAATTTTATTTTTCGATGAGTTTATCGAAATATTATGTAACTCTTTATTTTATAAACAAATAATAAAAAGTTATTGTTTCTTTTTTTAGAATTTGTTGTTTAAAAAAAATTTGACATAATCATAAAACCCCTTTAAAATGGCAAGAGTTGGAACAGTCTCTGGATTTCCGGAGGCGGTTTTAATCTACCTGCAAGATTTTCTTGCAGAACCGTACTTGTTACGGTATATAAAAGGAAACGTACCTAAGGAGGAAACAAGGTGCATAAGAAAATTGTAGCGCTTTTTGCGCTGGTTGCACTCGTTTGCGGTGCAATGTTCGCAGACGTAGCTGTTAAAGCACTGGACGGCGATAATGTAGAAGTTACTTTTACCATCAAAGCTCCGGCTTCCCAGCTCGTAGTAATTACAGGACCTTCTCCCTACTTCCCTAACTGGAGTCCGGACGGAATTCCGATGACAAAGGGAGATGACGGAGTATGGTCTTACACTCTCACA
>JADIMM010000034.1 GCA_017694795.1 Candidatus Gallitreponema excrementavium
TGTGAGAGTGTAAGACCATACTCCGTCATCTCCCTTTGTCATCGGAATTCCGTCCGGACTCCAGTTAGGGAAGTAGGGAGAAGGTCCTGTAATTACTACGAGCTGGGAAGCCGGAGCTTTGATGGTAAAAGATTTTAAAGATTTTATAACCTTTAGAGTGCCGGATTAATTACTTTAGGAATATTTTTCAGCCGGAATACCAAATAACACACTATTAAATTTATATTTACTGTATAAATCCGCCTTTTTCACCTAAAACCCCCAAAAATACAGTAACTGCAAAAATTCCTGTAAGCTATTTGTAAGTAAATCCGGCTCAAAAAAGCGTATTTTAGCAAAATTTACAGCGGAATTCACGAAAAAAAAAAGGAACGGACTTTCATTAAAACAGGTCGTTTTGCAATTCTTGTTCTTCCCTTTCCACAGTCCTGATTCCTGAACACGCAGTAAAACCTTTTGTTGGCAAAGACAAAAGACCTTCATTTTTTCTACCAGATATCTCAAGAACACTTTTTTGATTGTACAAATTACTTGACAAATACACTAATATATTTCATGTTTATTAGTGTGAATGTCAAGAAAAACCCTAAGGAAATTTTGGAAAATTTAGTGTCTCAAAACAACGGCAGAATAACTTCAAAAGAAGCGGACTCACTGGGTATTCACAGAATGTATTTAAAAAAACTGGCTGCCGAAGGTAAATTGGTTCAAGTGGAAAGAGGAATTTACCAGGATGCCACCGGTATCGAAGATGAACTGTTTAATATTCAGACGCTTTATCCAAATGCAATTTTCTCGTTTGAAACAGCATTGTTTCTTCATTCCATGTTGGAACGAACCCCATTTAACTGGACTGTTACTGTCAGGGGAACCTATCATACAAAGAAACTTGACAATTCCGGGATTTGCATTAAACATTCTTGTAAAAGACTTTACCCTCTTGAAATAGTTGAGGTAAAAAGCCCCGCCGGAAACACCCTTAAAGTCTATTCCAAAGAAAGAACATTATGCGAAATCCTTACAAAAAAAGCGGCTGTTGATATTCAGGTTATAACATTTGCAGTCAAAACTTATGCAAACCAAAAGAATAGAAATATTCCCAAACTGATGGAACTTTCCAAAGTTTTTCATGTTGAAAAAAAACTGCGCCCATATTTGGAGGTTCTTTTATGATTACAAAAAACGAAATGCAGCTGAAAGCAAGGATAAAAAGCAAGGCTCTGGAAACTGGAATCACCCCTCAAGCAGTGCTGCAAATTTATTGCCTGGAAAGACTGTTGGACAGAATTTCCCAATCCGGAAAAAAAGACTGTTTTATTATCAAAGGTGGTTTTCTCATTTCGTCAATGATTGGGATTGAAAACCGTTCCACAATGGACATAGATGCAACAGTAAAAAATCTTAATGTTGATAAAGAAAATATAGCTTCTGTTTTTAAGGAAATCTGCGGTATAAATACCGGTGACCAGCTGACCTTTGCTTTTGACCGTGTAGAAGATATCCGGGAAAATGATGAATACCCTGGAATACGGGTATTCCTAAAAGCGGTGTATGGAAAAATAAAAACCCAGTTAACGGTTGATGTTACTACCGGGGATTCAATAATTCCCTCGGAAATAAAATACTCATATAATTGTATTTTTGATGAAAAAACAATTCCTGTTTTTGCATATCCCCTGGAAAATATCCTGGCAGAAAAAATGGAAACAGTTGTTTCCAGAGGAAAGGCAAACACAAGGCCGAGGGATTATTATGACATTCATATCCTGTATTCCTTAAAGAAAAACGGAATCGATTATTCCACCTTAAAAAAAGCACTTGAATCTACAGCAACAAAACGGGGCTCCCTTTCGGTTATAAAAGATTATGCAAAGATTCTTGATTCAATCCGTAAAGATGAAGTCCAAAAAGAATACTGGAAAAAATACATTTCAAAAAATAATTTTGCAAAAGGAATAACCTTTGAGCAGGTTATGGATTCAGTAGAAAACCTTTTTAATGATTTTTCCTGAGGTTAAATACTTAACCGAACTTGTTTCTTTAAATTTACACCGCAAACTCCCTCCTGAACCTGCACCCCCCCCTGGAAAGCAGAAACGACAAAAATTCCTGTAAGCTATTTGTAAGTAAGAAAATAAAACAAAAATACCTTGACATTTATTTTATGCAAAAAGTATAATCGATTAGTCGATTTGCATAAAATAAAAACACTAAATTTAAGGCCAGAATAAAATGATAGAAAGGACAATAACAAATAAAATAAAAGCAACAATCAAAACATTCCCCCTGGTAACTTTAACAGGCTCAAGACAGTGCGGAAAATCCACCCTGCTAAAATATATTTTCCCGGACTGGAAATATGTATCATTTGAAGACCTGGACATAAGGGAAATGGCTTCTAAAGACCCCAGATATTTCCTTTCGCTGTACCCGGAAAAAGCAGTATTTGACGAGGTTCAGCAGGTGCCGGAATTGTTCCCCTACATTCAAACCCATGTGGACAAATTAAACAAACCGGGAATATACATTCTTTCAGGGTCACAGAATTTTCTCCTAATGGAAAAAATTTCCCAAAGCCTTGCAGGAAGAACGGCACTGTTAACCCTGGCACCCTTTTCAATCCGGGAACTAAAGCCGGCAGGCCTTTTGCCCCAAAACCTTAACGAATATATCTTCAAAGGTTCTTACCCCAGAATCTACGATCAGAACCCGGACCCGGTGGATTTTTACCCGGCTTACATAAAAACATACATCGAAAGGGATGTCAGGCTCCTGCGAAATATAACAAGCCTTCCGGATTTCCACAGGTTTTTAAAACTTTGTGCAGGAAGATGCGGGCAGATACTTAACGTAACCGAACTTTCAAACCAGGCAGAACTAAGCCTGGTAACAACCCGGAGTTGGCTTTCAGTTTTGGAAACAAGCCACATAATTTTTTACCTCAGACCCTATCACAAAAACTACGGAAAAAGGCTCATCAAAAGCCCAAAACTTTATTTTTACGACACAGGGCTGGTTTCAAATCTTTTGGGACTGGAAAAAAAAGAACAGCTGGAAACCCATTTTATGCGGGGCAGCCTCTTTGAAAACCTTATAATATCCGAATACATGAAAAAAAGATTTTTTGAAGGCAAAGAACCCAGGGCATATTACTGGAGGGATTCTTCCGGACTGGAAATTGACCTGGTGGAAGAAGCACCGGAAGGGTTAAACCTTTATGAAATCAAGTCATCAGCCACAGTCAAACAAAACTTTTTCACCAATATCGAAAAATTCCAAAGCCTTGCAGGAACCCAGGTAAAACACCGGAACATAATTTACGGCGGAACCGAAACCTACCCCGAAAAAGACACCACAGGAGGATTTATTTCCTGGCAGGATTATTAAGAAATTTTATTGGAGGGGGAGCACCGGAAACAAAATGGACAAAACGGCATATAAAGCGGCTCCCCCTGGCTCCCAAGCCCTCGCCCCTCCCGGGGCTCGGGGCTTGTCCGCCACCCCCTTGCGGACTACAGAAAAAAAGGCTGCCCAAATGAACGGGCAGCCACAATAGCATTGAGATTATGATCAGTTCTGTTAATTATACTTTACTGAAACATTTCTTCCAACTATTTTTACAGTAATGGTTATAGGTAAGGAAACATCACCATCAATCTTATTATTGTCACCTGCGCCTTTCGTACAAGGATAGTATGTGTCCTTTGCAGACAATGTGGCACCTGTGTACTTTGTACCCCAATCAACTTTATCTGTGGTTCCATAAACAACACCAAACTCTGCTCCATCCCAATTTGTATCTTTATCTTCTGTTATTGTTACAGAGGCTTCATCACCATCTTTAAAATCTAAGGCATAATTTCCCCATGCTGAGGCAATAACAGTAGGATATTCCTCAAGCTTGTCCAGAGGTTCTTTTACATTCTCTGCCCAAGCAAAGGTTCCGATAATTTCGGCACTGTCCTTTGCATTGCTTGCCTGGACAGTAACAAACCTTGCTTCAAGCTCATCATCTTTTGTACCGTAAGGAGAAGGAACAACTTCCAAAACTGCATTTTCAAGGGCATTATCATCCCCAAGTGCTTTTACTACAACAACACCTGAATCAGTGGTAATTTTTACGTAGTAACTGGTTGATGTGTTTTTTGTTGTTTTTTTATCAACAACTTCAGTTTTATCCTTGTCCCTCTCAATAAGAACCGGTTTGTCAAGCTTTACATAAGCACAACCTGATATATAAGACTTAACAGTATCACCTACCGTTGCAGAGGCAATAGTCTTTTCAGTATTTGAGGTTTGTCCTTCATCAACTTTACCATCAACAACAGTCTCAACTTTTGTTACCATTTTAAGCTCTGCAGTTTTTCCGTCAAAGGATTCGTCCAAACCACTGATAGAAAAACCGGAAAGCCACATCTTGTTAACGACAAACTGCTCTTCTTTAAGAGTAGTTGGGTCGTTTATATTTGTACATCCTGTTGCAATTAAACAAACCATTGCAACAAATGTAACTGCACGAAGAAATTTCTTCATCTAAAAAACCTCCTTACTCTGAAACCTTTACAGAAACCTGATCACCACTAACTTTAAAAGTAATGGTGTAAGTATTTCCATCTATAAGGCCTTCAACTGTGATATTATCAGGACTAGTAGAATAAACCGGAACAAAATCTCCACCCAATTCAACCGGAGTTTCCCCGATTCCATAAGACGGTGCCCCCCAGTCATTTGCAACTGTTCTCATTTTAAATGAGCATTTTCCGTCACCACCATTCCATGAATTCATGTCATCCCGGTATGCAAAAGTTACGGAATAAGTTCCATCTCCGTTATTAACAGGTTCTACACCAGTATCCGCACCACCGCCAGTTAATACTCCTGAAAAGTCTCCAACTATGTCACCAACAATTACTGTCAGAGGATAATTGGTATCATAGGTTGTAGGACAACCCATAAAAGCCAAGGCAATCAAGGCAACAAAAAGTATTGAAACAATCTTTTTCATTTTCTATTTTTCCTCCTGTTCCTTAGATTTCCCATCTCATTGCAAGGCGGATAGCAGCAAGACCTTCGTAGTTTCCTACACCGTTATCAAGTGTATAACCGTCAAGATTGAACTGTTCCTGTCCATCTCCAAATGCCATGTACGGATCCATGTTGTAAACACACTGGGCATACACGATGGGTTTCTGAAGAACTTCAAGTTTTTTCCATGCACCAAGAAAGGCTCCGAAAGGTGCAACCGGGTCAGCAGCGTCGCCGTTGGCAGTCCTGAGCCCGAAACCAGCCTGTACAGTAAATCCCAAGGGGAGTTTTACCTCTGCAAGGAGGGTGTTAAAGAGCTGGTCACAACTTTCGTCGTCATTACCGTTATCCAAGGCGTACTTAACATTAATACCGCCGATTACATCGTTAATGGCACCCATGTTGTACTGGAGGCCGGCCTCGCCGAGAATAAATGCAGCCCCGTCTTCTGTTCCCCTCTTGAATTTTGTGGAATCATTTGTATAAGCATACATTTTTCCGTAGGCATCAATTGTTGTGTCGATTCCGATTACATCGGTAAGTTTTACACTTACTTTTGGTTCAATGTTCAGCTTCATCAATGCCTTTTCATCATCATCATCTAAACCTTCTGTGTCAAAGACTTTTTCGGCACCTACTGTTGCTCCAATAGTCAGCATTTCAATAGGTGTTACATTTCCTTCCAACCAGAATTTCATTGTGTTTGGTGAACCCAACTGGTCAGAAATATTTGTATGGTCGTCGGCACCTTCCTCAACATACATCATGTTTGCCTGAACACCTCTGTGCCTGAACCCGAGGGTTACATCAAACATATCTGCTGTATAGGTTACCTGTACATTAGAAGCTGTTCCGTCAAGGAATGGAGCATCAGAAGATACAGGCCCAACATCGGAAGCAGCAGGGACATACTTTGATTTGTAAATTTCATTATCATTTACAGACAGATCTCCGTCACCGAAACCACTCCATAAACCATTCATTTTTACGGTAACAGGGCCAAAGGTTCCCTTGTAACCTAAGATAACATCTGTTTCGTAAATATGGCTGAACATTGTGTCAAAGGTTTTTCCATAAGCACCGTTGTACTGTATGTCAAAGTATCCTACGGGAGTCTGGGCTGTTACAAAGGCATACATACCGTACTGATTTCCGGCCCTGTCAGCTGAACGGTTAGGAGCAATTGTAGCATTAAGGGTTACAACATCTCCGATGTTGCGGAGGGCAGAGCCAAGTTCAAAGATATTGAATCCACCTACTTCGCTGTAACCTGCTTCCCATTCCTTGTCTACTGTAACCCAAGAAACGTTTGTATGGGGGCTGAGCTTTGCATATTTGTAACCGGTTGTCCAGTTAACCCATTCAGACTCAAACCCAGTCTTAAAGTGACCAAGGTAAGTACCTGCAGCTGCCTGTCCGTCAAGATAGTAAATGGGGTCAAAAACAAGGTCTGCAAGGTTTGTAAATCCGTCCTTCCACTCTCTTACAGGGTCTTTTTTTACACCCTTACTAAAGGAACCTTCTTGATAAAGGTTTGCGAATCCCTCATTTTCAGCAAGAGCAACCTCAACATATATCGGTACCTTGTCTACGGCATAGCCGGAGAATTTCCAGTATGATTTAAGCCCGATACCGGCAGAATCAACACCTGCATCATCCAAAGTTCTGTCCGAAGAATCCTTTGTTTCTACAGTGTCAAACTTTATCTGGGCGCCAAGCATGGACCATGTCTGGAATTTAGGACCAGCCTTGATAGCCAAAGCAGAAGTATCACCGGAAGCAGCAGCAAGCAAAGCAGCTACAGGAACCACACCGTTCTTTCCGCCGAACCCGTCATCGATTGAATCCGGGGCGTTGGGGTCTGCAAGCCAGGCTCCATCCAAAAGGAACTTATAAACAATCTCATCAGATTTTTTTGCTGTGAGAGTGTAAGACCATACTCCGTCATCTCCCTT
>JADIMM010000035.1 GCA_017694795.1 Candidatus Gallitreponema excrementavium
AAACAATTCAAATTATAAGATAATCAAGGGAAAAGAGGACTTTTGTTTCTCGATGGAGTTTCTGGAGGAGAAAATACAAGGCGGGTATCCGGTAATGGTGTCTACAGGACTGGCATCAGTTATAGACGATAATAATACCTACAAAAAAGATGGGCATATAGTTGTTGTAAGAGGAATTACAGATACCGGAGATATAATTTTGAATGACCCCTTCGGAATTCCCGTAGATAATGACAATAAGATAAAAGCTTTGGACGGAATATCTTCAACTCCAGGAAAAATTGCAGGATGGTACTATAATTCAGAGGCCGCAAGCCCCGGTGATAACATCATCATTAAGCGGGAAGATTTTAACAATGTTTGTTGTGATTCAAACGGGAAGTTTATATGCATCGAAGGCCCCCTATGGCAGGAACCGGGAGGGAAAGAAAATGACTTTTCCAACAGCTACCCAATAAAGGCAAACAATATGTGGCATAACGGAATTCATCTTGAATCAGCACAGGGATTTTATTCCATAGGGTGTGGGCGGCTGGTTGCAGCCAGAAATTCCGATGTAGAAGGACATGGAAGCAACAGTTTTGCCCTTATAAAATACCAGTTGCCCGGGGAAAAAATAAAGTATTTTTATGCACTTTACATGCATTTGCAAAAAATAGATTTAAAGCAGGAGTTAAGAGATTTTTTTTTAAAGAATAATGGACGGGTAAGTGATAACCTGCGAAACACCTGGTATGAACAAATATTTAACAGCCTTTTACCCAATTACATGATTATGAATTACAAGTTGCCAGAGCGTCTTGATCCCGTTGATGAAGAAAACTATAAAGTTATTTATAAGGCAACGATCGATGAAAACACCTATAAGCTGTCACCGACTAAGGAATTGGCAGATTTGTCAAATCTAGGCGGCAATTTATCAAAACATTTAAAAGTGTATCTGATACCGCCTGATGGGCGGCTAAAGAATTTGTGCGAAATTGATAATTACAGAAGTTTAGACAAATTAAGATTTATGGTTGAAACTAGAAATACGAAATTAAAAGATTCTGAAAACTATTACTATTTTTATTTAGGTACAAGTGATAACAGACAATTGTGCTGCTGTAAAGGAGGAAAAGCCGGAGACACAGATAAAGATGTATTTGCATCTTACTATCATGTAAATGAAGCAAGTTATAAATACTATATTGATTGTATATATAATCTGTATACGGGAAATACAGTGATTTTCAAAAAGACAGATACAACAGTACAAACGGAAAAAGGGTATGAAGATCAATATAAAAAACAATATGAAGATTTAATGAATAAATCAATACTTAAGTATTCGCCAGTTTTGACTGATGACAATAAGATTATATTAAAAAAAAGGCTAATGAAATCATATTTGACAAATTTGTTTTATAGTAATTATTTTATCTTAAAAAAGCATAAGTTACAGGGTAAAGAATTTGTAAAATTGTTTTTGGACGACATCATAAACGCGAACAAGGCTTTTTATTTAGAAGATTCATATCAGATAATAAAGGATGAAATGTCACAAATAACCGTAAGTATTGAAACGCTAATAAGAGAATACATAGAAACAGGAAATAATGGTCTATTAGAAGAGTATAAAGAATTGACAAAGTCATTGGATAATGCATTAAAAACATTACTTTCCAGAATATCATCTGAAATAGAAAAAAAAGAAGCAGAATACGGAATTTTAGAAGCAAAAACGGGTGAACAATGGATGAAATATTTTTTTGAAGATGCAGAGCAGAAATTAGATTGTTTAAATAAAATAGGAACTGTGAATGGATATGATGTAGAAAAAGGAATGCCTGGTATGTGTAAACAATTTGCAGATATGATAGAGGAATATCAAGAAGTTGATATTGCAGCGGCAATAGCAATTTGTGTGTTCTTGATGCTGGAATTTGTAAGTATTCCGAAAGAAAAATCATTCACTGCAGAGGATAGGTTTCCGTTTATCGATTTTGAACATGGGGAAACGTATAAAATGTTACACCAATCATTGAAAAAGGTGTTAAACAGTTATGAAATTTTTTTCAATAAAAGATACATAGACAAATATATTGAAATACCCAAAGGAGCAAAAATAGGTAATGGTACAAAAATTCCTGATACTGATAAAACAGATTCCATTCATTTTGAAATTTTTTCCAAGGATAATTTATTGCCAGAACAAGCCTTGGTGGAAGATAGTGATGAAGATCATTTCTATGACCCCAAAAAAATTACAGAGTCTATTATTTCAGGTTTGGGATTAACTGGAAAGGAAATGGATCACTATGTAAAATATGCAAAAGACAATGTAATAGGGAAAAAGGAAATTGAACAGCTGTATACAGAAACCGATTATCTAAAAAAACTGGTGACAAGACATCGTTCAGAGTGGAAAAACAAAACATATACAGAGAATGAAATAGCAAGTATTGTAAATGCGACAAATTTTATAAAAAAAATTTTTAGAAGAGAAGAAATCTGTACAATCCTTGATTATTACAATGGATTGTATAGCAAATACAATTGGCTGGATAAGAAGATGGAGAAAGAATTGGAAACATCTATATTTTATTATTATCATCCTTTGTATTTTCTAGAGCAAATTCAATAGGGAAGAACAGAACTAAAAGATAAATACATCCAGAAGATAGTAATATGTGGGGAAGAAACAAGGGGGCTTAAGAAAGAAGCCGGAAGGACTGGAGATATGATAAACCTGGAAAAGAAGATAGAAGAACTTGCAGAAAAATACGGGGAGCCAGGGAAGGGGGCCGAAGGGAGATACCTGCACGAGAGAAAAGCCCTGCATGAGTGCTGCCCACCGGTACTGGGAGTGGTGACGGACAACCGGGACCCGGAAGGGCTCGGACGGGTAAGGGTGAGCACGGACATGAGCGTGCCCGGGAGCGAAAGCCCCTGGCTCTGTGTGGCAGGGCAGTGGAAAAAGAAGGGCAGCGGCCGGTGGGTACTGCCGGAAATAGGAACCCAGGCCCTGGTGGTGTACACATCGAAAGACAGGAGCCGGGGATACGTACTGGGGTACATATATGACCGCAAGCACCAGCCGCCGGAAAGGGGCGGGGACAGCGGAACCGTGGTGCTGGAAGGAAAGAAGGTGAGGGGGGAGATCCGGGAAGGAAAAGACGG
>JADIMM010000036.1 GCA_017694795.1 Candidatus Gallitreponema excrementavium
TTTTGTAAAGGGCCGGCTCTCCCCGTACTTTTTGCCGGTTGAATCCCTGCCGGAAGTTTTTCTGCTTTTTACCGGGCAGTTGCCAAATCAGCCGGAAAAGTGCACTCAGAAAAATTCCGTGGGATTCCAGGCATTAAAATGGCTGGGGTGGCAAGTAAACGTTCATATACAAAATAAAAGTGGTTCTGGGGCTTGTGTTGAGGTCAAAATTGAATTGAACAGGGATGGCATAAGAAACTTACCCTCCCAATGATTATATTTTATTCTCTAGGTGAACATTCTATTATGCCTGTATAGCCCCCTTTTTGGTGATTTATATTTATTCTGTATCCCAGTTTTCTCGAATAGCTTTATAAAGCTCTTTTTTCATGTTTTCTATAACAATGTCTGTTATCCGGTGGATTTTTTTTTCTTCATTTTTTTCGATTTCTGTTTTTTTGAACAAAATTTCAGGCTCTACATCTAGGGCAACAGCGATTTTCTCGATTGTAGAAAGCTTGGGTACATTCTTATAGGTTTCCATAAGTCCTATGTAGCTTGTGGCTGTATTGCACGCTTCGGCTAACTGTTCCTGTGTGATGTGCTTTTCTTTGCGAATTCTTTTTATGTTATCAATTACTGTCTTTTCCAAGTTCATTTTATATCAAGATAGATATATTTTTATATAAATTTAATTGATTAATTTGATATAATAATATATTATTCTTGATATAATTTTTATATAAGAAAATTCCCTGTCTAGAGGAGGAAAAAATGAAAAAACTTGGTTGTGCAGCACTTGTGGCTGTGCTTGGATTGATGATTGTTGGATGTGCGAGTACATCACAAAAATTAGCTAAGAAAGATATGAAAAATCTTTCTTATGAGAATCAGCCTGGTGGAGATTTGGAACTCATAAATGAGACCCCCTATGATCTCGTTATTTTTGCGGGATCAATACATCGCAATAATATTTTGGGAGGAATACATAAAGACGGAGCAGGAAGCGTTAGATCTTTCGATTTTAGCTCTTTTGTCTCTTCAAAAACAGGGGCATTTTTATGTAGGGCTGTAAAGGCAGAGGTTTACGAAACAAAAGGTGGATATGTTACAGAAGAAGACGTAATTTTTGCAAAGCTTGTTACTTATGGCGACAATATAAAGTCTTCGTTTAGAATAACCGGGGAAGTAGGTGGAATGGCAAAATTACTTTTTGAAAATGCGTCACCTTATCCAGTAGAATTACGACTTAATGGAACTACTGGACCGGTGCTTACAACATTACCTCCTAATGTAAAAGAGAAGTATGTTTATGTAGACTACAACTCACGAGGATATGTTTACTATCCTACATATCTTATGTATGACAGAAACAGTGGTAAGATGAGCAGCATTTCTGCAAAGGAAGAAGAAGGATTGGTTTCAAGACCTGCAAGAGAAAATGAAACCCCCCAGACAATAATTGTTCCTATGCCTAATAGCAAAATGTACGGCTCAAGAGTCGCATATCTCACAGTTAGGAACGAAAGTGGTCGTGCTTTTATAATGAGGAATGATAATACAGAGATTTTTTCTCAGAATGGGAACACAATGATTAACTCTGGTGAAACATTAACATTTGAAATTGATGCAAAGGAAGAAGGAAGTATTTATCGTGCAATTAATGCAGATTTTCGTGTTGGAGATGCTTCTAAGCGTTATGTAAAATTCTTTGAAGGTGAACCAACTCTTTTAAAAGCTGGTGTTGAATATGAAATTTCTGTATTCAATCAGAATGGTCTAGTAAAAGCAGTAATTGATAATTCATCTGAACGTGTTGTTGAATATGATTTAGGATCTCAACTTGAACTTGAATAATTCCTTAAGAGCCAGGTGTTTATGGACATCTGGCTCTTAACTAGTTTGTATGCTTAACATATGAGAACAAAATTTATTTTACCCATAATGGCATTTATAGCTTTTATATCATGTAAATCAACAGATACTCAATTTGCTAAAGATGAAATTTCGAAAACTTTATTAGTAGAGGTTCTTAACAAAAGTGATTTCGATATTGAAATTATTGAAAATAACCCGGACTCTATTTATTCTGTAGCTAAAGTAGAGAAAAATAAATCATGTGTTATAGAAAAAAATCTTTTTGTATACGATGAGATTTCATATTTCTTTTATCCAAGGTTCTTGATACCTATTGGAGATATTGTAATTCCTATAACTGAATACAATGGATACAGAATAGAAACCAAAAATGGTCTTAATCAAAAAATAGAAATTCAATTAACGAATGATAACTTAAAAAATCTTCCGTATTACACTGTCTTGAAAAATAATTCTAATAAAGAAGTTTTAGTAATGAACTCAAGTTCAAAAAATCCATATGTAACGGAGAAGAATGTAAAGTCGATAGTATCTGGTGGAATGGGGGTATATTCATCATCAGATAGAGAATTTTATTTTAACAAGAATATTTCAATGCTTATAGAACAAAATGGAAAGCACTGTGATTTTCCATTTTATAAACCCTATTCGGGTTTTGTCTATACATACTCTTTTGATGGAAAAAATGTCGTTTTTGAGGATGCCCGTCCGATTATAAAAACAAACGAACCACTATGGAGTAAAGATTATTCTGATACGGTCCTTTTAAAAACTTTCTGTTCTAAAAATGAAAATGTTTTGTTCTGTATTGGAAACAAAGTAGAAGAAGATAAAAACAAAAATAAGTTCTGGAGTGTATATTTCGGATGCTTTGAAAATACCGGAGCCAAAAAATGGGAAGCCGGATTTTTGGAAAAAGATGCTGATAATAAAATTTTTGACGGCATATTGCTTGAAAACAAACTAATCTGCATTGGACAGAACACGAACGGAAATTCAGAATCCGGGCTTGTAATAGTTGTAGATTCGACAAATGGTCATGTTGAAACGTTTAAAATTTCAGAGGTTTCGGGACTTTTCTCTGTAAACTCATGCTTGGATGATTCTATTTTTGCAGCAGGATTTGACAGAACTGGTAGTCTTGTGTTACTGGAAATTTCTTTTGAAAATAGTCGTCCGTTTTTATCCGTTGTACCGCTGGAACTGCCTAGAATGGAATCAAAACTTGTGTATCATGCATTGTGCTTTTGTGATTCCGTATCCGAGAAAATAATTTTACTCTGCAATAGGCAAAATGAAATAGGAGAAATTCTTTCATCAGTACTGTATCAATTTGATTATGATGGGAAACTAATTAGTAAAGAAGATTTTGAAGAAAGTATCAAATCTGTATCATGCATGATCCGGAGAAAAAATCGAGAGATTTTTGTTAGTGCAGAAACTTTTGGAAATGAAAATACATCTGCTGTTGTAATAAAAGTTTTGCCTGACGGACAGTGGAGTTATTTCTATCGCAATGAAAATCCCTCATCATTTATAACAAATCTTTGTCTTTCTGAAAATGAAGATTTTGTTGTTGTTTCTGGGGTTCAGGACGCTGTTGATTCTTATGGATGTGGTGGTAACTCTTTTTTTGCTGGTTTAGATTCTGATTCTGCTGAAAAACTTTGGTTTACTGAATATGAAAAAAAAGAAAATGATTTATTAACTAATTTCTCAGTTGTCCCTGAATATGGCTTTGTTGGAATTTTTTGTCACGCAGACGAAAGTGGAATTATTGAATCACCTTCTTCATTGAAAAGGATGACTTTAAACGGAAAATTTATAGGTATGTAGGAGACTGTGCATGTTGAAATTTAAATTTATGAAAAAATATTTGTGGTCTATTTTGTTAATGATTTTAGGTGGGGTTGCTTTTGCACAAAATTCAATTGCGGATGGGGTTGCTAGGTTCGATAGTGTGTTTTTTGAAAAACAAATTCAACGTGCAGAAACAGCAATCGGATATATATATTATTCTGATTCAAATACCTGTGGTTCCGTCGTTCCTTGGATTCAAAGCGAAATAAAACGAGCTGCCGCAAAGACAAAGCGGATAAAAATAGTGGAAACTTCCTCTCTGCCATTTGAAGGACAAGTTGTTGCAACACGTGGGGTTTCTTTTGGTCAGATGAAAAAGAATTCAGATGCAAAAAAATATATTATATCAGGAACTTATTTTGTCAACGCTGAAAATCTTGAGGTTTTTTTAGATCTGAATGATTCTACAGGAGAACTTGTTGCATCTGAAAAGGTTATTATTCCAATGACAGAAATTGAGTCACTAAATCTGACCCTGTTTCCTAAGAATTTTAATCAGGCGAATCAAATTTCCATTGATTTTAAAGAATCGCAGTCTGTTTCTACTGATAAGGCAAATAAAGATAATTCAACTGAAAAAGATTTTTCATCAAAACCTGATTACCTTGTTACAGCAGCCATGTTGGATAGCGATAATAATCTTGTGAATATTTTGTATCCAAATGATATTGTAAAGTTCTTGGTTTCTGTGGAGAAGGATTCTTACATCGCAATTTTAAGCATTGATGCGAATGGTGATAAAAACTGGTTGCCGGTTGATGATAATTTTGTCCCATCAGATGAAATTAGGATTTTTCCTGATTTAAAAGATACAGTCTTTAAAGTTGTTGATGGAGTATATGGGGCAGAACAGATTTTGATTTATGCTTCTACTTTGGAAAAAGGGCTTCCAGAACAGAAGTTGAATGGAAAATATGCAAAGAATGATATTCAGAAAATTACACGGGGAATCATAGGTGTAAAACAAAATAGTGCAGAGAACTATGAAACCAGTGTATACAAGATTACATATACGGTTATGGAGTAACGGTATGGAGAGGGCTGATTATTGGAAAATTAAAGACTTTAAGGAATTCTCGGCAAAAGATAAAGATTCTTTCGCATATTTTACCATTGAAAATAGATTCCCCAAAATTTTTAAAGAAGTCTGTCCGATAGAATATGATAATTTCATAGAAAACAAAAAGGTTGATGAGAATGACATGTTGCATCCTGATATTCCAGGAAGCTCTGAATTGAAAAAAGCTATTTCAGTTTATAAAGATGATACGATAAAAGAATTCTTTATGAAAGCTCCATTTTTCCTTGTTGAGTTCTATTTTTATCATCTGCTACTTAGTCTTAGAAATTACGATAAACTGAAATTTGATTTTTTTGCTGCTAAAAAAGATGGAGACTGGAAAGATAAATCGGAAGAATTCAGTTTTAAACTCGCCACATTATTTGAAGATTTTGAAGTGTTTAACAAGAAAAAAATCTCAAAAAAAGAAATTCTGGAATTTAATGAGTTAAAAAAGGAACACATAAAAAGTATTCTTTATTATTCATTAACATCTAATACAGGAGACTTAAGTCAGTTTCATGAAATCCGTTCTGAAACTGTAAAATGCCTTTGTAATGAAACAGAAATTTGTCAGCATTATTTGGATGTAACGAAGCCGTATTTAAGATTTGATATAATATGTGACAACAGTGGAGCAGAGCTTTTTAGTGATATCTACCTCGCGGTTTTCTTTATTGTGTATGGGCTTGCCAAAAAGGTTGTTCTTCATTTAAAGCCATGTCCATTTTTTGTTTCAGATGCAACAATTGATGATTTTTCGAAACTTGTTGCCGCACTTACAAAGAAAGGGAAAAATACAGAGCTTTTGGATTTCATAAGTAAAAAGAAAATCGAGGTAATGACTGACAGCTTTTGGGTTGAACCGTATTATTTTGACAAGATGCCTGATGGATTAAAGAATCATTTTGATAAAAGTGATCTTGTGATAATAAAAGGTGACTTAAATTACCGAAGACTTGTAGGTGATTATAATGATTATGATAAAACAAAATCCATAAAATTCGATACTTTGAAAAATCGAAGTCTTTTCAAAAGAGCATCGAATAAGAATATTCCTGTTGTAACTCCCAGAGTTTTAAAGTCTGATGTTTTTGTAGGTATTGAACCTGTTTTTGAGGCTGTGGGAAGAAATTCAGATTCTCAATTTAAAACAGATGGGAAATGGGGTGTTATTCAGACAACATTACCAAGAAGAATTACCTGCAGATCAGTAAGAAGTAAAAAAACTGTATCTGAAGAAAAATCCGGAAAAAAAGATAATAACTCTGATTCTGTCAGTAACCAAAAAAGAAGACATTCATTGACCGAAATTTGTTTTTCAGTTTTGTATATATTGGTTGCTCTTTTATTGATTGGTTCTTTAATCACCGTGTCACTTTTGGCTTTTAGCAAACCTCTGGTTGCAAATGGAAATTGTAAATTTTTAGAGGGCATAGCATCTCTTTCATCTAAAGAAACAATAGAACGAATAGATTTTTCAATCATTTTAACATCGCTTTCCCTACTTGCCGGAGGATCAATATTTATTCCAAAATTCCTCATGGAAAAAAAAGTTGATGAATCAGTTCAGAAAGAAATCAGAAATACTGTTGAGAATATTGTGAAGGAAGAAGCTGATAAGCATATTGATGCAAAGTTTAAATCTGTATCTAATTCCTTGAATAAATGTGATGCACATCTTTCAAGAATGATTGCTTTTTACCTGAAGGAAGATTTCCCTGTATGGAGTATAGGTTGGGCTCTCCGGTCTTTAAAGCGATACGAAAAACTTGATCCTAACTCTGTCGGTTTTGTTGAATATGAAGATTTTGTAAAGTTTTTAAAAAGCACTATTGTAGAGAAGTCTGTCCAAAAAATTTATAAAAACATTGAAAATATGAAAAATGAAATCAATCCAGTTATGACTATATTGGATAGAGAGGCAGAATCTTCTGGTAATAATCCAGAAAGACTGGCTATTAGGACAATAAAAGACATAATTGATTTTGAGTATTCTGCTATGTTTAAAAATGGCGATCTTAAAAACAGGGAAATCCTACTTCAAGTTTGTGAGCTTATAGGTGGATTTTCAAAAT
The DNA here is from genome assembly GCA_017694795.1 of Candidatus Gallitreponema excrementavium. GTDB lineage: Bacteria > Spirochaetota > Spirochaetia > Treponematales > Treponemataceae > Gallitreponema > Gallitreponema excrementavium. The sequence goes on from JADIMM010000036.1 coordinate 6,856, forward strand.
GTCTGTGTATTGCTGTTATGGTTAATTTACAGAATAAAACATTATCAGAACAGAATTTTTTATACCGAGAGCTTTTTGAACAGATTATCCAAATCTCTGATTTTGGTAAAAGCTGTAAAGACTTTTCTGCTAAGAAAGATTTTGAGAACCGTTTGATTGTCGCTTTAAAAGATTTGGAAGAGTATCTAAAAAATAAAAAGCCTATAAAAGCCTTTGGACAGTGCAATATTCTTTTTTTTCAGAGTGTACAATAAAAAACAAATAGGATGAAATTATGTTACGAATCAGAATTTTTTTGCTATGTGCCTTTTCGTTGGTCTTCTGTCATCAGTTTTTTTCTCAGGAAGCAAAAAATGCTTTGCTTATTGCAAACAGTGATTACACTGAAGTAAAATCTTTGACCCAGCCTGTACCAGAAGGAGAGGATCTTAAAGTTGCTCTGGAAAGTATCGGCTTTACAGTAACCTTTGTGAAAAATGCAAATAGGGATCAAATGTTTGATACTCTCAGGGAATTTAGAAAAAAAGTGAATGAAACAGGAGGCATTGCATTCTTTCATTACGGTGGACATGCGGTTCAGATTGATGGTAAGAACTATCTTATCCCGGTTGATGCAAAAATCGATGATGAAGATCAGATTCGCTATAGATGTGTTGAACTTGACGAGGTTATGGATAGTATGACGGGAGATTCCAATGTAGTTATCTTGGATTCATGCCGTAATGATCCATTCCCGAACAGCAGACATCGTGGCGGGGACAGCCGGGGGCTTGCAGCTGTAACAAGAAAACCTAAAAACTCGATTATTGTTTATTCTGCCGAGGCCGGGGAAACGGCACAGGATGGCGTGTATACCCCTGCCCTTACAAAAAGAATAACAGAGAAAGGTGCGAGCTTGACAAATATTCTTATGAAGGTTCGTTATGATGTTTTTTTGGAGACCAACGAAAAACAGTTGCCTGGTGAGTATGGACAGCTTCTTTCACCTATCTATCTTGCAGGCAAACCTGAAAATGTATCTTCGTCCGAAAGTTATGCGTTTCAGGGCTTTATTTCTGTATCTGTTATAACACCTTGTGAGGTTTATATTGATAACGAATACAAAAACAATATTGGTGAATTTGGCTCATCAGTTTTTAATGTTCCTGCCGGACGCCATAAGGTTAAAGTCGTATACGTTGATAAAAAAGAGGAAGAAAAAGAAAGTCTAGTTAAAGAATCCGATACCGAAAAGATTATATTTGACTATCTTTCCGATGAGACAAAAGAAAATTGCTATAATAAAGGGAATGATTATTTTTATGGGAAAAACAATGTTATCCAAAATTATGAGTCTGCGGTTTATTATTACCGGCTTGCGGCAGAAGCCGGGTATGCAAAAGCCCAAAACAGTCTCGGATACTGCTATTATAATGGTCATGGAGTAGATAAAGATAAGAATATTGCTCATGACTGGTATTTAAAGGCGGCAAATAGTGGTGATGTAGACGGGATGATAAACGTTGCTAAGTACTATGAGGAGGGAGCTAGTTTTTCACGTGCTGAAGAATGGTATTATAAAGCCAAAGAAGCTGGATATAATGGAATTCAGGATGATATAGATAGAAATAAAAAGAAATGGCAGGAATATAAAAGGGACAAGGCATGGGATTCCTTTTGTGATTTTCTTGACTCCCATACAAACAGAACCGGTTTTTCAATTGGACTGGTAGATTATAGTTATTGCCGTAATGTAAAATATAATTCTCTTGTAGGTTTATGGCCTGCTATGGGATATTGGGGACCTCTACCTTATCTTTTCATAGGTACTTCTGTTAATTTACTAAATTTGTTCTTGTCAAATTCAGAATTTATTATGTCTGGCTCATTTATAGGTTTTTTGGGTATGAATTATACTGTTGCAGAGAGGTTTAATTTATATCTGCTTTGTGGGTATGGATATGGAAAATTGTGGAATATGGACAGTAGTTCTCAAATTGGCAGAGCTGGTATTGGTGTTGATTTTATGGATGTTTTGTGGGATTGCACCCTTACGGTAGAATATTCATTGGATTTTTATTCTGATTTTGGTTTTATTGACAGGTTTTTTGTGGGGCTTGGAGGCACTTTTGGCAGGTAGGCATGGTATGAAAAAAAATTATTTAATTTTTGGTATATTGATGGTAGTTACTTCTTGTAGTAATTTTTGGAATGACAGAATTGAAACAGGGCTTTTTGTTCCAGAAATTTCATATAAAATAGTTAAAAATAGTTATAATTCTTATTATGAGGTTGAGATTGAATGTTCACAAAAAAATGTATTTGCGTCATATAATGTTTACTGTGCAACAACTGAGGATGGTAATTTTAAACTGGTTAAAAACTTCCCATCTTATCAATCCATGAGTATGGAGATTCAGCAGGGAAAAGTATATCTATTCAAGGCGCAAAGCGTCTATAACAAGAAAATAAGCGGGTTTTCAAAAGTTATCGAGGTAAAAGTTTTTGACGGAGTTCCTGAAAATATTCAGGTTGATAAAATTGACTCAAAATATATGAAAATTACATGGGACCCTGTGGAAGGAGCTATTGGTTACGAAGTAGAAGTTACTGGCAGATATTCTACCGGACGTACAGAGACCTGCGAATATACATGTCCTCTGTCAGACAGCGGAACAATTTATATAAATGCAGTTTTTAATGACTATTTTGGAGCTAGAACAAAATTCGACTATTCTCTGTGATTTAGGCAGGTTTTGTATGGATTGGTCGGGGGTGGTAATGCCTTTTGTTGATTTAGGAGGTTATGGCAAAAAGCTAACCCCCAGCTCTCCCCGTACTTTTTGCCGGTTGAATCCCTGTCGGATTGATTATTCTTCTTTAATTTATTTTGTTGTTAATCTATATCAAGATCTTTACCATAATAAGGAGCTGGTTCTCTAAATTCTAAAATTTCCAAACATTTTGCATCACCGTACTTTATTATTCGCTGATGGTAAGATAGTGTACAATAAAGTTCGCAATTTGGGGTAGAAAAAAGCCATTGAAAATTCCAAAATGTTAGTTACCCCAGCAAACAAAAAAGGAAAAGACAATGGCCAAGAAGAAGGATACTACATTTTTCGAAAATAAACTACTGGATTTTGTAACAGCAAAAGATCCAATGCTAGAAATGCTCCAATGGGTAATGGACAAGTTCATGGAAATTGAAGTTACTCACAGGACAGGAGCTGAAAAAGGGATTCATGCGAAATCTCGCACTGGTTATAGATGTGGTTACAGAATCCGTCGTTTTGATACAAGGCTTGGAACAGTTTATCTTTCGGTTCCCAAAATACGACAGGGAGGTTACATTCCGTTCTTCGTAACAGAGAAGAAACGCAGTGAACAGGCTCTTATACAAGTTGTGCAGGAATGCTGGCTGAACGGAGTTTCAACACGAAAGATTGAGAACATTGCAAAAAGACTTGGAATAGAAAGTCTGAGTGCTTCTGAGGTAAGCGAGATAAACAACGGGCTTGATGAAATGGTCGATGAGTTCCGTTCAAGAAAACTTGCTGCTGAATATCCGGTAATCTGGGCTGACGCACTTTATGAAAAGATTCGTGATAACCACAGGATTTCCAGCAAGGCCGTAATGGTAATAAAGGCAGTAAATCTTGAAGGACAGCAGGAAATCCTTGCTGTAGAACCTATGGAAAATGAATCTGAGGAAACTTATTCAGCTCTTTTCAGAAAGCTTCAGGAACGCGGTCTTGAAAAAGTATGGCTTTGCGTATCTGATGCACACAAAGGCTTGCAGGCCGCAATACGCAGCACCTTGCCTGGAACAACCTGGCAGAGATGTAAGGTGCACTTCATGCGGAATATACTTGCATATGTTCCGCAAAAAGATAAGGAGAAAGTTGCTGCAAAGCTGAAGCTAATCTGGAAAGCTCCTGAGGAAAAATCGGCAAGAGCAATGAAGAATGATTTCTGCGAGGAATATGAAAAAGCATTTCCCAAAGCAGTAGAATGTCTTGAGGAAGGATTTGAAGATTCTGTTCAGTTCTATGCCTTTGAGAAACTGGACAGTCGCAAGATATCAAGCACAAATACACTGGAAAGGCTTAACCGTGAAATTCGCAGACGTTCATCTGTTGTCGGTGTTTTTCCTTCAACAGATTCTTATATAAGACTGATAACAAGCTATTTGCTTGAATATTCAGAGGACTGGCAGACTGAGCGTTGCTACATAAATGCCGGCTCAATAAAAGTTCAAAAGGAGGTTTTGTTTAACGTAGCATGATGGATATGTGGCTTTTTTCAGAATCAAAATTGCGAACTAAATTTGACACAATCTTCAATTAACAGAGTTAATGATGTAATTTGCTATAATCAAGTTATATTAGGAAAAGATTTAACTCGACAATTTTATATATATCGTGAATATGTTACGATGAGACTTGATGCTTCATTTGAAAAAATATGTGCATATTCAGATGATAAAAATCAAAATGCCGTAGAAGTATATGAAACTTTTTGAGACTGTGAAAGTCTTTCTGTAAATTCAAAACATAGTAGGTCTGTGATAGAATAAAACACAGGAGACAACTATGGCAAAAGAAAAAACACCACCACACAAAGTTGTAATGACAGAAGGCAAACGAGAAATTATCAGAGGCCTTCTGTCAGAGTATGACATTCAGTCAGCACAAGACATTCAGAAT
>JADIMM010000037.1 GCA_017694795.1 Candidatus Gallitreponema excrementavium
GTTTCCAAGGCGGAGCACTGGATGAACAATTATCCAAGACGGATTCACGGCGGAAAAACTCCCGCCATGATATATAAAAAATGTTGTAATTTCTGACAGAAAAGTGGGGAATTATTCTTTACAAGTTACCCTGCAAATGAAAAGTTTTTAGGTTAAAAAACAGGTATTCCCTAATAATTTTATCCCCTGGGAACCTTTGCAGGATCAGTTGGAACACCGTCTTTGTACACCATAAAAATAAGCTGGGATTTATTGCTTTTAGGATCAAAAGTTAACTCTCCAAGGTTAAAACCGAAAGAAACCTTGTCGCCGGTTTTACATGAAGGAGACTTAATTCCCCCATACACATAAATATACCCATTTGAAGCCTTTACAAAAAGTACATTCCCGTACCCACGGTAATAATTTGCCGAGATTATTGTACCGGACGAAATGCAGCTGACTTTTTCATCTTTCTTCCCTTCCAGAACAACGCCGTATAATTTACCGGTCATATAAGACACAACCGGGCTCTTTAAAGGCCAGATTATCCCATTGTCAGTCTGGGCAGGCACTGTATTACCCTCAAAAATTTCTTTCAAGGCGGAATCTTCTTCAAACGCCACCCCGGAACCGCTCTGGGAAGTCCCCGTCACCCTCTCCACAGGGATGAGAAGAATTTCCCCCGGTTTGATTTTGTCAGTTTCTTTGAGATTATTTGCATTAAGAAAGTCCTGCAATGTCACCCCGTTTGCAAAGGAAATTCCCCAGAGTGTATCCCCTTTTTTTACTGTATATTCTTCAAATGTAGTAACGGTTCCGCTGTTACGTTCTTTAGAATCCGGGATAATGATTTTTTGCCCCAGTCTTAATTTTGTAGGGTCTTTGATTTTATTCACCCGTATTATCTCATCAAGAGAAACCCCATATCTTTTTGAAAGGCTGTAAAGGGTTTCTCCTTTCTCAAGTTCATGAACAGTCTCACCAAAAGAGAAAACCATAAAAAATAAAAAAACAGCTATACAAACCAGCTTAATTCTTTTTTTTGTAAAAAAATCCATAGTCTCTTTAATTTTCGGAACAAAAAGCAAAAAAATTAATTTTTACTTTTTGTAAGCTCTGCAATTTCCAAGTTATTTAATTCACGGAACTTACCGGGTGTCAGCCCTTGTAAATCCACAGGTCCTAATCTGGTTCTCAAAAGTTTTTTTATCCTTATGTTAAAAGCAGAAAGCATATTTCTTATTTCCCGGTTTTTGCCCTCTATAAGGACGACTTTCAGCTTTCTTGATGACACCCTTTGTGCCGAATAAGCCTTGTAAAAAACCCCTTCGTACCTTATCCCGGTTTTAAATTTTTCGGCTATATCTTCAGGAAGCATATCCAGGGTGGTAATTTCATACTCTTTTTTAATTCCGGAAGAAGGATGGGACACAGTCCTTGCAAATTCCCCGTCATTTGTAAAGAGCAGAACCCCGGAAGAAAACATATCAAGCCTGCCTACATTGTATAACCGTTCTTTAAAAAAAGGTTTCAGTAAATCAACAGCCAAAGCCCTGCCCTTTTCATCCGCAAGGGAGGACACACAACCTTCGGGTTTATATAAAACAAGGTAATGTTTTTTTTCCTCCGGGAAAACCTCCCTTCCGTCCACTGTTATACACTGGGAGGGGGAAACCTTTGTTCCCAGCGTCTGTACAACCTCCCCGTCAACTGCAACCCGGCCTTCTAAAATCAATTTTTCGCAGGCCCTCCTGCTTGCAACACCGGAATGGGCAAGGTAAACCTGCAGCCTCTGTAAATCCTGTAAATTATCTTGCAAGCTCAAATCTTTCACTCTCTGTTTCATCAAGTTTGGGCAGATCTGCAATAGTATTCAGGCGGAAAAATTTAAGGAATTCCTTTGTTGTCCCGTACTGCACAGGCTTTCCGGGAACATCTTTTTTGCCAACTTCTTTAATAAGTTCCCTGTCCAAAAGAAGCCTGATCATGTTATCAGCAGAAACACCCCTTATCTGTTCAATTTCACTGCGGGTGATAGGCTGGGAATAGGCTATTATGGAAAGGGTTTCCATTGCCGCCTTTGAAAGTTTGTTTTCGTTCCGCTTGCCATACCGTTCTTTGAGACAATCCCAGTATTCTTTTTTGGGACTGATAACCCAGCCTCCCGAAATCTGTATAAGCTCCACACCGCTGTCAGGGGACTGGTATTTTTCCTTTAATTTTTCCAAGGTCTGCTCAACAAGTTCTTTGGAAAGTCCGGTAATCCTTACCAGGGAAGCCTCATCCAAAGGCTCTGTTTCCAGGTAAAAAACCGCTTCCAATAATGCTGTTTCCTTATCCAACTGTAACTCCATCTTTAATTTCCTCTACAAGGGCTGCCCGTTTTTCTTCCGTAGATTCTACGGGACAGATTTTTATATCCCCGAACATACGGTTTTGGAACACAATAACCATTTTAAACTTGACAGCTTCCAGCAAAGCCATAAAAGCACAAACAACATCCAAAAGTTTACCTTCGGAACCAATCAAATCCGTAAAAAAACAGTATTTTTTTTCGTTGAGAAGTTCGTGCATCAAGGTTATTTTATCATCTATTGAAACATCTTCGTGGATATTCAGGATACGCTCAGCAGAATAATTGGACATTATCCTGCTGAAAGTCCGGCATAAATCCCAAGTATCGACTTTTTCCCACATAGACTCTTCTTCGAAAGGAAGGGAATGCTGTATCTTCTTACGCTCAAAAACCCATTCAGATTCAAATTCCTTTTCTTCCATAAGGTCTGAGAGTTTTTTGAATTTCTGATATTCAATGAGTTTGTCCACAAGTTCCTGCCGAGGGTCTTCGATTTCGTCCTCAAGGTTCATTTCCACCGGCAAAAGCATATTTGACTTTATATACAAAAGGGTTGCTGCCATATTATAAAACTCCGTCAAATCCCCCAGATCTGCCGAAACATTGTACTCAAGATACTTTATATATTGCTCCGTTATGGACGCTATCGGAATATCATAAATATTTACATCGTTCTTTTTTATGAGGCACAAAAGCAAATCCAAAGGCCCGTCAAAATCGTTCAACCTGAAACGGGTTTTTTCTTTTTTTTCCGGGGTGGAAGACTCCAGCTTAAATTCATTTTCTTCTGCCATATTATCTCCAGTTTTCTACAGAATACACCACACCGTCCAGAGTTCCCAGGTTTTCAAGGAATTCCCTGTAAGGCCGTCCTGTATGTACATCGGCACAATCCGGTAAAATCTCCAGTAAAGGTTTTAACACAAAGGCCCTTTCTTTTATCCTTTCATGGGGAATAACCAGATGCTTTGTGGCAAGCACCCTGTTACCAAAAAGTTCGATATCTATATCCAGTGTCCTGGGGCCGTTCCTTTCTTCATTTTTACGGTTTCTGCCGAATTTTTTTTCTACAGAATGGATAAATCTTAACAAAGACCTGGGACTTCCATTGTAATATCCGCAGCAAACCCCGTTATAAAAAGGGCTTTGATTTTCATAGTACATTGGAGCTGTAACATAGCAGGAAGAAAGCCTGAAAGACGACAGTTCCTTCTCTAAGCATTCAACGGCTTCTAAAATTGTCTCTTTGGGACTCAGTTTCAGGCCATCTTCTTTTTCAAAGGCTTTGTTTGCCCCCAGTCCCAATACTGCAAGTTCAGAACAAGGCTTCTTCAGGAGAAACATCCCTTACAGGTCCTCCCTGTGTTTTTTGCCCATTTCTTTCCGTGGAAGAAGTTTTCTTTTCAGCCGGGATTCCGGATAAATCATCCCCGGACTTTCCTGAATCTTTCGCCTTTACCACAAGCTTTTGTCCGGGAAACAGTTTTTCCCGTATCTGTTTTTCTAGTTTAGCCGCTATATCAGGATGTTGCTCCAAAAAAGCAATGGCATTATCCCGGCCCTGCCCAATTTTTTCCTCATTATAGGCAAACCAAGCCCCTCTTTTGTCTACAAGCTCGTGCTTTACCGCAGAATCGAGGAGACTTCCCATATAAGAAATTCCCTTCCCGAAAATAATATCCATTTCCACCTTTCTAAAAGGAGGTGCAACTTTATTTTTTACAACTTTCACCCTGACTTTATTTCCGACTGCCTCATCGGAACCTTTATCAAAGGTTTCAACCTTTCTTACTTCAAGCCGAACAGAAGAATAGAATTTAAGGGCATTTCCACCGGTAGTAGTTTCCGGATTACCAAACATTACCCCTATCTTCATCCTTATCTGGTTAATAAAAACAAGGATAGAATTTGACTTACCTATAGTTGCTGTAAGTTTCCTCAAAGCCTGGCTCATCAGCCGGGCCTGAAGCCCCATGTGGGAATCCCCCATATCCCCTTCGATTTCAGCCTGGGGAGTAAGGGCTGCAACAGAGTCCACAACTATAATATCCACTGCACCGGACCGGACAAGGCTTTCTGCAATTTCCAAAGCCTGCTCACCGGTATCCGGCTGGGAAACCCAAAGCTCGTCAATATTCACCCCCAGGTTTTTGGCATAAACCGGGTCCAGTGCGTGTTCTGCATCAATAAAGGCTGCAATTCCTCCCAATTTCTGGGCCTCTGCTATGGCATGAAGGGCTATTGTTGTTTTACCGGAAGATTCCGGCCCGTAAATTTCGATAATACGTCCCCTGGGATACCCGCCGATTCCCAGAGCCTCATCCAGCAGAATAGAACCGGAAGGGATAACATCGATTCCTGCCGCATTGGCGGCTGTTCCAAGTTTCATAAGAGAACCTTGCCCAAACTGTTTTTCAATCTGAAGTCTTGCGGCTTCCAAAGCCTTCAATTTTTCATCAACTCCAGACGGCATTTCATTTGTAACCTTTGCCATTTACAATCCTCCTATATACTCCTTATAGCTAATTTTATTCAAATTGCGTAAAAAAATATATAATTTTTTTGAAAATAATTCTATATTTTTTTTAAAAGTAGGATTATCCTTTAAAAGTATGAAAAACTCCTTTGTTATTATGTCAACCCGTTCAATGACAACTTATGCAAAATCAGTTGCCGATATCTTAAAAAAAATGCCCTGTTTTTCTAAATTAAAGGATTTTGACCTTACGGGAGCCCTTTCCGTAATGCAGTTTTCTGACGGCGAAATGGAAGTTGTCCTTAACACTTCCATAAGGGGAAAGGATGTTTTTCTTTTTACCAATGCCGCCGGCAAAAGGGAAGAACTGGAAATACACGAGGCAAAAATTGAGCTTTACCACACAATCGATGTTTTAAGGCGTTCCCAGGCAAAGTCCATTACAGTTTTTGAACCCTATGTTTCTTCAAGCCGTTCAGACAGGACTACCAGAAGGAATTCCGTAGGTTTCTGGCTCCATTACAAGATTCTTTCATCGATTGGAATGAACCACCTTATAACATACCAGCTGCACAGTGACAAATCAAAGACAATATTTGACCCTATTTCCTGTGCAATTGATGATATAAAAGCCTCCACACTGATAAAAAAATATATATGCGATAAATTTATTAAAACAACAGAGTATCTTGAATCAGTGGTAAGAAACCAGTGGATGTTCTGTTCTGTAGATGCAGGCGGTGAAAAGCTGGCAAGAGGTTTTGCACAAGCCTTCGGAACCCAACTGGTGGTAGCACACAAACAAAGGAATTACACAAAAGCAAATACCATAGAATCAATAAACCTTTTAACAGCTGTACCTCTCGAGGCAAAAAACATCTGGATTGTTGATGACATGGTGGATACCGGGGGCTCCGTTTATGAGCTTATCAAGAAGCTTTCTACCAGAAAACCTAAGGAAATAAACCTTGCCATTGTGCATCCTGTTTTTTCAGGTCCTGCTGTGGAACGGCTTAAAGAGCTTACAGAGTCGGGGATTCTTAACAATCTTCTGGTTTGCGATACAATTCCCTGCCCTGAAGCTGAAAGACAGATTAAAAATCTGCATATTGTTTCGTCTGAACAGCTAAGTTCGGAAGTCATAGCATCAATAATCACCAATTCTTCCATGGCAGAGCTTTTGAAGCCTTTTATTCCCGAAAAATATCTGACGGACAAGGAATACTACAAAACAAATTTCTCAGATTTCTGATTTTATATTCTGGTAAAGGGAAACACAGTCCAAAGAAACCCTGGAATCACGGATTTTCACCCTTCCTAAGACTGTAACAGGCAGCTTCGGATCTATTTCAAAGCTGAGTGCCTCGGCCTTAATTTCCATAGGAACAATTCCTTCCACCCTGTGCTTGGTATCATACCCCACAAGAAGGTCTGCCGTCGTGAGGTTTTCGTACTCTTTTATATTGGCAAGCGTTCCTTTCCACTGGACATAACAGTCTATATAGAGATAAGGCTCCTTTTGTATCTGGGACAGGCTGTAGTTATCTGAAATTGTATCAAATGCAGGAACTTCCATATAGTCCATAAGAATCCTGGCATTTTTCTTTACCTTGTACACCGCATTGGAATAAAGAATCCGGTTGATTTCCACCTGTGCAGCATTATCCCTGTATTCCTGAAAATACTTCAGGGCAAGATTATAGCTTTCTTCCAGCTCTTCCTCTGTTAAAATATACCGGAACGTACCGGTACTGTCAAAAAGCTCATTGTCACCGTCAAAGGCAAGCTCAAGGCTCTCCAAATCCGCCCGGGGAGGAAGCTGTTCTTTTACTTTCATTCTTCCGGTAAAGAAAACCACGCCTCCTATGGCGGATAAAAGCAGCAAAACGACAATTACACGGAACCAGGGTCTGCTTGTTACAGCAAACTTGAATTTAAGCACTGGGAAAAACTCCTTCAACCTTCCGCTGTCAACAAAGCGGAGAAGCTCTTCCTGTGTTCCGTGCTTTTTTAAAAAATTCAGGGCTTTCAAGGCTGTTTTATCTCCCGGTCTGTAATCCAAAACCTCGAGATAGTTTTCAAGGGCCATGGGTACATTCTGCCTGTTAAGGTTAAGAGCAGCCATACCCAAAAGCAAATCTGGGTCTCTGGATTTGATTGCCTTTGCACGCTGGTAATAAGCCTTTGCACCCTGGTAATCCCTGTCATAAAGACAGGCTGTACCCAAAAGATAAAAAAAATGAAAACTCTCCCTATACTGGATTACTTTTCCTTCCAAAAGATTTTTTGCCTTGCCATACTCTTTTTTTGAAAGCAAAAATTCAGCCTGTTCAATGAAAGTCCTAGCCATATTCCAGAAAAACCTTTTACTTTCTTTGTTCCAAAATGTTAAGATAGGCTTCCAGTTCAATAAGCTCCGAATTCCGGGCTTCCTGTGGATTATCCAGAAGGTAATCAAGTCTTTCTATTATTTCTTCAACCGTCATTGCCGTATAATCCACATAGGATTCCTGACTACTCTGAACAGACACCGGACCGGGATTTACCCCCTGAACCGGAACCGGTACATCGACGGAAGTTTTTACTTCCCCGGTTTCTACCGGGGCAGGATTTTCAGCAGGTTCCGACTGCCCATAAGTCTCAATTCCGGAACCCGTAAACACCAGGGCAGCCTTGTATTCTTCATTCGGCTCCAAAATTTTTGAAGGCCAGTAAAAAGCAACAGCTGAATCATTAACAGAATAAGGCATATAACTGAAGTTTCTTCCCGGCTCAGTAGTAAAATCCCAATACGCCGAATTCAATCTTTTCCAGTTGGCAAAAACAATCCTTTCAGGGGAATCAAAACCATTCACCTTAAATAAAATCCCCAGGGTACTGTCCCTTCCCTTTGTAAGCACGTAAGAGTCAAGATAATCACCGGAAATTTCCGTTTCGGAGGAAATTCTCGGATGTCCGTCGGTAGAAAAGTGGACCCCCAGGCCTTCTCCCAGGTTACTGTCAAAAATAAACCTTAGGGCAACATTGACTCTGGCTTCTACAAGATTCCGGACACGCCAGGTTACATTTACGCCGTCAAATTCACCGGAGTTTTTTGACTTTACGAGGGTAAAAATCTGGGTAACCAGAACCTCGGGATAGTAATAAGTCAAAACAACCTGATTTTCATCCCCCATCAAATCAGATGAAAAATATTTTTTATCCGATACCTTGTAAGCCTTATCCCCGATTCTTACGGTTGTTGTACTGGTAGAAGGGTCTATGGTGGACATTACAGGAACAAATTTTTCCGTCCCTGGAATTTTACGCTCTATTTCAAAGGTGCAGAGTTCCGGATAAACCGTAACCTTAATGTTGTCCCTGGCAAGCGAAACAGCCCGGGGCCTGGAATACACACCGAGAAAACACATAAGTAAAAAGGGTATAAAAAGCAGTTTTTTCATAATCAAGTTCCTGAACCACTATTTTTTATAGTTTCAGCCTTTTGCTTCAAATCCTGAATCCGTTTTATCAGTTCACTATCAGGAGCTTCAGAATCCCGGGTCATTGACTCCAGTATCGAAGTCAATTCCCCGTTCATAGCCGTCAAAGTTTCAATTCTGTCAGAAAGCTGGGCATTTTTCTTCTGCTCAGCCAGGAGTTCCGCCTCAGAACTGGCATCCATTTCCTGTATGGTCCCGGAAACCTTCTTTTGATAGGCATTCAAAGCCTGTTCATAATTTCTCTCCCTGCGGCTGTATTCTTCAATAACTTTCAGGGATTCTTCATGACTCCAACGTAGAATTTCCAGTAACTCCTCTTCCCTTTCCTTTTGTTCTATAAGCTGTATCTTATAAGAAGAGGCTTCTTTCTTTACACTTAAAGGATATTCAGCAAGAACCTTACGGTACATCTTTTCTGCCTCGTCAAAACGTCCTAAAAGATATAAATTCTCACCGATCCAGTAAACCGCAGAACTTACATATTCATTTCCGGGATATGAATTGGCAAAAGTCCCAAGAACAACAATGGAATCATCATACTTACCGCTTAAATGAAGAATCCTTCCTTTCTGATAAAGCATGTCCCCGTACCTTTTGTCCTGGGGGTAGTTTTCCAAAAAACTGTCTGCATCCCTCAGTGCGGATTTATAATCCCCCATTGCAGTTTCCGCCATAACCAGCCAGTATCCGGCGTCCCCGGAAGCAGCACCGTTTTCACTGGCTGCCCTCTTAAAGGAAACCACCGCTCCCGCCCAGTCCCCCCTGGAATAAGCCTCCAAACCACGGTTCAAACTGTCCTGTCCGTACAACAATCCGGAAAATATAAAAAAAACAAAAAGAAGAAAAACAATGTTTTTTTTCATGGCAAGAAACTCCTCTCTTGATAATCGGCACAAAACGGACAAAACTGAAGTAAAATCCGCAAACTCAATTTAATATATCACAAAATAATAAAAAGAAACACCCGTTTAATGTCTTTGCACTTTATTCCCGTAATTTTCAATTAACCCCCCGAGTTTTTTCATAAAACCCTCAGGAGAATTAAAAAAGGCTGACCCTGAAACAATAACATCAGGGGAAGTATCCATTACAAATGGAAGAGTTGATTCATTGACCCCGCCATCAACAGAAATCAAATAGCCATACTCACCTACCTCCCGGAGTCCCCGTAGTTCAGTTATTTTCGTTAGAGTCTCCCTTATCATTTTCTGGCCGCTGTACCCCGGATTAACGGACATCACCAAAACAAGATCCACAAAAGGCAACAGAGGCTCTATTTCCCATACCGGAGTTGAAGGCACAATACTGATACCGGCTTTTTTGCCGTAGCTTTTTATCTGCTCCACAACCCGGTGGCAGTGGACAGTACTTTCCTTATGAAAAGTTATAAAATCCGCACCGCTTTCTGCAAATGTTTTTACCTGGGTCTCAGGATGATTTACCATAAGGTGTACATCAAAAACACCGCTGCTTTTGCCCCTCAAATCCTTTACTAATTTAGCCCCGAAGGTTATTTCAGGAACAAAGCTTCCGTCCATAACATCAAAATGAATCCAGCCGGCCCCGTTTTTTTCAGCCTTTGCCAACTCACTTCCAAAAGCCGAAAAATCGCAACTGAGCAAAGAAGGAGCCACAAAGGGTTTTTGCATTATGTTTCCCATCAAATTCTCCACTGGTCCAATAATAACAGAGGCTTATAAGGGTGTAAAGTAATATAACATAGTTAAATGCGTAAATCTTAAAACTTACTTTGATTGACTAAAAGCTTAAAATTCCGTATACTGTCTACTGTATCTTATTAAGCAATGGTAGAAAATTCAGTTAATGCCCGATATAAAACAGGATTCGCTTTTTCCAGCCTACGAAAACCTTAGAAATGGCAACATTGAGGAGGCTGAGGATTTATTAGACGCTGCTCTTATGAGCAACCTTGACAACAATGAAATTAAGTTTGCCCTCTCTTGCCTTTCATTTTGGAAGGATAAGATTAACACTGTTGTAAGATTTTCTTCACCTTCCGACAAGTCGGAATGGATTTTCCGGGCTTGGCTTAATTTTGTAGAGTGGTCAAAGACGCTCCCCGGTCGCAACGAGGATTGTATTGACGCTGCAAGGTATTTTGTCTTTAACAGGGCGTTGGAATTCTGCAGCAAGGCTCTGGAAGAACACCAGGGGGCTACAGACATTGAAATATACCGTAAAACCGGGCTTTGCTATAAAAATCTCGGGGATTACGACAATGCACTGCGTTTTTTGGACTACGCTTTTACAAGGGATTCTTCCAGTGCAAAGCTGGTGGCAGATTTGGCTGACTGTTATGCCCTGACTGGCGACATGCAGAAGGCCAAGGTTTTGTTCCGGGAAGCTTTCTTTATCGGTGCATCTGAAATTGAGCTGGACTTTCTCAGTTCCGAAATAATAACCAGGCTTATTTCGGAAACGGAAAAAATGGGATACAAGGGAGAGGAACTGGCTCTGTGGATACCGGTTTACGGGGTAATTTACGGGATTTTCAATGTAAAACGGGAATTACGGGCCGTAGAGTTGGGAAAACTAAAGCAGGCCTGTTATGCAATGGAAACACAGCTTTGCAAGGCTGATGAAACGGAAAAAAAATATCTTGTTCCCAGGTTGCTGAATCATTACTTTTGGCTTATTGACCACTACATCAATACAGACGATGACAGAACCAAGATTAACGAGATTTTGCTGAAAATAAAAATTATAGACCCGGATGTATATTCAAAATATGATACATAAGGGGAGATACAGGGAGAAAAACAATGTCAGAGGCATTAATTAAAACTGTTCAGGATATGCTGAACGAAGAAAAGTGGACAAGGGCAACTATTCTTGATTATTCGACAAAGAATTTTGAAGCCCTTGACGAACTTATTGACAAAGTGACTGAAGAACACTGCATTGACGAAGTGAAGAACATATGTGACGAGCATCTTTCAGTAACAAAGGACAGCATAATCGCCCTGTATATTTCAGGGATTCTGTCGCTGAAAAAACAACTTATAGATGATTCTGCAATGGTTAAACTGATAAACATATTCAGTGATAAACCGAACAAAGGTGAGATTATAGAGTATATCTGTAAAAGCATCCTTAAAGTATACCCGGATTCAAAACTGGCACTCAGGAAACTGGTGGACTACTATAATTCTACGAAAGAAAAGGACGAAGAAGAAGTTCTTGATATCTGGAAAAAACTTGTTCAGGTTGACTATGAAGAAGCTGAAATGGCAAAACACATCGCAGAGAAATTTGAAAAAGACTACAACGAAAGCCATAAAGACAGCGACAAGCAGCTTGCAATTGAATATTATACAAAAGCAATGAACCGTTACATTGCAAAGCAGATGGAAGAAAACATTGACATCCTGTGGAACAAACTGGTTGAACTCCGTTCCGATGATATTGATTTCTTTTATCATCTGGAAAAAAAGATTGCCAAGTCTACGACAAAAGAAAAGGCGGCAAAGCTTCTTACCAGACTTTATGACTTTTATAGAAAAAAGATAGAAAGCATCAAGGGAACGGAAGAAGAAAAGAACGAAGAAATGTACTGGGATTGGTGCATTGAAATTCTTAAAAGGGCCCTGAGCTATGACGAAAACGATGCGGCGGCAAGGAAAAGCATAACAGAATGTTATGAAGGTAAATATAAAAACCACAGCCAGCTGCAGAAATGTATAAACAGTTCCGATTTAAAAAGGAATTACCGGAATGTGTTTGAGGCCATTGCCGACTTTGAAAAAAGAATAGTCTTTGACAAAGGGAATTATGTGTACCACAGAACCTGGGGAGTAGGAAAAATCACTTCCGCTGACAACAACATGGTGGAAATCATGTTCTTCCCGACTGTTCCGGGAGGCCAGAGCCGTAAACAGACGATGACACTGGATATGGCCGTAAGCTCACTCCAGGTTTTGAGCAAAAAACACATCTGGGTAATAAAATCCTGTTGTTCCGCCAAATCAATCGCTGATAAAATCAAGGATGTCCAGAAACCGGATGAAAAAGGTAAAAAACTTCCAAAACCCAAAGATTCACCGGGAACAAAATGGATACTTAAGACCATCATCCAGAGTTTTGACAATAACTGTGACATGAAAAAAATCAAGGAAGAGCTGGTACCATCGATTCTTTCGCCATCAGAATGGACTACCTGGAGTACCAAAGCCAGGAAAATCTTAAATACTGATTCCACATTTGCAGTCAATCCAACCAATATGGATATGTATCAGGTAAGGCAGAATTTATCTACTGAAGAAAAACTATACAACGAGTTTAAAGCTCAAAAAGATTTTTTTGCCAGACTCAAAACACTTGATAATTATGTTTTCCCTACGGAGATGCTTGCAAAAGGCCGGAAACCGGATTTGGATTCGGATTACTTTACCGAAATGTTCGAGTATTTTTTCGGATACCAGAATAATTACACAACGGCAAATGAGCTTACGATGGCTTCCTATCTGGAAATAGAAAGAATCCTTACAGATCCCGATGTCAGGGCCATGGACTTGCAGAACAAGTACGGATTTACGAATAAGTTCACCCAAATGTTTGAAACAATACAGGACATTAACGAATTGTATTCAAACATGAAAAACAGCGAGTTAAGGAAGATCTTCCTCCAAAAAATAAAAGCCCTGATACCTAACTGGCAGCAGATTTACATAGACCTTTTCCCTGTTGTTTTATCCCAGGATATTGTCACCGCCTTGGAAGAAGACGGTTGTACCGACGAATTGGTAAAACTCGTCGAAAAAGTATTTGACAGTTACAGGGACTACAGGGAATCCGCTATATGGTTTTTTAAAAACTGCCGCGATAAAAAATGGTTTAAGGAAGTTTCGGTTCCATACGAAAAGATGCTCATAATATTGATACGAATCCTTGACATTACCTACAGGGAAATGGAGAACCATTTTAATACTGTTGAAAACCGGAAGATAAACAAACAAATTCAAAATCTGCTGTTTACGGACGGACTTTTGGAACAGTACATGATGAGCAAAGATGAAGACACTGCCAAGAGATTGTTCACACTGGTGGATGACATAAAAGATTTGGAACCATCCATCAAGCTGGAAATGAGGAGTCATATTGCCGAAAAATTCAAGGGCATAAAATTCTTTGACAGCGATGAGAAAAATTCCGGACTTCAGACATCCGGACCTAAGGGGCTTGTGGTAACTACAAAGAAATATGCCGAAAAGAAAGAAGAGCTTGAACAGCTCAAGCAGGATATTCTTTCAAATACAAAGGATATTTCAACAGCCCGGGAGTTGGGGGACCTGAAAGAAAATGCAGAATACAAAGCCGCAAAAGAAAGGGAAGCCCAGCTTAATTCGGCTGCAAGCAAATTACAGGACGAAATTGACAAAGCCGTTCTTTTTGACCCGTCAAATGTGAACACAAAAATGGTATCTTTTGGTACGAGGGTTCATCTTAAAAATGAAAAATCCGGAGAGGAAGAAGTTTACACGATACTGGGCCCCTGGGAATCCGATCCTTCAAACGGCATAATTTCCTACATGGCTCCATTCGGTAAGGCTCTTATCAATCACAAGAAAGGAGAAAAACTGGATTTTGAAATCAACGAAAACAAGAATTCATATACGATACTTGAAATTGAAAAAGCTGATTTTTAAAAATCCTGGAATTCATTAAAACAGGCAGAATTAAGATACAGTTCTTTTGAATGTTAATTGTAAACTGAAAAAAGGACTGTATTTGTTTTTTTTCTAATGTTAAAATTCAAAAAAAGTTGTATAATTCCATTATGGTTGGTTGATTCTGAAGAGACTAAGAAAAATAATCAAAGTGGATTAAATCAAAGGGGAAAATATGAAGAAATTTCATGCTTTAATTCTTTCACTCGCAATGATGGCGGCCGGTTTTGCCCAGCAGAATACGGCAAATGACATTGTTGTCCTTTTGGATACGTCAAGCAGTATGCTTCCATACTTTGACACAATAACAGAAGAAATTCTTCCGGAACTGGCAGTCAATTTTGTCAGACAGGGCGATACCTTTCATCTTATTTCATTCAATGTTTCGCAAACCTTGGAAGCTGTACAGATAATAAAAACCCAGGATGATGTTGAAAAACTGGTCGCCAGGTTTTTTCTTCTCTATCCCTTGGGTAAAAATTCTGATTTTGTATCTGCTTTAAAATATACAACCCAATACACTTCTGCGCTTAGGGTTAATTCCAACAAAACTATAGTCCTTATTTCAGACGGACTCCATTCTCCCGGTGCGACTTCTGACCCTGCAAATTTCTCCTTTGAAAAAACAAAGTCGGAAATAGATACCATAACCGCAAAAATGAAGTCATCGGGCTGGGATGTTTATTTTATAAAAACCCCAAGCCCCGAGGGCATAAATATCGTTGACTTGGACGGAAATGCAATTACCCGGACTCCTGCGACAACATACGATACATCTGTGAATAACGTAAACCCTGGAAAAAATCAGGAGGCACAAGTTGCCAATACCAAAGATACGGAAACAGGTACAGGCCCGGAAATCAAGGAAGAACAACCGGAAGATAGAAGTGACGGTTCAGAGGATTTGTCACAGGCAGACAGTAAGTCTGCAGACAGCGTAAATAACGAAACCGGCATTAAGGGGACTGAAACAGAAAAAAGGGAACCGAATATAACGGACGAAACAGGGGAAAATGCCTCTACCCAACCGGTTTTTAATCCTGAAACAGATTCTGTTGACATTACAGACAGGATAACCGAAAATCTCGGAATTGACCCTGTAAAACTTCCTGAAGAAGGTGAGACAGCAGATTTTACAAAGGAACTTATGGTTATTCCTGAGGTGGTTTTCCCCACTGATTTGGGTAATAAAAACTATAAATTTAAGATTCCTTTGAAAATTACAAATCCCTCTGAAAAACACATTGACCTTGAACTTTCAGGTATAATTTTCCAAGGGAAAAACATTCTTAAAAAGAATGTATTCCTAAGGCTGGAAGGAAAAGAAACCGGTAATCTTAATCCGGAAGTGACACTTCCCTCTTCTCTTTCCCAAGGAGAACAGAATATCACGGTGCAGCTCCAATTTGCTGACAACATCCGCTCAGTACCAGAGGAAGGAACTTTCCATATAAATCTTAAATCAGGAACTTTCACATCTTTCCTGGAAGGGGCAGGTCCGGTAATACTTACAATACTGCTTATTTTAATAGCAGCAGTAATAATTATCGTTTTAGCCTTATTCATTCACAGAAAAACAGAATCCTCAAATGTTCAGAATGTAATAAACAGAACAAGCGATGAGGAAGACCGCCTTGGAACACTTGAAAATTACAAGCAGGAGGAAAAACGTTACCCAGGCTCAACCGTAGAAAAAGATTCAAGAGCTTCAATTTTGGATAGTTACGGAACCCAAACAAAGGATAAAAATCCTCTTGAGACATATAATCAGGATAATTCCAGGAACGAGAGACTTTCGGCATTAGGAGCAGGCACCGTTGCCGCAGGAAAGGCAGTCAAGGAAGAAGAAAAACCGCTTGTAAAACGTAACTTTAATATGAAGCCTGCAAGTTCGGTTGAACCAATACCTGTATTAAAAAACAGGTCTGCTATGCTGCAACTCGATGTTCTCAACCAGACTAAAGCAATCGGAAAACGTAATATTCACATTGTAAAAGCCGGAAACAGGCTTTCAATCGGAGGGGGTAAGGATTCACCCTTTGAAATTTTCCTTGTTAAGTTTCCCAAAAGAATTGCAGAAGTACGGTTTAACGGGGAGAATTGTGATCTCGCAATTCTAAAACCGGAGTTTTTCCCTTATGAGGAAACCAACATTGTAAAAGACTGTATAGGAAGGGAATTCCACATAGTTTCCAGCAAAAACTATCCTGTAACATTCAAATTAATTGAATATGAAGACCCTGTAAAAAAACTTAACGCACTACTGACGTCTATTAAAAATTAAAAAACAAGAGTAAGCAAGAAAAACGACGGCTTTAAAGCCGTCGTTTTTTTTACAAGCGGGTGTTATTATAACAGGTTATTGCAGCTGCAAGGGCGTCCGCCGCATGATCCGGCTCCGGAACAGATTTTAAGCCAAGAAGAAATTTTACCCCCTGCTGAACAGAAATCTTGTCACTTTTTGAAGAACCGGTAACTGCCTTTTTTATTTCATTAGGAGTATAGTGGAACAAAGGAAGTTTAAAAGCACCCACGACACACTCAATTACACCTTTTGCCTGGGACACAACCATCGCACTGGAAGCATTTTTTGCAAAAAAAAGTTCTTCTATTCCTACCAGACCAGGCTTATACTCATGTATTATATCGTAAAGGTTGCAGAAGATTTTAAAAAGCCTTTCGGAATTGGAATCACAAGACAGTGTTTTGATTTCGCCATAATCAACAAGCCTATACTTATTTAAATTACACTCGATAACACCAAACCCTGTGTGGGCAAATCCCGGATCTATGCCAAGGACTCTGATTCCGGAACCGGTTATATCAGCATTATTCTTTAAGACAAAAGAAAAGGAGACCGGTTCATCCTTGGTAGAACTGAACACGGTCTCCTTCTTATTTACACACACGGTAAAACCTGTTAATCAAGCCTGATAATCATCTGGAATATCAATATTGGAATAAACATTCTGAACATCGTCATTTTCTTCCAGTCTATCGATAAGCTTCATTACCTTTGCAGTAGTATCGGCATCCACCGAAGTATAAGTGTCAGGCACCATCTGGATTTCTGCCGAGACAGATTCCAAACCTTTCTCCTGAAGAGCTTCAAGTACACTGGCAAAATCAGCCGGATCCGTAGTAACAGTTATTACTCCGTCCTCGGAACTAACATCCTCGGCACCTACATCAAGACCAATCTCCATTATCTGATCCTCTGTATATTTTTCGCCGTCGTACTCAATAACACCCTTTCTTTTAAACATATAAGAAACAGAACCTGTTGCCCCAAGATTGCCGCCACTTTTATTAAAAATATTTCTTACATCAGCTGCGGCCCGGTTCTTGTTGTCGGTCAGCACATCAACCAGCACAGCTACACCACCGGGACCATACCCTTCGTATGTAAGTTCTTCATAAACACTGGCACCAATCTCTCCGGTTCCCTTCTTAATTGCCCTTTCAATATTGTCCTTTGGCATATTTGCAGCACGGGCTTTAAGGATTGCCGTACGCAAACGGGGATTGGCATTTGGATCTCCGCCACCCATTCTGGCTGCAATGGAAATTTCTTTAATAAACTTTGTGAATAACTGACCCCTTTTGGCGTCAGCAGCACCTTTGGCGTGTTTAATTGTCGCCCATTTACTATGTCCTGACATCAGAACTCCTTATTACAGGGGAAAAGGAACTTCCCCACGAGAATTTAAATATAGAGAATACACCAAAAGGCTACCACATATGAGAAATGGTGTCAACCGGCGAAAAAGGTATATTTCTAATATGTTCCGGGTTAAAACCTGCCCTTGCTTACCCCTTCTTCGATACAGGCATCAACAAGCCTTTGATACCAGGCAACATCATATGGGAAATGAGACCTTACAATAGGTCTGAGTTTTAAATCCATTTTATCTTTACAGGCCTCACAAATATCCCATGTTTTAAAATTCCAATAGTTTCTACCCTTAATTGGCCGTTCAATAACAGAACCGCATACATCACAAGTTAATGTTCTCATTTTTATCCTCTCATTATTAAAATAAATATCCAGAAAAACCTGGTACATTTCACAATGCTAGTATATATCAACAAAAATTCTTTGTCGACTTTTTTTTTTAATTTTTTCTTGAAGAAAGCCTGCTTATAATAGAGTCCGTTATATCTACAGACTGGCTATACCATAAAATTGAATCACTGTTCTGGATATCCATAACCATAGAATACCCGCTTAGCTCAGCCTCTTTACTGATTTCCTCATAAAGCATCTTGTAAAAATTATCATTAGATGAAAGCTTCTTTTTCAAGTTTGCCAATTCCTGGTTTTTAACATTAGCATACTCAGAAAGATACTCCGTTTTTTTATTTATCTGTTCCTCGTACTTCAGAACCTTAATGTCATCATCCTTTTCCATAGCATCAGCTTTAAGCTGCATTAACTCCTGTATCTGATTGCTCATTTCATCAATCTTTTTTTGTATGTCGGCCCGTTTTTTTTCATAATCCCTGACATTTTGTGCATCACGGAAAAAAGTCGAATACACCCGGGCTGTGTCAACAACAGCAAACCTGGTAATCTGCTGCTGGGCAAAACCGGATATAATACAACCTGTAAATAAAACTAATAAAATCAAATGCTTTTTCATTTTTCCCCTCATTTAAAGCCCATTACAAGAAATAATTCTTCGTCTGCAATAAACTTATTATATTCATCTATTTGCAACGCAAACAAAAAACATACAGAACCAAAAATGTCTGAATTCTATCTGTAAAAAACATCAGGAATTCGGAATATTGAATGACAACACGAATTCCCAACTGGATCCGCCGCTTGAACTGTGTTTCCATTCTGGAATTCCGTTTTTAACCGTAAAGCAGTTTGCCATCATAAGCCTGAATGGGAATTGCTGTATGGTAAACCTTATACCGGGGCCGAAACTGAAATAAAAGGTATTATCAGTCCAGCTTTTTGTAAACATCTGGCTAATTGTGGACCAGGTTGCAGCTGAATCAAAAAAGAAATCAAAAGCCAACAATCCGGGAACAACAGGAATTCTCAACTCAGTGTATGTGCTAAAAAGAGCCTGTCCCACAGTAGAACTGCTTTCACTGCTCCATCCCCTACCTACAAACATACCGTCTACCGAAAGCTTGCTGGAATCACTGATATTCATTCCATTTGCAGGATAAATCAATGACACACCGACATAATTTGCAAGAACACCCTTAAAATTAAATTCACCGATATTAGTATTCCACAAGGGTATGTAACCTTCCAGTTTTGTATCGGCCCTGAGGAAATACTCCAGCTCAATTTCCGGGAAAAGTCCCTGCCAGGAAACCTGCTGACTTGCAAACCAGCCCTTGGATGGATCAAAACTCAAATCCCTTGCATCAAACGAAACCCTGGTCCAAATCGAGTTATCCCATGTCCATGCCTTTGATTTATCCCTAACAACCTTGTCAACAGGTCTGTACTTATTATGGTCATAAAAATTCCTTACTAAGCCGAAAGTCAACCCCCCAGTCCAAGTAATATCAGAGAATTTGGGTCTCCATCTGTACCCCACTGTTGCCCCGGAAGAAAAGCCCCATTGCTTGTACTGCATCAGATAACTGTCCGGTATTGTACCAGCAGTTTCGTATTCATCCCAAGTGTCATAGGGATCAGGTGGAATATTGTTATCCTCCGCATTATCCCAGTCGGAATCGCTGAATATCTTTCCTGTTGTGTCCTGTCCTGCATACAACACTGAATGATAAACCGCCAGACTTACAGCAAGGGAAATCGGCTTTCCTGCAAGCCAAGACTCCCCGAAAGACAGTGACAGCGACTGTTGTGTAGGGGAAAGCGTAAGACTTGATGATAAAGACTGCCCATAACCCATAAAATTTGTTTCTGCCCAAGAAGCAAATACGGACACAGGGAATGAATTGGCATCAGTTATTCCGGAAAAAGTAACCCCAAACTGTACAGATGCAGTATTCTGTTCTTCAACATCCAGAATAAGATTTACAAGAGACGGATCCGACCCCTGTACAACATCAGGCTGAATGGCTGAAAAATATTGGAGATTATATAAGTTCCGCATTCCACTTAATACTTTGGAGTTTGAAAAAATATCCCCGGTTTCAATGTCAAACTCCCTGAGAATAACATGGTCTTTTGTTTTTTCGTTACCCCTGATAAAAATATTTTCGATATGACTTCTTCCCCGCTCCACGATTATGATTTCGCATCCGATTTGCCTTCTTTCGTTATCCCGTTTCATCTCCGGTGCAATGTAATTGCTTGTATAACCACTGTTGAAATAAACATCGGCAATTCCCTGGAAATCCGCCTGAAACTGTGTAATGTTGTAAACATCCCCCGGTTTGAGCTTTGTTGCCGCCAGGAGCTGTTCATCGGTAAAAATCTCGTTTCCGTCAAAACTGTAACCACTGAAAGTATAAGGCTCACCTTCCTTTATGACAAATTTAAGCGAAACCAAATCCTTTCCGGGTTCAGTCTCTGAATCAGTCTCCCGTATTACAGAAACAATCTCTGCATCTGCAAATCCCCTTTCGTTGTAATATCTGAGTATCGCAGTCTTATCCAGTTCAACCTGGGACTCCTTAAAAGCACCATTTTGGAACAGACCCGGTTCCTTGAGAGACATAACCCTCTTTAAAGTCTTATCTGTAACGGAAACATTTCCCTCAAAACTTA
The DNA here is from genome assembly GCA_017694795.1 of Candidatus Gallitreponema excrementavium. GTDB lineage: Bacteria > Spirochaetota > Spirochaetia > Treponematales > Treponemataceae > Gallitreponema > Gallitreponema excrementavium. The sequence continues at coordinate 20,690 of JADIMM010000037.1, forward strand.
TTGAACTGATTGTTGTCTGGCGGCCCTCATCAATATTGAATACTACAATTTTTCCGCCGTTCCCATCATCCCGCTCGGAACCAGTAACCCTTATATTTGTAAATCCCTTCTCTAGATACAAATCCCTGATGGCCCTTTCGTCCATCTTTAATTTTGTATAATTATATATATCTTTTTCCTTTATTGTTATGGCGGACAGAATATCAGATCTCCTGACCTTTGAATTTCCAACAAGCTCAATAAAGGATACAACCGGTTTTTCCTGAACAATAAAATTCAGGATTACAGTATTATAATCATCATCGCCCTTTACCGCTGCGGTTTCAATATTATCAAAATAATCCAATGCAAAAAGTGCCCCTAACAACTCCTGGTAAAGCTCATATGTAAAAACCTGTCCCTTGTAGGGTTTTGTAATTCCATCTAAATCTGATTTAGAAATATTTACCAGTCCCTCAAAATCAATTGACTTTATGGTCTTTCCAACCCACCATTCTCCTTCCTGTGAATAAAGCCCAAACAGGAAGAAAAACATCAAAATCAATGAGAAAATCTTAACACGCATGTAATCTCCTAATATTTAATCTGATATCAATATCAGTGTAATTTTAATACGTAAAACTCCAGGATAGGGATATCGAAGTATCAGGAACCCCGTATGTCTCCCTGAAAGTATCCAGCTGGGGGGCAAATTTCCACCGTAAATCAAAGAAAGGCGTATTCATTTCAAGACCGGATTCCAACTGGAACCTCAATCCCCCCCAGGTGTCCGTCGCAGGACTGTTCTCATCATAGTACAGATGGAACATTCCGTCTAGATATATATTAGACCCCAAATACTTACCTAAGTAAACAGTTGTACCGTCTAAAAAGTTACCGGGTTTTATTTCTTCTTTACTTCCGGCATATAAAATGGCATTCTGCAAAAGCATTGTCCTCATGGAAAACAAATCAAGATGCAAAACATCCATCAGCTTTTGTTCCAAAACCCTTGTAATACCCATCTGTGTAAAAATATCACTGGTAGAAGCAACCACATCACGCCAGGACAACGAAACTGAATCAGTGGAAGTACTGCCTAAAACATCGGAAACAGTGATTCTTGCCAGCAAAGCCATAATTTCGGCCTCGGACCTTGGGGGGACGGAACTTATCCTGGGTACAAGAGTACTAAGTCTTTGATTCTCCGCAGAAAGAATGATTTTAACATTTTCTTTGTTATCCCTTTCCCTGATTTCGGCTGAAAGGGAAATTATGGGATCAAAATTGTTCTGATTTCCGTTTACTTCTATTCTTCCTTCCCTAAGATAAAAATTGCGGCGGAAGTAAAAAATCTCCCCTCCTTTTAAGTCAGCAGCCCCTTTCACATAAAAAGCACCTTTTGTTCCATCCATCTGGAAATTAAAATCTTCGGTTGCCCTCAATGTAGCCCGTATCACAGGTAGTTTTTTAGACGGATAAAGAAAATCCACATGGGGGCCAAGACTGATAGTTAAATCGCATAAAACATCAATATCCTGGGAATCAGATTCTGTCTCTAAATTATTTGAAAGACAGATACTTCCGTCATTAAGGAGTATATTTCCGCTTATATCAAACCTTGAAGGATTAATCTTCAGGTTAAGATCGCAGGAAGCCTTCCCGTCAATTTCTACCCCCAGAAGTTTTACAGCTGCCTTGACTTCCTGGCTTTGCATTGTGGAAACATCAATAATCACATCCCCAAATTGCCAGCGGTCAAAAATAAGCTGAACTTCGGTCCATACATTAGTTTTTGTTTCAGAAGTCTGTATCACAACGGGTCCCAGGGAAATTGTATTTCCTGAAATATTGGCATTAACATCAAAGGGACCGAATTTTTCGTCTATGTAGTCCGGAAGAATCATAACAGTATTAAGGGCATACAGATCCCCTGAAAATTCCGGATCAAAAAGAAAACCTCCCACGGCAAAATCCCCGAATATATGTCCTTTTTCAAACACAACTTCGGGAAGCCCAAGAAACTTCCATGTTTTGGATAAATCCAAGTCCACATCCCTAACATCAAGGAAAAAAGTATCGGCGTTAAGAGAACCGGACAGGTTAAACACAAAGGGGGTTCCGGGACTTCCGGAAGCCATAATCCTCATATCATCAAACAAAGTACAGGAAAAGCCTCTGTTTACTCCGGCAAAAAGTTCCGTCCTCCCTTTCTTACGGTTTAGTTGAACCGGTAAATCCTGTTCCAAATCCTCACCGGAAAGCTTAATTTCTGAAAAAAGAACCGAAACCTCTGCAGAATTCAGCATATTATCAAGACTTTGATTTTCTGCGGCGGTCATTGAAATATTAATTTTTGATGACAAGTCTGATCTTCCGATACTTCCGGCGTAATCACCGTTTATATCGGCTGAAAAATCTGTAAGTGAAAAAGACCCTGAAAAATCTTTAAGATACTGCCCCCCGTAAGACAGGTTGAAACTAGACAAAAATATCTCATTTTCCTCAAGTACAGCCTGCAGGTCACCCAGAAGAATCATTTCACCGATTTTTACCGAAACATTTTCTATATTTAGGTTTGCAAAAAGAGAATCCGGTGTTCCAGAAAGGATAAAATCACCTGTTATTGAATCAGAAGGACTCTGCCCCCGGATAAAACGCCCGAAAGGAAAAGAACGGACAGCCGTATTGCAGGAAATAAACATTTTATCCCGGCTGTAAAAACTCCCCCCGCCTGAATTTGAAAGCATTACATCAATGGAAACTGATTCCCTTCCCTCTTCATCCGATAAATTCCCGTTAAGCTGAATAAGACGCAGACTGCTTTCCATATCCCAGGAAACTGACAGCCCCCCTAAAAGGGAAGATAAATCATCCTGGTAACTCATTTCCTCCAGGTAGAAACCACCCGGGTTTGCCCCCCCCTTTGATGAAAAATAAGGAACTACCGGCATCAGCCCGGAGGACTCGGTAGCAGAAAGGTTGTTGATTGTTACAAGCCAGTCTTTTTTATTGAAAAAATAAAAATCCGTATCTGTGGTTATTGCAGGAATGTATTCACCTGCCGGAATCGGCAATCCTTCAAGAATAATTTTGCCCGAATAAGCCTTACCCGGATTTTTTACGGCAGAAACATAAAGCCCGTAGTCTCCATAAACAGAAAGCCGGTTTCCGTCCTGTACCATTCCGTTCAAAGAATAAGGTATGTTGTTTACATACAGATTGCTCGAAAACATTATGTCCTTAAGAGTTGTCTCAAAGGCAAAGTCACCACCCAATGTCAAATTCCCGTAACCCATCGAAACGTTTTCGAGTTTGAAAGAACTACCGTTACCGGAGGCCGAAAGAAGAAGATATTTTGAGTCATCTGTAACATCTGCAAAAATCAATCTTGTACAGTTAAAAGCGGTATTTTCCATATCAGAAGTAAAATATACCTCGGTAGTTAGGGCCATTGGAGACAAATCAGGAATTATACTGCGGTCAAACGACCGGGGAAGAAATGCCTCAATGGATTTTATTATAGCTGATGCAGATAGACTATCAACTCCACCGTACAGCTCAATATAATTGCCATCATCTTCCGTTATGATTACACCGTCTGCAGTAATATTTCCCATAAGTCCGTAATCAATTGCATCAAAATTCATGCCGTTAAAGCTGAAATCAAGGGAATTTGTCCCCGGTGTAAGGTTAAGCTCCAGAGCAGAGAAAAGAGCCTCCCCGACGGCAAGTTCAGGAAGAAATAAATAGCAGCCGCCTCCGGATTTTTCAATATAAAGTTCCCCGCCGGCAGTTGCCCCGGACGGCAAGGCTATGCCGGAAAAAAACAAGGTTCCCTCGGGTACAACCGGAAGTGCAGGTCCCGATTCCGGCCCCGGAATAAGGATTACTCCTTCGTACCTGGCATTCCCGATACCTGTATTTACCTCCATTTTGTTTACATCAATCCGCTGGTTGTTCCCTTCAAGGGCAATTTCTGCATTTCCGGACCCAGGGATAAGAGTTGACGGGAGATAAACCGAGAAATCGCAGTTATAAGATGGAGTTTTAAAATCCTCCAGCATAAAGTGGGCCTCACCGCTTACTGTTATATCCCTCAAACCACTAAAACCATTGGCGGACCTGTTTATGCTGATAAAACTAAAGGGAGAAGCATTTTCAGTTTGGAAACTTAAATCAACAAACCTTGAATTAAGATCCGCAATCAAAACAAATTCAACCGGTACAAGGTTCTGCACAGTGCGGAATTCCATTCTACCGTTGTTATAGGCACCTAAAAGCTTAATTTTTTCCAAGGAAAAACCGGGAAAATTAATCCTGTCTATTACAAGATTAAGGGTGCCTTCCTTAAGGGAAGAATCAGAAAAAAGCGAAATTGTAAAAAATGAATTTACCGGCGTAAGCCCCCCGGTTTCAAAAGTTTTGTATCCGGCAGACCCCTTGGTTTCCAAAATACACCCGGAATTTCCCAGGGACCCAGAAAGCAGGTCCAGTCCTACGGAAAAAACACCGCCGGAAGTCCTGTATTCCCCTGTAAAATTCTTTACTGTGATTTTAATCGGTGTATCATATTCCTTTAATAAACCGGAAATGATTTCATCAGAAATTTCTTTAGATGCCCCTTCCTCAGGATTTACGGAAACCGGAGAAACATTCGTACCGGGATCTTCAGAATTCTTTCCAGAAAAACTTCCGTCCCCACCCCCTCCAAACTTTGAAATTCTTTCGGCAATATGGTCATTCAATGTATCTGACCAGGCAAGTGTTCCACTATTCAGGAAGAATTCCTCAAAAGCCAAATACGGCTTTTCCCCGATTAATTTTGCGGGATTATACTTTACCGAAAAATTTCTTACAAAAAGAAGCCTTGTCCCTGAAGATACATCATGAACTTCCACATCCCTCAGGGTAATCTGCTTAAAAATGGACGGGGACATACTGCTATAAGAAATACTCAACCCGCTTACATCCTCTATCATGGAAAAAAACTGATTTTTTGCCCTTTCAAGGCTTTCCATAGTCTGCCTGTAAACAGGCATATAAACGAGAAAAATCCCGCCCAGGATGAGGAAAATAAGAAATATTTCTACTGCAAGCTGCAATTTCTTCTTTGTCATAACCGCCAAAAAAACTTTATACTTCCCAATTCTTACTGATTATGATAGTATGTCCTAGTTTAATCATACCAAATAAAGCTAAAATATCATAGTAAAAACCGGAGTCAAATATATGATTTTAACTGATTTTATTGTATTTGAGGGTATCGACGGAGCCGGGACTTCAACACAGTTAAATCTTATTTCACAGAAGCTGGGAGAAACAGTCTGGGTCACTGCCGAACCGACAGACTCCCCGATAGGACGATTAATCAGGGAATTCCTTAAAGGAAAATTTTCCCTTACTGAAAATACAGTCACCAGGCTTTTTGCCGCTGACAGGGAAGAACATATTTACGGTGAAAACGGAATTATCAGCCATTTAAAACTTGGTAAAAAGGTTTTCAGCGACCGTTATTTTTTTTCAACCTTTGCATACCAATCCTCCCCAATAATGAAAGAACAGAACCGGACATTTCCTTACCCCCAGCATCTTTTTTTCTTTGACATAAAACCCGAAATATCCCTTTCCAGGATCCAGTCTCGTGACGAGAAAGAAATATACGAAAAAGAGGAAATCCTTACCCGCACATATGAGAAATACCTGGATGCCATTATGGAAGGCCGGAAAGAAGAACCAGATATGAATGTGCATGTTATAGACGCCACCCTGCCTATTGATGAAGTAAATGAAAAAATTTTGGGAATTCTGTTTTAGAAACCGGCCCTTTGTTAAATTTCTTTTTATTTTTGCAAAAAGAACCGATAATCAGGTTGATGAGAAGAACCTTTTTTGCTGTAACTGCTTTTATCCTGATAACAGCCTTGTATCCTTTTAAGGCACACCCTTATTATGTCCAGTTTAAAGAGCAGTACTACAGGTTGTACCATATCCATTACAACCAGTATCCCGATGACATAATGGAGAACATATACTGGCTTGAAAAGGCTGTGGCTGCAGATTTTTGCAATCCCCTTTACGCTGTTGCCAAAATCGAGGACAAAACCCAGTGGGAAAAATACAGATATCTTTTTATGATGCATCTTAACCTTAAACTTTCAGAACAACATCTTAGACTGGGGGTAAAATGGGATAAACAGGTTGCTTATTTCTACAACGCTCCCTGGAAAGAACAAAATCTTGAATGTCTGAAAAAAGCGGAAATATGTTACAATGCAGCCGAAAAATACTGGCAGGAAGCCCTCCTCTGGGCTGAAAAAGCCAATCAAAAAAAATTCCAGTTTTTGTTCCTCACCGATGTACAAAACTGGGAAGACGATGCCTTTAAAATCAAGGAAGGAAAACTTGACTACGGAAAAACAATTTCACGGGAGCTTATGCGGTTGGAAAAAGTCCGTGCCGACTTTGAAGCCATGGATGAAAACACATATTAAATCCTTTAATCATAGAAAAGCACCACGGCTTCCACACGCCCTGCTCCAAGGCCCTTTAAAACCTCTGCACAAGTTTCCAGAGTTGAACCGGTTGTCATAACATCGTCGACAAGCAGAACCTTACTGCCGTTTCCGATTTTCTTTTTGCCGGTTACGGAAACTTCAATTTTTCCCTTAAGACCGTTTATACGGTGCAGTCTGTCCAGTTTTTTCTGCTGAAGATAATTCGTCCTTCTTAAAGCCGGACAATTTTCAACCCCGTAAACTCGTTCAAGAATCCGGCATAAATCATCAATCTGGTCCCAGCCCGTACTGCGGATTTTACCCTTTCTGGGGGGAACAGGAACGATGGTATAACAAGGGAAAAACATCTTGATTATTATTCCAAGGATTTCAGCAGGAAAGAAAACAAGATTCCTCTCTCCTGAAAGTTTCCAGGAAGTCATAAAATTCCTTCCCCACCCCTGGTAAGGGAAAAGCGGGAAAGCCCTGTCAAGGTAAGAAAAATACAGGTTTTTTCCACATTCGGAACAAATTTCATGCTTTGAAACCAAAGGCCTCCCGCATTTAAGGCACCTACCCTTTTCTGAGAAAACCAGGGTTGCCGTCCTTGTTAAAAGGCCAGTACATGAAACACACAAACCGCCGAGAAAAGCATTTTTTCCCACGGAGAAAATTCCTTTCCCGCACAAAAAACACTGTGACTCTTTCGAATACAACGACAGGATTTTCCCTGCTTTGAACCTCAGGTTTTCATAAAAATATAAACGCTTCATAATGAATTTCTAATCAAAAAAATTCATTATGCTACTTTTTTTGTTTATATTATTGGGTAAGTTGCTTTTTCCAACCGGCCAGCAGCTCCAAAGCCTTCAAAGGAGTTGTATTCTCAATATCCTGTGACAAAATACTGTCCAGGACAAGCTCCCCGGGAGAAAAAAGTTCCGTAGCAGATTGTTCCCTGGATATGGTTTTGGAAATCGAACCTTCAGGATGAACCTCCCTGCATACATCCAGGGAATTCATGACTTCTGTGGCCCTCTTTATCACCGCCGGGGGAATCCCGGCCAGCTTTGCCACATGAATTCCGTAAGAGGAGGACGCAGCTCCGGATACGACCTTTTTAAGAAAAACAACACTGCCGTCTTTTTCCAGAACCGAAAGACAGAATTTCTTTAATTTCGGATTTTCCAGTGCTGCAAGCTCATGGTAGTGGGTTGCAAAAAGAGTATTGGCCTTAACGACTTCCAGGAGGTATTCGGAAATTGCCCAGGCCAGGGAAAGCCCGTCCTGGGTAGAAGTCCCCCTTCCTACCTCGTCCATAATCACAAAACTGTCCTTTGTGGCATTCCTTAAAATGTTAGCCGTTTCATTCATCTCCATCAAAAAGGTGGATTCTCCACGGGCAAGGTTGTCGGAAGCCCCGACCCTGCAAAAAATCCTGTCTACAATGGATATGCTGGCACTGTCACAGGGAACAAAAGACCCTATCTGTGCCATCAGGATTATAAGGGCACACTGCCTCAGGTAAGTACTTTTCCCCGCCATATTCGGTCCGGTAATCATGGCAAAGGTACAGTCCCCGGGATTCATATCCAAATCATTGGGAATAAATTCCCCCTTAGGCAGGTGGGCCTCCACGGTAGGATGCCTTCCTGCCCTTATATGAATCACCCTGTCGTCTGTAAGGACCGGCCTGTGCCAGTTATTTATTACCGCCTGGTTTGCAAAAGATTGGAAAACATCAACACTGGCAACCTCTCTTGCCACATGAAGAAGCAGGGGGACTACGGCCTTTACTTTTCCACGGATTTCGAGGAAAAGCTCTTTTTCAAGCTCAACGATTTTTTCAGAAGCAGAGTTAATCTCAGTTTCCAACTGTATAAGCCTGTCCGTGGTAAACCTGTCCCCGTTTACCAGGGACTGCCGCCTTATAAAATGTGGCGGAACATTCCCCAGATTTCCTTTGGAGACCTCAAGAAAATACCCTATTATTTTATTGTATCTGATTTTCAGATTATTGATTCCGGAATTTGTTTTTTCGGTGTTGAGATATTCCTCCAGCACCTGGCGGGAATTTTCCTTAATTTTGTGGAGACGGTCCAAATCTTCAGACCAGCCTTCCCGGATTAAGGACCCCTCTGTAAGCAAAATAGAGGGTTCATCCTTTATTCCGTTCTTAATCATAAGGGAAATTTCCGCAAGTGTTTCCAATTCTTTTTCTGTAAAGATTTCCCATTTTCCGTCCAAAGAAAAAACCAGTTTTTGTAGATTGATAACACCCTCAAGGCTCTGCCTTAATGCAGTCAAATCCTTTCCGTGGGCCTTGTCCATTGCGCACCTGGAAGCCAGTCTCTGTATATCCAGAATAACTGAAAGCTCCTTTCTTATTTCCTGGAGTACAGGATAATTTTTACCAAGGGAAAGCACTTCTACCTTATCAAGCCTTTTTTCAAGTTCTGACTTGTCTTTCAACGGATGTACGATGGATGTCCTTAAAAGCCTGGCCCCCATGGATGTTTTTGTGGAATTAAGGGTTTCGTACAAAGTATATGCACTTGTCCCGTCCCTGAGATTTGTAATAAGCTCCAGGTTCTTTCTGGTTGAATCATCTATGGCCGCATACTCATCCTCGCCATAGATTTTAATTCCGTCTACATGTGGTATCTTGTGTTTTGTGGTGGAGACCAGATAATCTACGAGAACCCCTGCAGCCGGTACCACCGGTCCCGGTGAAGCAATTCCAAAAGCCTTTAAACTGACAGTCCCGAACTGCTCAAGAAGTTTTTTTTCTGCACTGTGATATTCAAAACTCCAGTCCGGATAATTATTTACCACCATTGCAGGATAAAGTGAAATAACGTCCTGGACAAAAGATTCTTCCATGGCAAGGGAATTCTGGATAAGCAGTTCAGCAGGCATAACCCTTCCCATTTCCTTTTTAAATCTTTCCTCGACCTGGGCTTCAGGAAAAAATGTACCCCGGAATTCTCCGGTTGTAACATCAATATAGGCAAAACCGAATCCGGTATCCCGGCTGCCGCAGAAAGCCGCCAGGTAATTATTTGAATTTTCGTCCAAATATTCTTCGTCTACGGCAGTTCCGGGAGTAATTACTTCTACAACCTTACGTTCTGCAAGCCCTTTTCCCTGAACCGGCATTGAGACCTGTTCACAAACCGCAATTTTTTTACCGAATTTTAAGAGCCGGGAAATATATGCTGCCGCAGCATGGTAAGGAACACCGCACATTGGATGTCCGACACGGCTCGTCATAGTAAGGTTCAACAACCGGCCTACTTCCACCGCATCATCATCAAACATTTCATAAAAATCCCCAAGCCTGTAAAACAGGACGGTATCGGGATAATCCCGTTTGATTTTGTTGTACTGTACAAACATCGGAGAATCTTCAATCATAGAGTTGCATTATAATAGGAATTGGTTTAGAATACAATAAGTAAACTTCGTTCATAATTATTCTTTTTTTTCATGAACAATTATTTTCAGGAGACTATTGTGCAGGGAAAAATCCTTTTTGCCGAAGCAGATGATACAATATATATAAAGGGCATAGGCCATATCACCGCCGCCCTTTGCACCGATTTAAAGCAAAGATTGTTTGATAAGTTCACTGAAACCACTGGACCAAAGGAAATAGCTGTTGATTTAAAGGATTGCAGTTATATGGATTCCACTTTTATGGGGCTTTTAGCCGGCTGCAACCGGAGGCTCGAAAAGGTTTCTTCACGGAAAATAGACATTTACAATGCCTCAGAAAGCTCGGTAAAACTCCTGCAGTCCATGGAGCTGCTTAAAGTTCTTAACATAAGCAGCGGTGCAAAAGATTTTCCTGACAAAATGGAAGAGCTGGGGGTAAAGAACTCGGTGGATCCGGCTCTTGTATTGAATACCCATGAAAACCTTATGGAGTTGTCGGAGTCAAACCGCAAAAAATTTTCAACCCTCCATGAGCTTTTAAAACAGCAGATTGAAGACTCTAAATAATGTTCTGTTTTGAATGCGGAGGACGGGAATATTCCCCCATGGCCCCCCTTGTAATTGCCGAGATTGGAACAGCCCACCAAGGTTCAAGGGAAAAAGCAAGGGAACTGATTAACCGGGCTGCGGAAGCCGGGGCAAACTGCATAAAATTCCAGTGGGTATATGCCCGGGAAATACTGCATCCCCTGACAGGAAAGGTATCCCTGCCCGGTGGCAGTGTTTCCCTCTATGAGGAGTTTAAAAAACTTGAACAGACTGTTGGATTTTATTCCTTTCTAAAAGAGGAAACCGAAAAAACCGGGGCCTTGTTTTTATGTTCCCCTTTCGGCCCTGAAAGCCTTTCTGAATTGCTCAGTCTTGCCCCTGTAGCCGTTAAAATCGCCTCGCCGGAACTGAATTACTTCCAACTCATCAAAAAAGCTACCTTATCAGGACTTCCTTTAATTTTGTCTACAGGGGTATCTAAGCCAAAAGATATTGAAAATTCAATAAATTGGATTAAGGAAGCCCTATACAGGCCTGACGGGGTAAAAACCTATAATCCGCAAGATAAGTCTCTCCCTGACAGCAAGCTCAAAGGGTCTCATTTACTCTTTCTCCATTGCGTCACATCCTATCCGGCCAGGGAAGAAGAATACAACCTGAGCCTTATCGGTAAAATGGAAAAAGCCACTGGCTTTTCCTGGGGAGTCAGCGACCATTCCCTGGATCCGGTTTTGGTTCCCCTTCTTTCCCTGCTGCAGGGCGGTTGTGCTGTAGAAAAGCATTTCACCCTCAGCAATCTGGACAGCGGTTTGGATGACAAAATTGCCCTTTCACCGGAAAAATTCAAAATAATGACAGAGGCCCTTAAGGAAGGGGTTCTGGCGATAAGGGAAGGAAGTGAAGAAAAACTGCTGAATGAGCTTTTTAAAGTTTACGGTAAAAAAAGAATTATTTCGGTTCTGGGGAACGGGAGAAAAAAACTTTCAAAATCCGAAAAGAAAAACTACAAAAGGACAAACAGATCTGTTCATGCCATGGTGGATTTAAAAAAGGGCCATTTACTTAAAACTGAGGACCTGGGAATACTCAGAACAGAAAAGATTCTTTCTCCGGGAGACCCGCCGGTAAATCTTGAAAAAATACTGGGAAAAGAGCTGAAAAAAGACATAAAAGCCGGAATGGGAATCCGGCAAAAAGATGTCAGGGCTGCCCGTACTTTGTAACTATGTTTTTAAGCCCCCTCAAGGTAAGGTTCCCGTCAATCGAGTCAAAAATTTTGACATGGGGTGCAACTAAAGAACTAAGTCCCCCTGTTGCAACAACAAAGCAGGGACGGCTTGATCCACGGTCAAGCTCATTCTTCATTTCAGACACAATTTCCTTAATAAGTCCTCCATAACCGAATAAGACTCCGGACTGGATTGCAGAAAAAGTATCCGTTCCCAAAACAGACTCCGGATAAACCAGGGGAATATCAGGTGGAAGCTGTGCAGTATTGTCAAACAAAGATTTAACCGCAGTTTTAATTCCCGGGGCAATGGAGACACCTTTAATAGTGCCGTCAAAATCTACTGCGGTAATTGTCAGAGCCGTACCAAAGTCCACAATTACAGACCTGCCGCCGGTTTCCAAGGCTCCAAAGGCGTCACAGATTATGTCCGCTCCAATTTCGTCAACAGCAGAATCCGGTACCTTTACAGGAAAATCAGGCCTCATAAAGAGTTCTTTATTAAGCACCACCGATTCCCGGGAAAAAAAACACCGGAGAATCTGTTCTATAATTCCGGTCAGGGATGGAACAACGGAGCTTATTCCCCATTTTACACCGGAAATTTTCTGTTCTGAAAGCAAATCCGGCACACCGTTCCTAAGTTGTGGAAACACCTCCAACAAAGCAGGTTTTATGGCAGCATAATATTCATTGTAAGTTCCTGAGACAGATGTTTCAAACCTGAAAACTTTTGGAGCATCATTTTCCCAAAAACCCATCACAATATTTGTATTTCCTATATCCACAGTAACAGTCATTGCAACCCCTCTTTAAGCCGTAAAAATCCCGGACAAGGACTTCAGTCAGTATACTTTATTCCTATACAATTTACCACCTTTACTCCTCCGGGAAAAAGGGAAAAATTTTTCCTTTCATATTCACCTTTTTCCGTCCTTAAAACGAAAGATGAAGACGAGCCTCCGTCCAGCTGGATTCCTTGTGTACAACCTAAAGATCTTAGAAGCTTTCCTGAATTTTCAAAACTCAGCCCCCCGCTTCCGGAAAGAGGTTCGCCTTCTGCCACTAATAAAAAGAATTCCCCGGAATCATTAAAACCAGCAAAAGTTCTGGAATCCAATATGTCATTAAACTCCTGAATGACCCCGTCTTTCAAAACCTGCCAAAATCCCCCCAGGGCAAAAAAAGTACCGGACGGGATTTCTTCTTCCTGGTCCATTATTCTACAGTCCATGTCGTAAGAAACAACAAGCATATCATACCCGGGTATTCCGGGGCTGTACAAAACCCCGCTGTAATAAAGTATTCCGGCACATTGCCTTAAAGGATTAAACAAAGATAAAACATCACAGTTTTCACTATTCCGACTGTAAAAAGGTGTTCCGTTAACAGCCCCGATAAACCCCTTGTTTTCTGCAAGTTCTTTTACCGATTTCCCCAGGAAACAATTAACCGGTAAATCCACTTTATCATCCGGAATCCGGAAATTCAAATCCAATTCACATTTGTTGGGGCTTAAACTGGTTTTAAGACAGTGGATTTCAGCCTTTTCATACACAAAGGTTGAGTATTCAATCCCTGGTAAAATTTCAGCCCAGTCAAGTTTTTCCCGGAACTCGGAAACAGTATTTTCATTTACAACGGAACTGTTTTCTTCTTCCACTTTCCCGTTTTTTGTATCCGGAACCGGGACAAGATTTTTTGCCGGAGTTACACAGGAAAAAAGAAAAAAAGAAAGAAACAATATTGAAAATATCAGGTTTTTTTTCTTTTTTTTCATGATATAATTATATGATAAGAACAAAAAAAAACAGGAAAAGTTGCCGAATGTATGTAAAAGAACCAAAAACCCAGATGGAATTATACAGCGAATGGCTTGACGACTTTGTAAACTATGAAAAGACAGAACCGAAGGCTTTTACCCTGGAAACAATGAAATATGTGGACGCACTTTTGGACAATCCTGATAAGAATTACAGCATAATCCACGCCGCAGGTTCCAAGGGAAAAGGTTCTGTATGCAAAATGATCGGGTGTATTCTTGACCAGGCAGGTAAAAAAACCGGAATATACTCTTCACCCCACTTAACAAACATTGAGGAAAGAATTTCCACCCCCTATGGATTTTTTGATGAAGAAATTTACAGAATTTCCACCGATAAAATATACAAAAAAATCCAAGGCTTGCTTCCGTTCCAGATTCCAGGAAACGCAGAACCAACCTATTTTGAAATGATGACACTTTTGGCTTTTGAGGTTTTTAAAAATGCCGGAATAGAAACTGCAGTTTTGGAAACAGGAATGGGAGGAAGACTGGACGCCACAAATATCGTAAATCCACTTATAAGCGTAATAACTCCAATTGAGCTGGAACATACCCGGATTCTGGGAAACACAATAGAACAGATTGCAACTGAAAAAGCAGGAATAATAAAGAGAAACAGGCCTGTTGCCGTTTCCTTTCAAAACCCCAAAGCCGAAAAAATCATCAGGGAAAAAGCAGCCGAAGAAGATTCCACCGCTTATTTTATAAAAGATATTGTGGACGAAATTATATGGAATCCAAGTCCCTCCGGAATGGACCTGGAAATCCGGTGGAAAGACAAAAAGATTTTTAAAAGAAACATAAAAACAAGACTTAAACTCCTTGGACAGGTTCAAGGGGAAAATGCAGCCCTTGCAGCTTTGAGCTGTAAAATTGCCTACCCTGAGATTACAGAGGAAACAATAGAAAAAGGACTATCCAAAGCATGGATTCCTTCCAGGTTTGAAATTGTAAACACAAATCCCCCGGTAATTCTCGACGGGGCCCACACACCTTTAAGCATTAGTTTCAGCCTGGAAACCCTTAATTCACTCTGGCCGGATAAAAAGGTAAACCTGCTTTTTGCCTGTGCACAGGATAAAAAGGTGGAAGAAATCAGCCGTATTTTATGCCCCAGATGCAGTAAAATTTTTATTACAAAACCCGGAAACACAAAGCCCTGTAATCCGGAAAGAATGGTAAAAGCATTTAAGGAATCACTTCTTGAAAAATTTTCTGAAGACCATCAAAAAGTCAATGAAACACTGGATATGGACCTTGATTTTGTAAATTCAATAAACAGGGCCCTAAAAACTTCAGAAAAAGAAAACAGAATACTACTGGTAACAGGTTCATTTTATCTCACTGCAGAAGTAAAAAAAATTATTTCCGGTTAAAAAAATTGAGATTTATCTTAATAAACTTAAAACCCTAAAATAAACAGCATCCCATTAAAATTATTCAAGTATCGGCAAAAAATTGGATTTACCAGCCAGCCAACTTAAAGTCAGGTAAAATAATCCAGGGCATACTTTACACACCTTTGTAATTTAAATTTATTTTATGGATAAATTTCTACTGCTGTGTTATCATCTATGTAAAAAGCCTGCTGGCTTTATATCAGATGAAATATGAGGAATAATATGAACCAGGTTGTTTTAAAGGCAGAATCACTGGACGGTTATCTGTCAAAAAAAGATAACGAATACTTAACCCAAATGGACAATTATTATGCAAAGTGTATGGAAGAATACAAGGTGCTTGCAAACCCGGATTCTTCCCGGTCAAGCTGTTCCGAGTCGGAAAAAAAGATAATTGAATATTACAACGACATGGGACACCTGATGCAGAAAATCTGTAAGGAAAATCCGGCAATAAAAGTTTACTCCTTTGAAACTGAGGAAGAAAGCCATGCCGAAGCATCCAGAGTAATAGCTAAATTAAGGGATGTAAAAACGGGACACCATGAATTTGTCTACTATACCCAGAGAGCCTACGAGATGCTTTTTAAAATGGCTTATACAGGGGATCATTCAGACAAGAAAAACCACCTGATTGTTAAGACTCCTGTAACTGTACCGGTACAGAATTATTCAGTCCACAAAATTCCTGACATTGATCATAAAATAGAAAAGACAGTAATGTGCGTAATGCTTCGAGGTGCCCTGTTGCCATCAATGATTATGTCAAAAGAAATTCAGGAATATTCCTCAAAAGGCTATGTAACCCCCTTTGCCCTTTTCAGAATTAAAAGAAATGACACAAAAAAAGAAAACAACATGGAATACATTATGGATTTAGACAAATCCTATTTTAAACTTGAAGAACTTGACGGCAAGGATTTGGTTTTTGCAGACCCGATGAATGCCACAGGAGGAAGCCTCGTAACAGTAGTAAAATACCTCTTGGATATGGGTATAAAACCCAAATCAATAAAGTTTTTTAATGTAATTGCCGCATTGAAAGGAGCAATGAGGGTTGTAAGGGCATTGGACAACTGCACAGTCAATACCTTATGGATGGATCCTGTTTTAAATGATTCTGCATACATCATGCCCGGTCTTGGAGATGCCGGAGACAGAATAAACGGAGTGGATACCGAATCCAATCCAAGAAACATGATTCAGCTTATTGCTGATTACGGCTCGGATATTGCCGGACTGTACAGATCCCAGCTCCGGGAAATCGAAAGAGTGGTCCTTTCCGGAAGATAAAAACAATAAAAATGAATCCCATGGGTATTGTAACAAAAAAAAATCTTCATGCAATCTGGCTGTTTGTTTTTATTTTCTTCCTTTTTTCATGTGCATCAGGTGTGTCCTCAAGACAAATTGCCGGGGATTATTATATGCTGGCAAAAGGTTATGCTGACCAAAAAAATTACAAAAAATCAGCCGAATACTATAAAAAAGCCAGACGACAGGGGGATATAAATCTTGCAGCCTCATACGAATTGGCAAGAGTTTACGCACTGGGGGGAATGTACTCTGACGCCAGATTGGTTTTGGAGGACCTTCTGAAAGAAGAACCGGATAACGGCCTCGTGCTTTCCGCTTATGCCTATGTAACAACAATGACAGGGGATTTTGAAAAATCCCTTGAAGTCTATAGAAAGCTACGCAAAAGGAATCTTCTGGACTCAAAGACCATAAAAAACTATGCCTCCCTGCTGTTCAATTCCGGAAACTATAAAGAAGCACTGGCTGAAATAAATGAATTCCCCACTCCCTTATCAGAGGATTCTGATGCGATGAGAATTGCTGTACTTTCTGCTTTAGAGCTATGCCTGGAAAGCAAAAGTCCGGAAAGCGGGGCTGAAAAAGATAATTTATCCGTGGGGGCTGCGACAACTTCATTACCGTCTGCCACGCCTGAAACTCAGAACACCGAAGTTTCTGATATTGAAGACTTTTCTCCCCCCAGTGTTGAAGAAACCATAAAGCAGGCAGAGTCATATCTCGGAATTCAGGGAAAAGAACAGGATACAATGGTATTGTCCAGACTTATGGATTTATATTTTTCCATGGAGATGTACAGGGAAGGAACACAGACATTTGAAAAAATACCTGCCGATAAAAGAACTCAGGAACAGATGGTATTTGTTTCTAAAATCTATTTTGCAAAAATGGATGACCCCCAGTTGGGAAAAGGCGTTTTAGAGCAGGCTCTTAATGCAGGATACAGGGATAAAACTGATTTTATTAAAGCAGTGGAAAATGTAGACAGCAACGTTCTTGAAGAAATAAACAACCTGTTCAAAAAATATATTGAATCTGATTCGGTTAAAAAACAAGAAGAATAATTCCCTAATTTATTAAAACATATTGACTTTTTTTTTGTTGTCTGGTAAAGTAACCCACATAAGGGCACTTAGCTCAGCTGGTACGAGCGTCTGGTTTACACCCAGAATGTCGGGAGTTCGATCCTCTCAGTGCCCAGAAAAGGCTTTCATGGATATGAAAGCCTTTTTTTATTAACACTTTCCCTTTAGAAAACTAATTACACCACAATTCTCTTTATCACACCCCCAACCTATCCAAAGCTACAAGCCCAAGCCTACGAATCCCGCTTTGGCACCTAAAAAGCCCAACCTTACCTAACCCTTCAAGCCAAATCTGGCACAGCCCTCCGGTTTCATTGTCGCTTTGGCACCTAAAAACCCTGCCTTACCAAAAGACCCAAGCCAAATCCGGACGCAGCGTGCCGAGTTCCAAAGCGAGAACCGGCATATTATCCCGGGAATTCGGTGCAAGCCGAATTCCCGAGTTTTGGCACATGGCGTTTGCACAAGAGAGGGCGTGGTTCAGGTGCCAAAACGCCTCTCCCTTGAATTTTGCCGCTTTTTTAAAAGCCCAGTTTTCCCCACCCCTTCCAAAACAGAAAAACCGGATTTTCCCCTTGCTTTATCACAATTACATACGGTATAATTCAGTATCAAAAATAAAAAAGAGGAGACCCTTTATGAAAATCAATAAAAATATTTTTTCCATGCCGCTTATTGCCCTTTCATTCATTCTGCTTTTGTTTTCCTGCAACCAGCCTTCGGGAACAGGCACACCGGGAAACGGAAATCCGGAAGAAACACAAAAAGAATACCCGGAAACCATAAGCACAGGATTTGAAAAACTCTCTCCAGATGAAATGGACTTTTCCAGTCTGACCGGATATATCTTCGCCATAAAAAACCTTCTCCAGCCGGAAGAAGCCCTTACTCCGGAAGGCTACAGGGAATTCCTTTCCTCCCTGCAGGAAGGCCTTGCAAAAATAATCCCCCAAGACCAGGATTTTCACTATGACCTCCTTACAAACGAATACCAAGAGAAAACCCCGTCCGATATAGAAGAAAAACAAACTTCCACGGGCTACAATACCGAAGAATACAACAGTCTTTACAAGACCTTTGAACAAAGCCTTACAGCCCTCAACACAGCCTACAACGATTATAAATCAGCCTATAACGATTATAAATCAGCTTATGAAGGTACTCCCCAAACCGAAAATTTCGGTTCTGTAAAAGAACTTTTAAAAGAAGTAATAAAAGACTTTAACGATGACTTTTATTTTAAAAAAGAAACACTGGAAAACACTGAACTTTCCCCGATTATAGTAGAATGTATAAAAGAACAGGAAGAACTGAAAACCCAAGACCAGTCTTTTTGCGAAAAAAAAACAACCTTCTTAACCTCAATGGAAAATTTTCAGCAAGCCCTTTCAGCCCTAAGAGCCTACACCCCGGAAGAAGGAACACCCCCGGAAACATTTGAAAATGTTACAATCATCTACGGTGAAACTAATATTGACGACTTTATTTCTAAAATTGATGAAAATACAAAGACTATAGATTTCATTATTCCATCTGGTTCCCTTTTAATATCAAGTGTGAATGAGGAAGCAGGAACAGCAGAAGAAACTCCAAAAATTATATCAGATATAACAAAGATAAAAAAGAAGATGCAGGAAGAAAATAAAGATGTTACTTTTTCTATATCTTATGAGAATCTGGATAAGACAGATGTCAGTATAAATATGGATATTTCCGTTTATGATAGAGAAAAAGATACCATTCATGAAATTTTGAATGATTTACCTAAACTTGATTTTACATTAATTGATGTAATAGGAAACGGACTTCCATATGCGGATGGTAACTTATATGATAAAGGTTTTGATACTTTAATTGCAAAATATTATAATGCTGATGCACAGGATAAATTATCCCTTGATTTAGGTGTCAGCGAAGCTACAGCTTATTATTTTGATGCGAAGGGGGCTTTAAATGGCCAAACTATGTATACTGAAAACGATTATAATGGTAATGCTTATAATCTTGACATTAATGCCGCTTTATTAATGGGGGTTCCTGTTAAAAATGTTGAAATTACAGGAACAAATAAAACAGATAAAACATACATGCCAACTGTTACAAATGTTCGTGTATCATCTGATGTTTCTGCTATTGATTTTAAACATGGTTCAGGTATTATTGATTTTGTAAATAATGCACCAATTTACACACCTGATGCAAGCAAAGGTAAAGTGATAATCCGTTCCGTTGGTGATAATGATACATTTTTAAAATATGCTGCTTCCTTAGATTTATCATTATTGGATAGTCAACAAATCAATAAATTAAATACAAATCTTAAGCAACGAGAGATAAAATTAAAAGATATGGATAGTTATAATATATATTCTGTTAAAAATTTTACACATGACCCAGAAGTTGTTTATGTAAATAACCAAGTACAATTTGGTGATAATTCAAGAGGGTTTAATGCAACAAATGCTGATTGGGAACAGGCAGGTAACGATGGCACCTTACCTCCAGAAAACACTGCAAATGTTTCACAGGCAAATGTTAAATCTGTAAAATCTTTGGTTATGAAACGACTTCTTGATGATAACCAAAGGGTTTATGGCTAACCATTCCTCCTTACCAAAAACAACCTATTTCAAAATAGGTTGTTTTTTTTGTTCCTTGAATTTTTTTCCAAAACAGTCTGTCCCTGTAAAGAACAAAAAAAACCACAATACCACAACCAATACAAGCCCCACAAAACCCTGGCAAGAGCCCTCCACAAAAAACCGGCAAACTACCCCAAGAATTCGGCTTGGGCACCTAAAAAGCCCTGCCTTACCAAAAGCCCCGAGCCAAAGCCTACGAATCCAGCTTGCGCTGAATTCGTAAACAGCGTGCCGAGTTCCAAAGCGAGAACCGGCAAACCATCCCAGAATTCGGCGTAAGCCGAATTCCCGGGTTTTGGCACATGGCGTTTGCACAAGAGAGGGCGGTTCAGGTGCCAAAACGCCTCTCCCTTATCTTTGCTTGCTTTTTTAAAAGCGCAGTTTCCTTTGCTTTCCAAAAGCAAAAACAAGATTCCTCCATAAAACTCCGGCGTACAATCGCAAAAAGCACAGCTTTTTGCAGTTTTGGCACAGGGCGTTTGCACAAAGCAGGGCGGTTTCGGTGCCAAAACGTTGGTCGTGATGACAGGCTTTGTCCCCCAAAGCTCTGTGCCACAAAAAAACCGGCAAACTATCGCAAAAAGCTACGCTTTTTGCAGCTTTTGTGCCTTTGCAAAGAAAAACGCAGTTTCTTTGACAAACCAAGGTTGCAAAGGCTGCCAAAACGAAGCTCTGTGCAGGCTTAAAGTTTTGATTTTTAATGCCTATTGAAATATTCCAATTTATTACATAACATACCCCTATGGAATTTGAAGATTTGGATTTTTACAGGGAAAATCTTATAAAAAGGTTCGTCCGCTATGCAGAGACACCTTCCCAAAGCTCAACAAAGACTGCCGATGAGGGAAAGACTTTTCCTTCCACTCCCGGGCAAAGGAAATTTGCGGAGGTTCTTTCTTCCGAAATCAAAGCCTTGGGTTTTCCTTGTGAAACAGATGAAAATTCCTATGTAATTTCTGTAATAGAATCTTCGCCCGGTTGTGAGAAATTACCGTCTGTTTTGTTTTCCGCACATCTGGATACCTCCGATGAGGTTTCCGGTACCGGAGTAAAGCCCCGGATTTTTGAAAATTACCAGGGTGAGACTTTGGAACTGGGAGAAGGGATTTGCCTTAACCCCGGGGATTATCCTGATTTAAAAGATTCTTTCGGGGAGACAATAATAACTGCTTCAGGTGACACTCTTTTAGGGGCAGATGATAAAGCGGGGATTGCCATAATCATGGAAATTCTCGAGTTTTTAAACAGGAACCCTGACTTTAAGCATGGGGAAATAAAGATTATGTTTTCCCCTGACGAGGAAACCGGTCACGGAATGGACAAGGTTCCCTTGGATAAAATCAGAACAACCCTTGCCTATACACTTGACGGAGGAAAGGCTCCGGAAGTCGAATGTGAATGCTTTAATGCTTACAAGGCGGAGGTGGCTTTTAAGGGTGTTTCAATCCATCCGGGAGAAGCAAAAGACAAAATGGTAAACTCTGTGTTTCTTGCCGGGGAATTTCTGTCCAGGATTCCCAGAAAAGAGAGGCCTGAAACCACTGAAAAATACCAGGGTTTTTATTATCCCGGTGAGATCTGCGGCTCAACGGAAGAAACTGTTTTGACCCTGCTTTTACGGGATTTTACCGATTCCGGAATACAGAAAAAGCAGGAATTTCTTACAAAAACTGCATCTTTATTGATGAAAAAACATCCTGGTTCCCAAATTACTTTGGAATTTACACGCCAATATTCGAATATGAAAAAATTTCTGGATAAAACACCTCTTGCAATGGAACTTCTTATGGAAGGTGTCAAACGGGCTGGCCTTAATCCGGTTATCAAGCCCATAAGAGGAGGAACTGACGGTTCCAGACTTTCGGAAATGGGAATTCCAACTCCAAATATTTTTACCGGCGGGCATAATTTTCATTCAAAAAAAGAGTGGCTTTCTGTAGAACAAATGGTATTATCTTTTCGTACCGTTGTGGAAATTTTAAGAATAAATGTGGAAAAAGGCGGAATAAATGTTTGAATACAAAATTGAAGGTGGCTATCCTGTAAGAGGGACAATAAGGGCAAGCGGAAATAAGAATGCCGCACTTCCCTGTATCGCAGCCTGTCTTTTGACAGGAGAAAAGGTCACTTTAGGGAATATCC
Organism: Candidatus Gallitreponema excrementavium; assembly: GCA_017694795.1. GTDB lineage: Bacteria > Spirochaetota > Spirochaetia > Treponematales > Treponemataceae > Gallitreponema > Gallitreponema excrementavium. Next base: position 42,792 of record JADIMM010000037.1, read on the forward strand.
CTTTTATTGAAGATGTCCAGGTAATGCTGGATGTTTTAAGGGAACTTGGGGCGGATGTCAACCAGAAAGACAAAAACACATGGGAAATTACGGCAGCAAATCTTATCAGGAATGATATTCCCTTGGAACACTCAAAAAAAATCAGGGCCTCAATTCTTTTTGCAGGGCCACTGCTTGCCAGGACAGGAAAGGCTGTCCTCCCGCCTCCGGGAGGGGATGTTATCGGACGGAGGCGACTGGACACCCACTTTCTTGCCCTTACAGAACTTGGGGCACGGGTAGAAGTTGACGGGCAGTTTACTTTTTCTGCCAACAAACTTGCAGGAGCTGATATTTTTCTTGATGAAGCCTCTGTAACTGCAACAGAAAACGCCCTTATGGCAGCTGTTTTGGCAGAAGGGACGACCATTCTTACCAATGCAGCCTGCGAACCCCATGTACAGGACTTATGCAAACTCCTTATCTCCATGGGGGCAAAAATCCAGGGAATAGGCTCAAATATTCTTGTTATCCAGGGAGTTAAAAACCTCCACGGAACGGAATTTGCTATTGGTACAGACTTTATGGAGGTGGGTTCATTTATCGGGCTTGCAGCTGCCACAAAAGGAAGAATTACAATCACAGATATATGTCCCAGGGATTTAAGACCTGTTAAATTATCTTTTGGTAAACTCGGTATCCGGTGGGATATTGAACCTATGGCGGGAAATGACAATATCACTAATACCGGAAAGATTTATGACCAACCGGGATCAAACTTCAGCCTAACAGTTTCGGAAAATCAGGAACTGCGGGTCAACTGCGACTTGGGGGGAATGATACCGAAAATCGATGATTCTCCCTGGCCCGGGTTTCCGGCAGACTTAACCAGCATTATGACTGTTGTTGCCACACAGGTAGACGGAACGGTTTTGATTCATGAAAAGATGTTTGAATCAAGGATGTTTTTTGTTGACAAACTAATTGGAATGGGGGCAAAGATAACCCTTTGTGACCCCCATAGGGCAGTTGTCTCCGGACCCAGTGTCCTACACGCCGCAGATCTTGTTTCCCCTGATGTCAGGGCCGGAATGGCAATGGTTATTGCAGCCATGGCAGCAAGAGGCGACAGCACAATCAAGAACATCTATCAGATTGAAAGGGGATACGAAAACCTCACCGAACGGCTGGAATCTCTGGGAGCCCACATAAAAAGGATTCTGGTATAGATTTTCATCCTTATCTTTCAGTATACTTTGAAAATTCTTCCAGTTTTTTCCAGACAAGAAAGTTAAAGCTTCCTTCCGGGAACCGGCCCTTATCATCAGCAATTCCGGCATTCATTCCGGTCATTATTTCTATTCCTTCGTCAATATTTGAAATTGCCCAGATATGGAAGTTTCCGGCGGCAACAGCCTCCTGGACTTTTTCTGCCAGGACAAGGTTTTCTTTATTTCTGAAAGGAATAACGACTCCCTGGGTTCCGGTCAGGCCTCTTAAATTGCATACATCAAAAAAACCCTCAATTTTTTCCGAAATACCTCCTACCGGTTGAACCTGCCCCATCTGATTCAAACTCCCGGTAACTGCAATATCCTGCCTTACCGGAATTCCTGTAAGGGAAGAAAGCAGTGCAAACAATTCAGCACAGGAAGCGGAGTCCCCGTCTACCAGGGTGTAAGACTGTTCAAAACAGATTGTACTGGTAAGCCGCAATGGATTTGTACCGGCATACCGCCCTCTTAACAATCCCTGGATGATATACAAAGCCTTGTCATATATTTCGCCGGAAAGACCGGATTCTCCTTCAACATTTATCAGCCCTTTCTTTCCGGGGGCAGTCCTTGCACTTATTGCAACCGGAATACCAAAAGAGTAATACCCCCTGTCAAGGACGGCAAGCCCGTTGGCAATTCCCACAGCCTTTCCCGAAACCGAGATTATAACTTCGTCTGCCATAACAGTTTCAAGAAATTTTTCTTTAGGCAGCCTGGAAAAATACTGCTTTTTACTCAGGGCCTCTTTTACTGCCTCTGCGGTTATACGGGGCAGATTCATTCTTCTGGCAAAAAAATCACTTTCAACAAGCAGGTCTGCAATTTTTGTGAACCGGGTTGTAAGCCTTTTCCGGTACTCAGATAAAGCAGCCCCATAACGGATGATTTTTGCCAGAGCCCCGTCATCCGGAGAAAGCAGGTTATTCTTTTTTGTATAAGTTTCGGCGAAAGAAATGTACTGCCCCATGGCCTCTTCGGTTCTTTCCATGGAAGAATCAAATTCCACATTTATCTTAAACAACTTCTGAAAATCTGCATCTTCGTTGTATAAAATATCATAAGTCTGATCCCCTCCGATTGCCACGACCTTTACACTTGAGCTGAGTTTCTCCGGTTTTATAGTACTTGCCGCCTGGGAACTCATAGGAGGAGACTGAATTTCTATCTCTCCGGAAAGCAGGACCCGCTTTAAATACTCCCAAACACCTTCTTCCTGTATGATGTCTTTTATGCGCAGAATAAGATACCCTCCCCTTGCACGGTGAAGGGCTCCGGGCCTGAGTCTTAAATGCCCGTTTTCCGGGTTTTCCCGTCCGTTCTGGCATGGTTCTATCGTACCAAAAAGGTTAACAAAGGTCGGAAGCTCCTCCTGTATTATGGGAAGACCAGACTGTTTACTGTTATCACAGAATAAATTTACCTGGTACCTGGAAACATTTTTTCTTTTCTTTTCTTCTATTTCCTGATTCATAAAAAAATCTATGTGTTTTAGGATATCAGCCTTTATGTTTTCTATGTACCCGGCAATTTTTTCCCCATAATTTTTATTTAAAAGTGTTGAAAAAGCTTTTTCTATGAACGGACGGGCAAATTTCTGTTTAAGCTCAAATTCCTTGTACTCATTTTCTTTATTTTTTTCGTTTATGTCTGAAGAAAGCAGGGATAAAAGTTCAACCTGATGAAAATATTCATTTTTTGTTGTTTCCCACTGGGTCTGGGAAATTTTTCCTTTTTCCATCAAATCAGACAAATCATTGAAAGAAACCTTTTTCCCTTTGTAAAGTGGAAATAAATCCAAACCACCGTCCTCCAAATCATCAAGAATGAAACCGTTCTTTACTGCCTCATCCTGGAACTTTTCCATCATTTTATTGTGTTCAGAAGACATTTCTTCTAAAAGTTTCTTTTTTGAAAGAAGGAAGGAATCGTCCTTGTTTATTGCCAGAGTTTTATTCCTGATTTCTTCCAAGGCTTTTTCCAAAAGTTCCTTAAAAATCCTTCCTTCTCCGGCTTTAAAGCTCAGAGCTTCCGGTTGGAGGGGGTTTTCAAAATTGTAAACATATAAAATATCTTCAAGGCACAGGTTTTCACGGGGCATTTCTTTTAAGAGCTCAAAAAGTGCAGTCCTGCGGCCTGTACCGGGGCTTCCCATAATAAAAATATTATATCCTTGAATACTTATTCCCAGCCCGGTACGCAGGGCTTCTAAAGCCCTGTCCTGCCCTATAACGGCTCTGGAAAGATTAAAATCCCTCAGTCTGCCCACTTCCTCCGGGGTAATAGAAAATTCCACATCTGCCTTCAACAACTCATATTTATCTATTTCGCTAATAAACCTTTCATCCATATTTCAAGCCCTCTACTATATGTTTTCTATAAATTATAGTATACTACGGTATAATCTTTTTTTATATTTTTTTTGGAGTTCCTGTGACTGATTTTTTTGTTTCCCAATTCATTACCCTTATTTTGATTTTAGTCTATCTGGTAAAACCATTTTTTAAAAGTTTTTCACGGACTCCCGGATTGGAATTTTTTCCTGCAATTGCCTTTTTTCTACAAATTCTGATAGTCCTTGGACAGGGATTTGGAATTGACGAATCTTTTTACTTTTTTCTTTCATTTTTGGTCTTTTTACTTTCCCTTCCCAGACTTATAAGGCTGAATTCGAATTTAAAAACGGACTGGTATTCCAGATTCAGTATCGGTGCAAATATCTTTTTTATTGTCATCTCTGTTTTTCTTTTAACAGTCCTGTTTTTTAACAGCCCATGCAATCCTCCTGAGCTCAGTACTCCTGAGACGGCAATAGAAGAATCCGGATATTTCTACGAAACAAAATGGGGAGGATATTCCCTGGAAAAAGAGGATACTTTTCAAATGCCTGCAGGAATCTATACTATATGGTATCCGGAAAATCCAGGGACAAAAAAGATTCCTGTAATTCTTTATGTACAGCAGCCTGGAAGCTCCCAGTCACCTAGAAGAACAGCATCGTCGGTTTTGGCAGGAAACGGATATTTTGTAGCAACCGCAGAATTTTTTGATTCGGATAAATTTTACTCTGCACCGTTGATGAGGAGCAGTTTTTTAAGGCCATTGATTCTGCAATGGGAACTCGTACTTTTTAACAACCAGTTTTCGATTTCCATTGAGGAAGGAATCTTTCAGGGACAATACAAGATTAAAGGCTTAAAACGCCTTTTAAGTGTTCTCCAGGTAAAGGAGGATATTCCTCTCATTAATACAGAAAATTTCTTTTACCTGTTGGAGGGAAACGCCGTTCCCCTTATAAACGAACCTGATTTTTCGGATTTTATGGGTGCTGTGATTCTGCCTTTCGATGAATTTGAAACAGAACACAGAATCTTAAAACTGAATCCCAGGGATGGGTTTCCTGTGGATTTTGATTCATACAATATTCTTTCCCTGGAGGAAAAAGACTCAAAAACCACGGCTTTTGGTGAATGCGAGCTTTACAGTCCTCTTTTTTCAACTTTTGCAGGTACAATGCGGGATAAAAAAGGTGAAAGGGCTCAGTTTATAGGCCAAAAAATCAGGGTGTTTTTTGATGCAATACTGCAAAAAGAACAATCCGGCAACAAACATCAACAACAGGGGGCTTAAATGAATTTTACGACAAAACAGCTGGATAAATATTTTAAGGAGATATTGAATATTGAAAATTTTCCCGGTGACCCGTCCCAGAATGGATTGCAAGTTGATAACGACGGTGCTCCGGTAAAAAAGGTAGCCTTTGCGGTTGACGCTTCGATGGAGACTTTTAAAAGGGCAAAAGAATCAGGTGCTGACATGGTTTTTGTCCACCATGGGTTGTTATGGGGGATAAGCCAACCACTGACAGGAATTTACTACCAGAGGATAAAATTCCTCATGGAAAACAATATTGCCCTTTATGCCTGCCATCTTCCTCTTGATGCCCATCCTGAACTTGGAAATAATGCTTCCATAGCAAAAAAACTTGAACTTATTGAAACTGAACCATTCTGCTCCTGGAGGGGCTACCTTATCGGGGTTAAAGGCAGGCTCCCGGAAGAAATGACACCGGAAGAAATTCTGCAAAAAGCCTTTCCGGGAAGAAAAACGGTACAGGGATTGTTCAAGTTCGGCAAAGAGAAAAACCTCACAGTCGGGATTGTGTCCGGCGGGGCAGCAGAAGATGTTTACCAGGCAATAGACCAGGGATTGGACATCTACATTACAGGAGAATCCTCCCATGAAATTTATCACCCATGTCAGGAAAACAAAATTAACTTTCTTGCCGCCGGCCACTACGAAACCGAAACCGGGGGTGTAAAAAATGCAGCAGCAAAATTGGGACTTGATACAGGAATAGAGACAGTTTTTATTGATATACCTACAAATCAATAATACCGTTTTCCTCTTTTATCATATTTATAAACTGGCGGGCAAGCACAGGGTCAAACTGGGTTCCGCTGCAACGCTCGATTTCTTTTAAGGCGTCTTTAACGACGACAGCATTCTGGTAGGATCTTCCCCTTACCATTACTTCAAAGCTGTCTATCAAGGCGATGATTCTTGCGTTTTTAGATATATTTTCCCCTGAAATTCCGTCAGGATAGCCTCTTCCGTCATATCTCTCATGGTGTTGCCTTACACAAAGGGCAACTTCCTCGGGAAGATTGGAAGAAATACAAATTTTATACCCTATCAGAGTATGTTTTTTAACCTCTTCAAATTCTTCCTGGGTCAAACCGGTATTTTTTGACAGTATTTCCTGGGAAACCCCTACTTTTCCAATATCATGAAGGACGGCAGAAAGCACCAGGGAATTAACCTCATTTTCATCCAAATTAATATATTTTGCAAACCGGATGGCAATTGACTGCATTCTGGTAACATGTTCATTGGACTCATAATTTTTTTCAAAGAGCATATTTTTCAGCGTTTCAAGATATTTATATCTGTGGGTATTTACAACCAGATATTTCTGATTGTTCATATTTTCTTCTGCCCTGCGAATTAATTTTACCAAATCAACATTTTCACCTTTTGAAAATGCATATCCAAAAGAGACGGAAACGGGGCATTCTTCAATAGTGAGAACGTTAACCTCATTCTGAAAATCCCTCACCTTTCTCGAAACTTCTTCTGCGGTATAATTTATACCGATAACTGCAAATTCATCGCTTCCCCAGCGGGAACAAAGGCAATCCTTAAACTTTTCTTTTACTATTTCTGCAACCTTAATGAGGACCTTATCTCCTGTTGCATACCCGAAAGTATCGTTTGTCATTTTAAGTCCGTTAATATCAAAAGTTGCCACAAAGATAAAGTCATCCACATCAAAAATATGCTCAATGCTGAACACGTCTATATACTGTCTGTTGTAAACACCTGTAAGACTATCATGGGTTGTCATATATTCAAGTTTTTTAGCTTTTTGAACCTTTTCCGTCTGGTCAAAAGCTGTGCAAAGAACCCGGACAACCTCTCCGTTTGTTTTTATCGGATACATGGCAACAATAAAATTCTTTGTTTTTCCGTTTATTTCTGCCTCCGTTTCATACCTTTCAGGTTCTCCCTGACTAAAAATCCTTTTATATTTTTCTGTATACTCTTTTGCAACCCCGGTTCCATAAATTTCATCGTATCTTTTGCCGGAAGGATCTGTCCCTACTTCAAAATCCGAAATATATTGGGAATTACACCTTTCAAGTACAAATTCACCGTCTTCTGTCCTGGTAGTAATCCACATACTTTCGATGGACAGGTTGAAAGCCGTATTGTATTCTTCCAAAAGCCGGTGGTTTTCTTTCTGCAACTGAACCTTATCAGTTATATCCAGGGAAAATAAGAAAATACTTATCAGCCTGTCCTGGGAATAAACCGGTGTTTTCAGTGTATATAAAACCATATCCCGGTCAAATTTCTTTACATAGTTTATTTCTTCCAAAGGTGCAAAATTTGTCTCAAAATATTCAAATGAATCCAAGGCTTTGCGGTATGAGTTTGGCGAAAGTATGTTTTCGAGAGACCGTCCGACTATTTCCTCTGGTTTTTTTTTATAAAGTCTTGCAGTCCTGTCGTTGCACCTGGTTGCTATAATCTGACCATCTGCATTTTTTTCGGTACACATAAGCATACAGGGACTTGTATGGAAAAGTGCGTTGTATTCCATAAGAGAAGATTTATAATGCTGGATTGTCAAATCCTGTTCCGTATTGTCAAACAAAATCACCAGAAGGTATTTCAGTTTTTCTTTAGAAGGATTATGAAAAAAACATTTGGATTTTACTGAAAATGTATAATCCTTTGCTTCATTGGATGTCCTGAAAATAAACGAAAAAGGTATTTCTGTCTGGAAATTTTCTTCCAGGATATCCGAAAGAATCCCTATGTTTTCCAACGGTAAATCTTTTACCAATTTTCCTGAAATATCATCCGCATTAAGTCCTAAAACCTTATAAAACTCTTCGTTACAAGACGCTACTTTAAGACCGCTGTTTCTTTCCTTGTGCAAAAGCATAACCGGAGAAGGTATATTCTGCCATATTCCGTTATCAATTATGTCATCTACATATTTATCCAAAATTCAACCTCATAAATACATTTTATAACATAAATAAATTAATAAAAACATTATATCATGATATAATCCCAATATGAAAAAAATATTTATTATTATTTGTTTAATTCTGGTAATAATTTCCGGGTTTTTAATCTGCTGTACAAATAAACAGAAAGAAAAGATTTCTGCCCTGGAAAGCTCAATAAGTGAGTTAAAGAAGGAAATATTGATTTCCACCTTTGTAATTACCCAAAAAACAGATTCTGAAATCTCCATGAAAATCCGGCTTTTTGACTACGGAGGAAGAGAAATCTGCACATTTCCGGTAAAAATTCCCGGTACACAGATTTACTTTGATACGGAACTGGTGAATTACGAGGAAAAAGGCTATTATCTTGCATTTCCTTCAAAAATATATTCTGATAAAGTCCCCCCTGCCGGGGGAATCAGCCTTTATGAGTTTTACACAGGAAAAGAGAATTTTCCCCTTAATTATTCCAACAGTCCTTTTGACAGTGACGAAGAAAAAGATTTTATCACTCGTATTTTTAATTCTGTAAAGCAAGGCAAAAATATAAACAGCAAAAGTTTTGGCAGCTCCGTACATGAACCGGTTTTTCTCCCCGGTTTTATTATTAACCAACCTTATTCTGTGATTTACCGGCCTTTGAAAGGCGGAATAGAACTTATGGAGGCAGGGTTTTAAATGATACCTGAACAGATTTTAAATTTCTTGAACTTATTAAGCAGGGGGATTCTGGCACTTTTTACAAGCCTTAAAGGACTAATCATTATTGCCTCTGCCCTGTTAGTTTGGCTGGTAATATCCCTTACATTCGAAATCCTGCAGCAAAAAAGACTGGCTGCTGCCGGAAACACAAAATTAAATTGGTTTGAAATCTTTATACGCTCTTTAAAAATGTTTACCGAAAAACTTTTTGCAGTTTCAACCTATTTACCTGTTGTCATAATGACAATCTTTATTGCCCTGGGAATTTCCGCCTTAACACAATCAGTATTCCAAATTAAAGACTTTGTAGATAATACAAAAAAAATCCAGGAGTTGAATACTGCTCTAAAACACCTTGACAGACAATACCAAACCGCAAAAATAAGGGTTGAAAATATTACCGGGGAAAATTTATACCTTAAAATCAGCTTTTACGACTTTTATGGAAAAGAAGTTAAAACACAGCTTGTAAAATTAAAAGGCAGGGAATTCTTTATCGATTCCCTGGTATGTAATTTTCAATATTCACAGATAGAAAATGGCGAGAAAATAAATCTCACAATTCCATATAAGATTTTTTCCGACCAAATCCCTCCGGAAAAGGGGATAAACCTTCTGGGAACAGATTCAGAAGGAATTCCTTTTGTCTACAAGAGGAATCCAGAGGATTTATACGGTATAACCGAGTCCGAGTTTTCCGAAACATTAAAAACTCTCGCAGAAATACTGGAAAGTGACAAAGCCGCAAAAGAAAAAGGTATAATCAGAAGTATCTACGGCAATGCAATCCACAAAAGGCCTGAAACTCCCGGTGAAGAATTTATTCTCTGGACTCTTCAGTCTGGAGGTTTGAATCTTGCCCCTCCTGCACTTTAAGAATCATATTGGGATATACCTTCTTAAGGTAATCGTCGTTGTAGTATTTGTCCGCCAGAACCTCCAGCTCATTTTTTGGAGGAACACCCTTTAATCTGTTTTCCTGTCTTAAAAGGGCAAAAGAGGATATACCCATAGATATAACCAGTATCACAGAAACTACAGCTGTGAGGATTTTTCCTGTTAACGGCCTTACCTTTTCAATTTGCTCGGACAGGGATGGATATAAGAACTTAATCCAACACAGCCCTAAAAATCCCCAGAAGAACGAATACAAGAGGTTTGTTCTTCCGCCAAAATTAACCTGAAAAGATGAATAATCCCAGGAAACAGAATTGAAAACCTTTTCCTGAAAAAGACTCAGGGAGAATTCCAGCACTCCTCCAATAATCATGCACATAACAATAATAAAAGAATCTTTTTTATCACGCCACCGGTACAAAACCCAAGTCATCAGTACGGCACCTATGCCGTAAACCATATTAAAGGGAATATAAATTAACGCAGAACGGTTTTCGATATAACCGTGTCTAAAAAGACACCAGGCACTTTCAATAAAGACCCCGATAATCGAAGATACAACAAAGACCCAGAATAACTTATAAAAACACAGACCTTTGGCAAATACATTTTCGGTTTTTTCGATTTTATCCTGTGTAACCGGTTTTGTAATGGATTTTGAAAACTTTTCTTCGGCTGATTTTTGTGCGTTCATTCCAACAGTCTGAAGATATAAAATCTTATCCTGTATCTTCTTTTTGATTCCCGGGAAGGCGGTCAAAACACGTACATGTTCCCGTTTCCATTCGCCAATGGAATTAAGTTTTTCTATAAGTTTATCCGAATAAGGATGGGTTGATTTAATAATTTTTTCCCTCAAAATCTTTCTTGATTCATAAATACTTGCCTTAACACCGGTACGCTTTAATTCTTCTATAATCTCATACAACCGGGAAATCTTTTCTCTCAAGTGAACAAGCAAAGATACGGAATAAATTATATCTGCGACAAATACCACCAACAAACTAAATACAACATAATCGAGAACTTTTTCAGGGATTCTGCCGATTACCCCAGACAAGAAGGGTTGCACAAAGCTGACCCCTCCAAGTCCCATAATTCCAAACATTAAAGAATTTCTTAAACATATACGGCCGTTAATATTTAAACGGTAATTGGTGTAGTCCCACCACCGCATGGAAAAAAGTTTTTCCAAGATATAACTTGATATATATTCTACCGTACTTGCAAGAACCATGGATAAAACAAAAACAAGAAGATAATTATTCCTTATCTCCTGCAAAGGATACACAAGAAGCACCGCAGCAAATCCGTAAATAGGACAGATCGGCCCCTTAAGAAATCCCCTGTTTACAAGTTTTCTTTGAAGGATTGAACAATAAATAACTTCTGAAATCCAACCTATAAAACTGTAAATAAAGAAACTCAGAATTATACTTTTTATTTCCATACCGGAACTCCTTGTAATTCTTAATGTAATTATATTTTATGTTTTATGCAAATAAAAAAGCTGTGCCTTAAACCCGGTCAAGAAAACTTTTCCCCAACCGGATTATTACACAGCTTTTTTCAGGAACTTACCTTACGTTATTTTGCAACTTTGAGCAAAATTGCAGTAAGAGGTTCCAAAGTTGCAGTTGTTCCTTCCAGCTTAACACCTGAAGGATTTGCAATTCCTTCAACCGAAGCTGAATTTTCATCGGCATAAACAACCGCATTTGTTAAATCAATACCGGTATCAAGAGACTTAGCCTCTGATTTATCCCCGTTCATGAGGACAACCCAAGTTCCGTCTTTATCGGCAAGTTTATACCCAATCATAAAACCTTCTGAGCCAGAAATCAATGAAGCAGCTTTTTTAACTTCCTCTGCTGTTCCAAGCCTGAAAATCTCATTAGCCTTTCTGATTGCAATCATTCCCTTTGTATAGTCCAAAAGATTATTATAATCATCATCCAAAGTCCATACAATCTGATTGATATTATCGGAAGAATCATAACTGTTTCTCACGAAGTTTCCGACAGTTTCAGAAGTAGCATTCAACTTTGGCTTTGTTCTTCCACGCTCCTGTCCTGCATGAAGGAATGCAACACCCTGGGATGTCAGACCAATAAAGTTCCCCATCTTTATGCGGCGGATAACTTCTGCCTTCCCTTCTGGAGTAGATTCATTGATTTTCGCATTATTAACAATAGAATCATGGAGGGTTAATCCGTCATGGCAAACGAGATACTGGATGCTATCCCCGGGATCATCAGGTCTGTAATTATTTACAGGACGGCCCATCATAAGCTCAAAGAAGTAATTTGTTGAGGCAGGAGCCTTATTTGTTATAAATCCTTGACCAGCCTCATTGTAACCACCGGCTTTTACAGCATCCCTGAGTTCATCGTTGAAAACGGCAATGCTGTTAGTCTTGTTCATATAGTTTTGATCCATACCAACTGTTCCGGCGGGTCCGTTGTACATCTTCCAGCCTTCGCCTACAAACAAAACCTGGGGTTTTACTTCTGCACAGGCGGCGTAGGCGTCCAGCATGGTTTCAGAATCAATCAGCCCCATAAGGTCAAAGCGGAAACCATCAACCTTATATTCATCAACCCAATATTTGGTTGAATCCACAATGAGTTTTCTTGCCATGGTTCTTTCTGTCGCCACATCGTTTCCACATCCTGAATTTGAAAGGAATCCTCCGTTTTCATTCATTCTGAAGAAATAACCCGGAACAATCTGTTCCATAAAATCGGTTTTAGCCATATGGTTGTAAACAACATCCAGAATTACACCTAATCCAAGTTTATGTGCTTCTTTAACAAGGGTCTTTAATTCGGCAATTCTTGCATAGGGATCAGAAGGATTTAAAGAATACCAGCCTTCCGGAGTGAAATAGTTGTGAGGATCATATCCCCAGTTATAATTATTTCCACTGGAAGTTCCGTCTGACTCATAGGATTTGTCGTTTTCGTTTCCGTAATAGAAATTCAAAACGGGGAGAATCTGAATATGGGTTACACCAAGCTCTTTGAGGTACGGAAGTTTTTCTATAAATGCAGTATAGGTTCCGGCAGGAGCCTTTACCTTAGCATCAGGAGAGATTGTAAAATCCCTTACGGAAACTTCGTAAATTATGGCATCTTCGTATTTCTTAAGCTCAACCCCGGTATAACCTTCCCAGCCGGAAGCAGGATTTGCCTTTTCACTTGTCAAATCAACAATAGCAGCCCTTCCGTTTCCACCATTCTGCTCGGAGAAAGCGGCCATAGACTTTGCATAAGGATCCAAAGCGTAAGAAGTTCCTTTTGCATTTTTTATCCTGTATTCATAGAACCAGCCGTCTACATTCTCTTTGTTAAATACTACAGACCAGACTCCGGTTTTTGAATCCAAGGTCATTGGCTCTTCGTATGTAGCTGTAGTAGCATTTCCTGTCTTGTAAATGAGAACATCAACACTGCTGGAAGTGGGAGCCCACAATTTAAAGGTAACAGATTTGTCTTCCGGATTGAAAACAGCACCAAGTACTTCGTCTTTTGCAGGAACAGCCCTTTCTGCAAATTCAACAGAAAACTTTGTTGTACTTACTGTAGCCGGAGCCTGGAAACCTTCTTTTACAACTACCAAAGAAGCAGAAGCCGGAACATTCTCTACAAGTTCGATTGTAACATTGTCAGCATAGTTGTTTACCGGTTTTTTTGGGTACAAAGTGTTGTAAACCTTTGCAATATCGTAGGTTTTGGAGCCGTCAGATTCCTGGACTACAAAGCCTGAGCCGGTAAGGGGATCTAAATCCAAACCGTATTTTGCGTTAAGCTCAAGCTCTATCGTATTTTCCTTTACCAATTCAGCACTTCTTATTTTAACGGCAAAGGGGCCCGGATAATGAAGTTCCATATCCCCTGAAACTATAATAACACGGTTGCTGATGTTGGTATCCCAGATACGGTCTGCATCACCGTCTTTTGTCCAGCTTCCGTCCTGACGGGGAATAAGCCCTGTCATTCCTTTAGAATCCGTTAATTTTGCACCGCCGGCATTGGAACCGTCTTTTTTAAAACGCATATAGCCGATTCCATCCGCAACCTGCCAATCCTGTGAATAATCCCAGGCTGCCTCTCCGGCGCCTCCATCTATGGCCCAAATCCAAAGCGCCCAAGGTTCATAGTTTCCATCCGGACGGTAATAATAAATTACCAATTCATCATCCGACGGATTCAACTGTTCGTCCAGCTTATTAACCGCAGCCAAAGCGGGGGTTCCCTGGGACTCAAAATAACCGGGTTCTACAGAAAGACCTGCATCGGCTTTTCCCCCTGCAAAAACCATTCCCATGGAAACAAACAAAAACAACACTGTCAAAACAAGTAGTTTTCCCAGATTTCTCATGTTTTCTCCTAAAATTTACTGAAAATGCTTTCCCATACGGGTAAAATGAAAGGAAAACGACGTTTATCTTTTCATTTTAAATTCAAAAGAATTAGAGCTTTCAATTATACTCTTGTAATTATATCATGTAAAATAAAAATTACAAAGTATTTTTATTTTAGTTATAGTCTCTAAATTTTAACAAGAATAAATGAAGCATTAAAGAATACTGCCACATGCTATGTATCAACTTTCTGAAAATTAATTGAACAAAGCTTTTATTGATTTAATTCCAACATCCGGTTAACGAATATTTTTTTTCAAAGGTTATATATTTTACGAAAGTCATGAAATTAATGGAAAAGCATCTATAGCTTCCCTGATTTTTTTATCAGTGACTTTTGCGTACCTGGTAGTAGTTTTTAATTCACGGTGCCCTAATAATTTCTGTACAGTATAAATGTCAGCTCCGGATTCCAGTATTAAAGTTGCAAAGGTATGCCGGGCGAGATGCCATCCCATGTGTATTTTTACACCGGCATCTTTTCCCCAATCAATGAGATATTGATTGCAGTGACAGCGGGTTGAACACAGGTAAGGAAAGACATAGATGGTTTTTTCATTATCCATTTTTTGCCGGATTTTCTCTTGTCCCTTAAGTATCTCCATAGCTTGTTCACTTAAGGGGATATACACAAAATTTGATGTTTTTATCTGCTGTTTTTGAATTATTTTAGTTGAAAAATTTATGTCTTCCAGTTTCAAGGTTCTTAAATCCGAAACCCTCAGGCCTGTATACACACTGAACAGGAATGCATTTTTTATTTCCTGCTTAAACAAATCTTTAGGAGTGCAATCTTTTAAAAGTTTTATATCGCTTGTAGTCAAATATTCCTTTCTTTTTTCTTCCCCTTTTATGTGCTTAACTCCAAGACAAGGGTCTTTTATTATCAGGTTGTTTCTTACCGCTTTTTTTATGGCAGAACGGAAAGCCTGCATATATACTTCTGCAGAATTGCTTGTTAATTCAGTCCTGGAAGTTAAAAAATTTTGAAATTCTTCTATCCATTGAGGTGACAGACTTTCAAGTTTTAAATTACCTGCAAACATTTCCACGAATTTAAGCACATATCTTAGAGAGTGTTTTTTTGGTTTATCCTTTACTTCCCGGTGAAGGTATTCCACCAAAGGCATTCTGGAACCTTCCGGATCAACTACACCATACCGGTATGCCGCTAAAGAAATTTCCTTGTTACTTCTGATAACTTCGGCCATTCTCAAAACCTTCATATTTTGCTTTTTATCAGGGGACACTGTCAGTCCTGTACATTCCCTCCAACGGATTCCGTTTACTGTAATGCTAAGA
Organism: Candidatus Gallitreponema excrementavium; assembly: GCA_017694795.1. Taxonomy (GTDB): domain Bacteria; phylum Spirochaetota; class Spirochaetia; order Treponematales; family Treponemataceae; genus Gallitreponema; species Gallitreponema excrementavium. The sequence continues at coordinate 57,956 of JADIMM010000037.1, forward strand.
TAAATTTTTTTCCTGTTTATCCAGATTTTAACGCCCATAACTCTTCCTTGTAATTTTTAATAACTTACATTTTGCTTACATATAACTTACACTTTTATTATCTGTTTTTAATGCACCGATTATTAATATTATTTGCTAAATTCCACAATATCATTAAAAAAAAGCTTTATTTATTATTTTCGTTAATGCTGTTACTTTTACCATCAAAGCTCCGGCTTCCCAGCTCGTAGTAATCACAGGACCTTCTCCCTATTTCCCTAACTGGAGTCCGGATGGAATTCCGATGACAAAGGGAGATGACGGAGTATGGTCTTACACTCTCACA
>JADIMM010000038.1 GCA_017694795.1 Candidatus Gallitreponema excrementavium
TATTTGTGGGTATTTAAGGAAAATTATTCTGCCAGACACTTTTACGAAAAATACGATTTTATTTCCACGGAGGAATTTTCTTCCTGCACTTTAGATGAGACAGCGGTTCCTGAGATTAAATATGTGTACAATTCTTTATTTTGCTAGAGATTTGCTTCTTGATAATTTAACACAGAATATATTTAGTTGAAAAATCTCAAAGTTACATTTATTTTATGAAGCATTTCTGGGAATTGCATATTCTTGATTCCAATTCATTTTATATTATTAATTATGAGTCTTGACTAAATGATTGTTGACTAATAATATATTGAGCTAGTTACTACAAAAAGAGATATGTGATGCAAAATGGTGGTACTTTTGCAATAATTTTTGATATATAGGAATTAATAATATAATCCTTGGTCTTTCTAGGGAATCTTTCGATGGGGTTATAAATGTCTGATTCTATGATATATCATTTAAATTTTGTTTGTAACGGAGCTTTTGTAAAATATTAAAGGATATTCAGATTTATATATTCCTACCTTTAGTAAAAAACATTTTGGGATGAATTTGAAGCAATTTTAGTATTGCTGGAGATATTTTTGTATCGGAGAGAAGTAAGTCATGAGCGTTTTAATCGATAACAGCATCACCATATATGAGGCACTTGAGCACATCAAAAACGGCAAGTATGTTATGCCAGCTTTCCAAAGACAGTATGTATGGAGTATGGAGCAGATAGAAAAACTGTGGGACTCTATTCTTTTAGATTATCCTATTGCTACTTTTCTGTTCTGGCACGTCGATGAGAACAATGTTAGTTGGGATACTTATTTTTGTAATTTTCTACACGAGGTGACATTTGACAGTAGAAAACAGGCTGACAGTATAAACTATGAACTTAGTAGCATTGATGTGAAAATGACTGATACTGCTATTTTGGATGGTCAGCAAAGATTGACCTCTTTATTCCTGTCACTGTGTGGACGAGGTTTTATCAGACAAAAATACTCAAGAAAGAATAGCTCCGGCTGTACCGTTGTTAAACTGCTCATTGAATTGAACAAGCACAAGCTAACCGTAGACGAAGAAGAGTACAATAGTAAGAAATTTGATATTAAGTTTACTGAGAAAGTTGGAAAGCTTAGTCCGACTCAATTTGAAATCAATAGTATTCTTGAAGATAAATTTCAGGATTCTAGCACAAGAAATCAGGCTATTGAGGACGCTATTGTCAATGTTCCGGCAGATAGCAAAGAGTATGCACGCAATATATTAAACAAGCTCTATAACAAAATTTTTGTTGAAAAGTTAATCCACTATACGGAAATTCAAGACATGAAACAAGATGATGCTTTGGAGATGTTTGTTCGTTTCAATAGCGGTGGCAAGGCATTAAAAAAGCATGAAATCACAATGTCCATTCTTGAGGCATATTGGCCTAGTGCAAAGACGGAGTTTGGAAAACTGCTTGTTGGCTCTTATGCGGGATTTGGCTCTGACTTTATTATACGTTCTGCACTTATGCTTTATGGTGATGTTGTTAAGTCAAATATCAACAAGCAGATTGCAGAAGACTTAAAGAATAACTGGCAAGATTTTAAGAAAACTCTTAGAAATCTTGAAGATGTATTAAAAACTTTGAAAATCGAAGTTAGTCGTTTTTCTAGTAGTTGGAACGTTCTGTTACCTATTATTTACTTCATGTATTACAATACGGAATATGCAAATAACTTGGACGGCATCAGGGCTTACTTAATTAGAGCAGTGTTGTTTACATATTTTCAATCCGGTACTACCAGTAAATTACAACAGATGAAAAGTAACATTAATGATAATAACTATGAAATTACGATTGATATGTTGGAACAGATGAATGATCTCCGTGTGACTGATGGTAAAATTGATGACATCATCAATTCTGAAAAAGGTAGTCGTGTTGCAGGGGAGGCATTGTATTTCTTGAGCCGTGACTGGATAAACAGAAATATTAAATATGAGCAAGACCATCTACATCCGTATGATAGATTTGATAATACTAAGCCGATTTCTGTGTCTATGGACGACTGGCGTAGATGGAGAAGTTTGCGAAATCGTTTGTCAAATCTTCATTTGCTTGAGGGTAGAAATAATGCAAGTAAAAGCGACATGCGGCTGGTGGATTACTATAATGATATGAATGACGAGCAGAAAGCTAAGTTTTATAAAGAAGCAATTATTCCAGAGAATGTTTCTTTAGAGTTGGATAAATTCGAAGAATTTTATGAAAATAGAAAGGCTTTGTTGGTAGAGAGAATCAAGCAACTTTTAATATAAAAAGTTATATTTTACGAAAAGCACGGCTTTATACCAACTGAAGATTTTTCCTCCGATACACTAGACGGAATAGCGGTTCCTGAGGTTAAATATGTATACAAAAATAGAGGAGAGATTGATGAGTAAGATTCCCAGTCTGGAGAGCGTGTTTCCCAATGAGTATAAAACTTCCTGCTTTATAAAAAATGTGGTAAAAGCCTCCAATGTTTTTATAGGAGACTACACGTATTATGATGACACCCATCATCCCGAAGAATTTGAAAAGAATAACATCCTGTTTAACTACCCGGAATTCGGTGACAAACTGATTATCGGTAAGTTTTGTCAGATAGCTTCCGGGACAAAGTTTATTATGGGGCCTGCAAACCATCGGATTTGCAGTGTAACAACTTATCCCTTTAACGTGTTTGGGGGTGCATGGCAGGAACATACCCCGCCTCATATGTCCCAGCTGCCCTTTAAGGGTGATACGGTTATCGGAAATGATGTGTGGATCGGTAGGGAAAGCATTATAATGCCGGGAGTAAAAATCGGCGACGGTTCTATTGTGGCAGCCTACTCTGTGGTAACAAAGGATTTTCCCCCTTACAGCGTTATCGGTGGAAATTCCGCTCGGCTTATAAAAATGCGTTTTGACGAAGAGCTTATTGAAATGCTTTTACAGGTTAAGTGGTGGGATTTTGAACCGGAAAAGCTGGTGGATTTTTTACCTCTGCTCTGTGACCCGGATGTGAAAAAAGTCCGGGAGCAACTCCGTCAGGAATTAAAAAAATAACTGTATTTCTGGAATAGGTTTATGGATTTTAAAAAGATTGAACTGGTCACATGGAGCCGGAAAGAATATTTTGAACATTATTTTACAAATGTTCCCTGCACTTACAGCATGACTGTAAAACTAGATATCACCCGGATAAAAAAAGAAAACAGGAAACTGTATCCTGCAATGCTGTATTATATTACCACGGTGGTGAACCGTCACGAAGAATTCAGAACGGATCTGGACAAAAACGGAGAACCGGGGATTTATTCGGAAATGTTTCCATCCTATACTGTGTTTCATAAAGACACTGAAACTTTTTCCGAATTATGGACTGAATATTCTTCCGATTATGATACTTTTTGTTCCAGGTACGAACATGATATGGCACAATACGGGGACAGAAAAGGTTTGCTTGGAAAACCCGGAATGCCGGAAAATGTTTTTCCTGTTTCCATGATTCCTTGGGCAAGTTTTGAAGGCTTTAATTTGAATCTGCAAAAGGGCTATGATTATCTGCTTCCTGTTTTTACGATTTTACGATGGGAAAGTTTTACGAGGAAAACGGACGCAGATTTCTTCCCTTGTCTGTGCAGGTACACCACACCGTCTGTGACGCTTTTCATCTCTGCCCGTTTCTTAACGAGTTGCAGGAAGTGATAAAGGGGTAAAATGCCTGTAGGACGGGCTAACCGTTTCGCTCTTGTTCTCTATCATTTCCAGCGGGTATGTAACGGTAATGGGACATATCTACTCCCCGGTAATGTTTTATCCGTGAGTCTACCTGATTCATTTCTCTCAAGGATAATATTTCTGTTTCTAGTATCATATTTCCTGTTAGAAGTTATTTTTAATTCTGCTGATAATCTATAGTGCGTTATGTTTCCTGGAAAAGTATTGTTCTGTGTAAAAGGCAAAAATATTCGGTATTTTTGTGCGTTGTTTACTCTGTTATCCGCATAGTCTGCGTGTTATACTTTTATCCGTCAAGGTTGATTTTATGGAAAAGTTGTCCGGACTGATTTTAAGTATTAAATACAAAACAACAAAGTTGTTTTCCCGCATTTTGATAATATATCAGCAACGGGCATTGGAGAGATTGTGTCGCAGCCTGTTTAACACACAGAATATGCCGTTTTTTCTCATAAAGTATCTGGTGCTCCGCGCTGTAGAAAAGAGTGCAATTTTACTGTGTTTGTATTTTCTGCCGGGGACGGTAACGTATTGTTTCTCGGGTAGACAAGCCGGGGTGTTAAAGTGAAAGTTATGCAAAAAATCTGCATGATTTTGATATTTGTCTCTGTTCCGTATACCGTTTTTGCGCAGGAATATCTTTTGCGTACGCAGTCTCCGGTTTCATCATGTGTGTTCAGTCCCGACGGACGTTTTTTTGCTGCGGCGTGGAAGAACCAGGTTGCTTTCTGGGATACGGATTCATGTTCGGTTCTTAATGTTTGCGCTGATTATCCCGGTGATGTCATTTCTATAAAATTCAGCCCGGACAGTCAGAATCTGCTGGTAGTGTGTGACGGCGGAATTCTCTGTGTAGATTCAATAGATAATTTTGAACTGTCAACTCTTTTGGAAACAGATTTTGATAAAAATATCCTTGATGCCGATTTTGACGGTGACTATTCTGTGCTTATTCCCTCCGGCGGAAAAAATTTGAATTCATATTTCTTGTTGAGATTTACGTCACAAGTTATTCAGAAAAAACTGGGTGGGCACAATGGTACTGTGTTCCGGATTGAGACGGCAAAACAGTCTGAAAAACCGGTAGCTGTTTCTACTTCGTTGGACGGGCAGGCTCTTGTGTGGGATTTGTCGTCATACAGTCTGATAAACGAATTTCACTGCAACGTGGAAAACGCTCTGCCCGCCGTAATTAGTCCCGACGGCACAAAAAT
>JADIMM010000039.1 GCA_017694795.1 Candidatus Gallitreponema excrementavium
TTACTAAACCGTCTGGATGGATAACATCATCCGAATAAAGATTTTCCAAAAGAACCTTGTTTTTATCAGTTGAAAAATTCATGTCTTCTTTTGTACAGTTGCAGATAAGATTTACAGTTCTGCCTGAGGAATCCTTTTTCTGAATATGCAGGATACGGGGGGATTGGGAATGATGAATAAATTTTATATCAAAATCCCTTAAAGCTGCTTCGGTTTTCCGCAGACTGATGAGCTTTTTAAAAAAGCTCAGAGTCTCGTTAAAGTCCCCGTTTTCGATTTCTGCCCAGGGCATACAGCGCCGGCAGTCCGGGTCATGGGCTCCTTCCAGGAGAATTTCTGTTCCATAGTAAATACAGGTACTTCCTGTAATACTAAACAGCAGGGCAAACTGCTGGAGGGCCTTGCTTTTACTTTTACAGGCAGTGACCAGCCTGATTGTATCGTGGGAATCCAAAAGATTGAACATAACCTTTTCAGTTTGTTTCATATACATGGAGTGGCAAAGATTAAGCTGCCATTCCATCTGTTCTGATGTCTCATTTTCGTTAAGCCAGAATGTGGAAATTGCATCTTGGAGCGGGTAATTCATAACGGAGTCAAATTCATCTCCCCTCATCCAAGGCATTGCATTATGCCAGATTTCCCCCACTATGTAGAAGTCAGGATTCAAGGCCAGCATTCTTTGTCTTAGTTTTTTGCAGAATTCATGGGATATTTCGTTTGCAACATCAAGGCGCAGGGCGTCCATACCATATTCTTTTACCCACATTTCACAGGCAGAGATAAGGTATTCCTGGACCTCAGGGTTGTTTGTATCGAGCTTTGGCATAAAATCAGCAAAAGCAAAGGTGTAAAATTTTCCTTTCCTGGCATTTGTAAAATCCGTATCAAAAGGCCACTGGTTTACCATAAACCAGTTATAATATTTTGAATCCGGTCCGTTTTTTACTACATCCTGCCACTGGGGGAAAAACCAGCCGCAGTGATTGAAAACACCGTCCAGCATGATTTTAATGCCTCTTTTGTGGGCTTCTCGTCCCAGTTCCGCCATTTTTTCATTGGTGCCGAGTCTTTTGTCTATTGTGTAGTAATCGTTTGTATCATATCTGTGGTTTGAGGTTGCTGCATTTACCGGATTAAGATAAATCCCGGTTATTCCAAGATCGGAAAGATAGTCCAGCTTGTCAATTATTCCCTGCAAATCACCGCCGTATTCATCCCTGGTAAAAACCTCGTCCTTTGAAGTTTTCCAAGGCAGGACAGTATCCGGGTCGTTGGATTTGTCGCCGTTGCAGAACCTGTCGGGAAATATCTGGTACCAGATTGTGCTTTCTGCCCATTCCGGGGTTTTGTTGATGTCATTTTCGTTCATCCAGGGAAATATAAAGGTGGCAGGCCTACCCTTTATATTGTCAAATTCCTGGGGGGAATAAAACCCGTCCTCGAGATAAATCCATTTTTCATTTCCGGAGAAAATTTCAAAATAATATTTACATCTTTTGAACTGTGGCTTAATCTCGATTGTCCAAAGATAGTTGTTCTGAAGCTCTTTTTTGTCATGGATTTCTTCTTTTTCACCTTTCCATGACCAGTTTCCTCCAAGGATTCCTCCGCTGAATGGATCGCCGTAAACAAGGCAAACTTTATCCACGTCTTTTCCGGTTTTTAAGCTTATAACCAGGGTATCCCTGTCATAAGGGTAGCAAAACATATCGTAAGAAAGATGCTGGCAGGCTGAAAAGTCCATATTTCCTCCGTTAAAAATAGAGTAGTTTATTTTTTACTACTATCCAAATAATATACTTAAGCGAAAAAAAAAGCAAGAGAAAATTTATGTATTTTTATTTTTTAAGAGAAGGCTCGGTACCGCCGGTAAGTCCTGGTCTGAATGCCTGAAAATAAAAAAACTCCGTTAAGCTTGATATGTGGTAAATCCGTCAGTAGAAACCAGCTGTTTTTTTTAATCCGCTTTAAAATGTTTCCCTGAAAAACTCTTGTAATGTTAATAAAAATTAAAGGCTGAAAAAAAGCCTTTAAATTCCGTTGATTATATGATATAAATTTTATTATGGGAAAAATCTATGTCTTTGTAAATCAGAAGGGCGGGGTTGGAAAGACGACCTCTGCCATAAATCTGGGTGCATATATGGCTTTGGCCGGGAAGAAAATTCTTCTTGTGGACTTTGATTCTCAGGGGAATATGTCCAGCGGTGTTGGAATTTCCAAGAATAAGCCTACCGTTTATGATCTTTTGGCAGAAAGAGCCGTTGCATCTGATGTAATACGAAAGACTTCTGTTGAAAATCTTTGGGCAATTCCTGCTTCAATAGATTTGTCCGGTGCCGCCATCGAACTTGTGGAACAGGAAAACAGGGAATTTTTCTTGAAAAAAGTTCTTGAGCCTTTAAGGGAAAAATTTGATTATATTCTGGTGGATTGCCCTCCTTCCCTCGGAATGCTGACCTTAAACGGCCTGGTTGCTGCGGATTCGGTTTTTATTCCCCTTCAGTGTGAATATTTTGCCTTGGAAGGTTTGACCCTTCTTTTACAGACTGTAAAGAAAGTCCAAAAAGGTCTGAATCCCAGTCTGGATATTGGGGGAATCTTTTTTACAATGTATGACTCAAGGACAAAGCTCTCCCAGGACGTGGTTCAGCAGGTTACCATGTATTTTAAAGAAAGGGTTTTTTCCACAGTTATTCCCAGAAATGTAAGGCTTTCTGAAGCCCCCTCCCACGGAAAGCCTATTTGCCAGTATGACCCCAACTGTTTTGGTGCAAAAAGCTATGAAAAATTAGCTGCGGAGGTTTTGGCCCGTGGCTAAAGGCGGTTTGGGAAGGGGGCTTGATTCTGTTTTCGGGGAGGCAGAAAAGCTTCAGGAGGAGTCAACTATCCGTCCCGGAACGACAGGGGACGGGGTAGTATCCGTAAAAATAGAGGATTTAAAGCCTAATCCTTTCCAACCCAGGCATGAGTTCCGGGACGAGGATTTAAAGGAGCTGGCTGATTCGATTCTGGAACATGGGGTTATACAGCCCATAATTGTTGAAGCGGCGGACGATGGGGGATTCTTTATTATTGCCGGAGAAAGAAGAACAAGAGCTTCAAAACTTGCCGGGTTAAAGGAAATTCCTGCTATCGTAAAATCTTTTTCTGACGAGCGGAAACTGGAAATAGCACTTATCGAAAACATTCAGAGGGCCGATCTTAATCCGGTGGAAGAAGCTCTTGCTTATAAACAGATTATGGATATGGAGGGACTCAGTCAGGACGAAGTTGCCTCCAGGGTAGGTAAAAAGCGTTCTACGGTGGCAAACTCCCTGCGGCTTTTAAAATTACCGGAAGATATGCAGGGATCTTTGTCCTCCGGGCAGATAACGCCGGGGCATGCCAGGGCGATACTTTCTGTTGTGAATCCTTCAGACCAAAGGATTCTTTTCGGGAGGATTATTGGAACTGAAATGTCCGTTCGTGCAGCAGAAGACGCCGCATCCGAGTTGAATAATGGAATGCGTAACCGGAATTCTACAAAAAAAACAAAGATTTCCCGTCAAAAGGATCCTGATATCTGCAGTATTGAGCAAAAATTCATAGATGTTTTTGGTACAAAGGTTGTGATTAAAGGCAATTTAAATAAGGGAACAATCGAAATAGAGTATTTTTCCGAAGATGATTTGGACAGAATCTATAAAATTCTGGATAATAATAATCCGGAAACATGAGTCTAATAATGTTGATTTCCTCTGAAAAAGGAATTACACTTTCTTATCAGTATTGAAAAGAATCCGTTTATTTGAGGTAATGTGTTATGTTTTTTTCAAAGAGGGAAAGTAAAAATACCCAGTCTTTTTTATTAAATAAAGAGTCCTCCGGAGAAAAGAAGTTTACTTGTTCTGATGTATCCGGGTTCAAAAAACAACTGGAGACCATGGTTCAGTTATTCAGAAAAAATGTCAGGTCTTCTTCAAAGGTAATAGGCAGTATTTTAAGCCAACAGAAATCTTTTGATGATTTTTCCAAGGGTATGGAAGGGGCCTTGACTGCGATTATAGACATTGATTCCCAGATGCAGGAAGTAGATACCCTTGTAACAAATTTGGATAATGAGGTTCATAGCTCAAGTGCCAGTATCGAGCAGATTAATAATTCTGTTCATAATGTAGCGGGTATTGTTTCGGACAGAATTACCATAACTACAGAGCTGGTTAAGGCAGCGTCAAACGGTTCGGAAAAAGTCTTAAAAGTCCTGAATGTTATCGATATCCTTAACAAAAATGTTGATGCGATAAAAGCCGTTATTGCTGCAATTAACGATATAAGTGAAAAGACAAATCTTCTTGCAATGAATGCAGCCATAGAGGCTGCCCATGCAGGAAATGCAGGTGTCGGTTTTGCTGTAGTTGCAGGTGAAATAAGAAAATTATCCGAAGTAACCCACCAGAATGCAGACAATATTCAGAAAACCTTGGCAAGTATGATAAAAACATTAGGGGAAGCCCAGGTTTCCGCAGGGGAAGCCAATTCCGCAATGAAATGGATAGGCGGAAAAGTTGAGGAAACAACGAATTCTTTTAACGAAATAACATCAGAAATGAATTCACTTTCTTTAGGCGGAGATGAAATTCTGGATTCTGTAAAAAGTATTTCGGCTGCAAGTTCAGATTTAAAAGAAAGGTTTGATTTTGTTTCAAACAATATGAATACTATAATTTCATCTACAAATACAACAAGGGATACATTCAGAATTTTAAAGGAAAATTCTGAAAACATAAGCAGTCTGATGAGTAAAGACCTTTTCAACATGGATGATATGATTGCCTGTGCATTGGAAATAGATGAATATGGAAAAAATATATGTGCAGATGTTTGTTCAGAAAGTGAAAAAATTGATGAAAGGCTTCCAATTGTCACCATAACATTGAAACATTTAAAATGGATAACAAGGGTGAGGGCCTTGATAGACGGTAAAGCTACAGGAGAAGGTGTCAGCCTGGGAGACCATAATGTTTGTGATTTAGGTAAATGGATAAACAGCATACCTGAAGATGATGAGATAAAAAAGAATCCTTCTTTTTCTGTAATGGAACGGGACCATGAAGCACTCCATGATATTGTTAAAGAGATTTACGGAAGTATATCCCACCGTTCAAAATCCGAGTTGGAGGATTTATACCAGAAACTTCTTGGTAAATCCAGGATTGTACTGGATGAAATTCTTAACATAAAAAATGAATTAACAAAAGGTAAATAGTTTTTAATTGAAAAGACCCACTCCGGGGTTTTTTCAAGAAAATCTTTGCAAAATCTTAACATTCAGACCAAAGAATCTTAATAAAGCAAAGTTAATATTTCCTCAAATAACCGGGAGGACAGGGAATAAATCTATTCCAACCAGAATCTTTCCCGGTGTGGAGGAAATATATGAAAAAAACAAAATTATTTATTGGTACTGTACTTTTGGTAACAGCAGCAGTGCTTTTTGCACAGGAAAGTACAGAAACAACAGCAGCTTCCGCAACAGAGGGAATTTCAAATGCCACTATTGTTGCTGAATTAAAGGATGCTGCAGCTAGTGATGCATCTCTTTCAGCATTTGCAGCTGCTGTTGAGAATTCTCCGGTTGATTCTGCTCTTATAAAAGACGGTATAACAGTTCTTGTTTTTGATTCAGGAGCTTCAGATGCAACCGCTGTAGAAAACATCGGGGATTACATTGTGGTCGGAAAGATTACAAAAGATGACCTTTTTACCAAATCCTCATTACAGACTCTGTCTGGAAAGGAACTTCCTGTACAGATTATAAATGATAAATTTGTTGTAAATGGTGTAGAGGTGGTTTCTGCTGATGCTTTAACAACAGACAGTGTTATTGTTCATAAGATTGCAAAACCTTTTGAATCAAATCTGTAAGTCTGGATTACTTAGCAGTTGGTTTGGTTACGGAAAAAATTAAAGTAAATTAAATATGGAGATTAAAATGAAAACAAGAAAACTTACATTTGCAATTATCAGTATATTTGTTTCTGCTGTCCTGTTTGTGTTTGCATCCTGTGTAGAAACAGTTGATGAATCAGTTGTTTCTGATACACTTGATCCTTCTGTAACAGAAGTGACATCCGAAAATAATGAGGCAGCCCAGGCCCAGGATGCTGCTGCAGCTGCTGCCGAATCCGCTGAAACTCCGGATACAGAAACTGTATTGCCCCAGGATAATGCAGCCGCCGAAGCTGTAGAGACTCCGGAAGCAGGAGCAGCTCAGACTGTTATAGTTGAGTAACTTTATTAAACTCAGTTTAAAATTTTTATAAAAACCGGTAATTTTTTTGATATTTCATTGTTTAAAAAATGGAGTATTATGGGTTACCGGTTTTATCTGTTTTCTTCTGTTGAGCATTTAAACTTTTTTATATAAAATAATTAGAAGAAAAAAGATATATTTAAATGTTTGGATATATCCGTTTTGCTATGTTAGATGTTTGTAAAAAAGGTTAAAGGAGAATGCTTTAATGAATTTTTGCCGTAAAAATATAATTTTTGTATTCTTTATTGTTCTTTTCAACATAATAGGTTTCCGGACTTTATATTCTGTTACAGAGTCTGCTTCGGATTTTTTAATGGACTTGAACGGGACGCCTGTTGTTCTTGAGGAATACAAGGGTAAGACTTTTGACGGTTTAAGTTTGAATAGAAAAGTGTTTTTTAATGAAGGAAATATAGTTTCTGAGGAAATATTTTCTCCTGACGGCAGCATAAGTTCAAAAATAGCATATACATATTCCCAAGAAGGAGCCGTTACCGAGATAAAGGGTTTAGATCCCGGGGATAAACTCAAGTGGAAATATTCTTACCAGTATTCTGAAGACGGAAAGCTTATCAGTGAAACATCGTATGATAGTGAAGAAAATATTGAATGGATTGTTTTTTCAGAATACGATGATACGGGAAGATTATTTGAACAGCGTACATGTAATCCGGGCGGAAACCTTACACTGAAAGAAGTTTTTTTGTACGATGATTCAGGAAGAAAAAAAGAACAAAAATCTTATTATGGTGACGGTAAAATTTTAAAAAGAATTGTATTCGAGTATAATGATGACGGGACAGTTTCCAGGGAATTCAGTTTTGATGGAAATGGATTGTACGAAACATCTGTTTTTTCTTATACTGATAAAAAAATCAGGACAGTTAAGCGTTTTGGTGTAGATGGGGTTTTAAAAGATGTTCAGCATAAAGAATATAAAAATGGATTGTTGATACGCAGTATAACTACAGATTCCGATGGTACAGAAGTATCCATGGATGAATTTATTTACGATAGCCACGATAATGTTTTTTGTATCAGCAATCAGTCCAGAATAACAATCCAAAAAATAAGTTACGGGGAATAATATGGCTTGTATTTTTCTGGTTGAAGATAATACCCTTATAAGAGAAGCTGTTTCCGGATACCTGAAACTTGAGAATCATGAAATAGTTGAATTCCCTACAGCAGAAGGGGTAGAAGAATCAGTTAAAAAAATCAAGCCTGATTTACTCATCCTCGATGTTATGCTGCCTGATGGTAATGGCTTTTTGCTCGCTAAATCTATCCGGAGCTTTTCTAGTGTACCATTAATTTTTTTAACAGCAAAGGATAGTGAATCGGACCGTATATTGGGATTTGAACTTGGAGCGGACGACTATATATGTAAGCCCTTTTCTGCAAAAGAACTTGTTTTAAGAGTGCAGGCTCTTTTAAAACGGGTTTCCATAACAGAGAAAAATGAAAATAATTCTTTTAAAGGGCCTTCGGGAAAGTGGAATTTAAATAATGATGTTTTAATTCTGGATACAAAAAAACATTTTATTAAACTTAACGGAGCAGATATAGAACTTACCGGAGCAGAATGGAAAATCCTGGTTTTTCTTGCTGAAAATTTTGGACAGGTAATATCCAGGGAACAGATTTTATCACAATGTTTTAATTATTTTTTTGAGGGTTCTGAAAGAACAGTGGATACCCATATGGCAAATTTAAGGGGAAAGCTTGGATCCGGCTGGATTTCTACTGTCCGTGGTTTTGGTTATAAATTTATGGGTAACTATTCAGAAGGAATATGAAAACATTTTTTGGAAAGATTTTATTCGGGCAACTGGCAGTTTCTATAGCTGTATTGATAATAATGAGCTTTATTTTTTCAGCTGCGGTAAGGTCTTCTATAAGCAGTTGGAATTCTGATAAACAGTGGGAATTGCAGGAATTGTTGATGCCGGTTATTTCCAAAGCCTACCGCCTGAACGGAAGTCTTTCAGAGCAGTCTTTAGAAAAAGCACTTTTGCCGTATATTACTGATTCACTTTATGTTTATGTCTTTGATACTGAAAAAAATCCCATCCTGTTAATGGAAGATGGAAAACCCAGAACTTTAGAGGAAGTAGAAAAAAAAACAGGTTCCATTGGGTCGTTTATTTCCCTTAATTCTCCTGTACCTATAAAGGATGGGGAAACTGTAATTGGTTATCTTTTGGTAGATAATGTTGATTTTCTGGCTTATAAGGCAAACAGACTGTTTATATCCACCATTAAGAGGGCTTCGTCGATTGGTGCTGTGTTTGCAGTGCTTTTTGCCGTCGGGTTTTCTTTATTTACGGCCTCTGTGTTTTCTAAAAAAACGACTTCTCTTTCCAAATCTATAACCGAGATTCAATCTGACAGTCAGGAAATTCCCTTTACAGGTATACAGGAGCTGGATAAAATAAGCCGTGCTGTTATAAAGCTTAAAGAAAGGCTTAAATACGAGGAATCTTTGAGACGGCAATGGATGCAGGATATTTCACATGATTTAAGGACTCCCCTTACAGCTGTAAAAATGCAGGTAGAAGGATTAAGCGATGGGGTTTTAAAAGCCGATAATGAAAGATTTTCTGCTTTGTATTCAGAGCTTAATCATATAGAAAGGCTTGTATGCAATTTGCAGGAATTAAGCAGGTATGAATCTCCAGAAACAAAAATAAACCGGAGCGCAATTAAGGCGAATGAGTTTGTAGAAGAAATCAAGGACAGGTTTTCAATACTGGCAGAGCGGCTGGGGATTCAGTTTAAATGTGATTGCTTGATTAAGAATGGACAAGAGGTTTTTTGGGGTGATATGCATCTTTTGCAAAGGTGTATTTCCAATATTATTCAAAATGCTTTTCAACATACAGAAAAAAACGGTGAAATAATTTTCTTTATAAAAAAAATACAGCTGGAAAATGAACCCAAGATTATTTTTACTGTATTAAATACAGGTGTAATATCAGAAACAGACATACCTCATGTTTTTGAACGCCTTTACAGATCTGACAGGTCAAGAAGTTCTGAAGGAAACGGACTTGGACTTTCCATTGCAAAAGCTATAGTAAATCTGCATAATGGAAAGATATCAATAGAAAATGTTATAGAAAATCAAAAGAAAATGGTAAAAGTATACATTGAAATACCTTTTGCCCCGTGAATAAAACATTATTCCAGCTTAAATCCTTTTGTAATCTGGGTGAGGTCTTCTATTGCATTTTTATTTTCATGGGAATCCTTTGTTATATCAGACATGGAAAGATTGATGCTTTCCACAGCAGAAAAAACTTCTTCTGTCATTCTTTGTACATCACCGGAGATTGTTGTTAGGGATAGCATTTCCTGCTGTATTAAATCTGAATTTGAATTTATATCTATTGAGCTTTCCCTTACGTTCAGAGTAACATCCTGAATGCTTTTCAGGGCCTCAATAATTTGTTTGCTTCCCTCATTTTGCTCTGTCATGGCAAGAGTAATTTCATCTGTAAGTTGTCCGACAGAATCAATTTGAAATTTTACATCGTCAAATGATTTGCTTGCCTTGTTTGTTGCAGTTACAATTGTTTCTATTGAGCTTACGATACTTTTTAATTCTTTTGCAATCATTTTGGACTGTGCCGAAGAGTCCTCTGCAAGTTTGCGTATTTCATCTGCAACAACAGAAAAGCCTTTTCCTGCGTCTCCTGCGTGGGCAGCTTCAATTGCAGCATTCATAGCCAGCAAGTTTGTTTGTGAAGCTATTGAGTTTATTACTGCATTTGTTTCGAGAAGATGCGAAGAAAGCCCTGAAACATCAGTAACAAGTTTTTTTACCAGGTCCAGGTTTTCGCTTCCATGGTGAGATGTTTCTATTAGTTCTTTAAAACTTAAAGAGGCTTTATTAATGTTCTCTGTTATAGAATTAATATTTGAAATCATTTGTTGCACAGCTGCTGATGATTGATTTACTGCAGCTGATTGACTTTCAATCTGTCCGTGCAAAGATGAAATATTACTCATGATTTTTTCAACAGTACAACAAGTTTGTTCAACAGATGAACTTTGCTCGGATGTTCTTGAATTAAGGTGTTTTAAGTTTTCACCTATTGATTTAATATTTTGATTTATAGAATCTGAATGATTTTCCAATTTTTCTGATATGTCTTTCATTGAGCTTGAGTGTGAATTTATATTGGAAATAATATTATGAAATTTATCCATAAATAAATTAAAGTACTTTCCTAATGTGGAAATTTCATCGTTTCCTACAATATCAACTCTTAGTGTCAGGTCGCTTTTCCCGTCAGAAATCTCTTTTAGGGATTTGGAAGTATGTTCTACAGGTACTGCAATTTTTGAACTTATTATTAATGAGCCTAGGAATAGAAGAAAGGCTGATATAATAATGAGTATAATAATTACAATACCCAGAGTATTCACTGTTTTATAAATTGTTTTTTCAGGAACATTTATATAAATTGAGAAAGGTGTACCTGAAATTCTGAATTTAGAAACAACAGATTTTTCATTATTAAAAGTGTGATTTATTACACCTTCATCCATATTTGAAAAAAAAGATATTGTATCTTTAAAATCTTCAGGAAGAATATCAGTTGTCTGTATCTGCCGGCTTTCATTTGCAAAGTCAACAAATTTTTCTTTTGATTTATCATATTTAAACATATTGATGATATTTCCATTATCAGAAATCATGAAAAAACAACTTTCTTTTCCAAAATTAGTTTCAAAATCATCAATGAGGGAATTTAAAAGCGCCTGAAATTCATTGTCTGTCAAAACGGCTGCCAATATTCCTTTGGTTTCATTATTGTTGATAACAGAAGAACTAATTATACACTGTCTTTCTCCGGTAGATAAGGACAAATTCATATCTGATACAAAGATTCTTTTCTTATTGTCTTTGTTTTTAGAAAATGTGAATTGAAAATAATCCCTTGAAGAAACATTCAGTGGTTCAGTATCTTGAATGGAATTATCATAAGTCACCTTGCCATTGAAATAAGGATTACCCTTGATATTATTTGAAATCCAGTATGAGCCGTCTTTATCTATTAAGAGGAACCTGCTGATTGTAGTTACATTGTCCGAGATTTCTTTTAGCATAGGGCCGGATATTCCCCAGTTCATGTTTTTTATTTGTTGTGTTTCAGCGATTGATATTGTAATATCTTTGATACTGTCAAATAATGTACTCATCCCTTCTCCAACTCTGCCGGAATATTCTGATAGAAGTTTCTGGGATGATATTGTAATGTTTTTAAATGAAAAATAGTATATGAAAATCATACCCGTGATCACCGGTATAAGAGCAAGTGACAAAAAAGAAACAGTGATTCTCTTTCGTAAATTCATAAAATCTCCTGAATCATCAATTTTGAGGTAAAAATGTGGGGTTTGATTTTAGTATGACATTTTTTTTTTTTTGTCAAATTTAATCCGGGGGACTTAAGCAATATAATTTATTTGTAATTTAATTGTTGTTTTCGTCAGTTCTTATAAAAAAACCGTCCCAATACTTGGGACGGTGGAAAAATCATTTCCTATTAAACTGTTTAAAAAGGAGTTAAGACTGATTAAAGCTTGAATCCCTGTGTTATTTTATTCAGTGAGTCAATGGCATCCTTATTTTCCGTAGATTCTTTAGAGATGTCTTCTACAGTTTTGTTTATATCTTCTACTGCCTTTGATACTTGTTCAGACATATCCTGGACCTTACGGGAAATGTCTGCAACCCGGGACATCTCTTTAAGAATTGTCTGGGAGCCGCTGTTCATCTCAACAGAGCTGTCACGGACATTCATTGTCACATCCTGGATGCTTTTTAATGCTTCAAGAACCTGTTTGCTTCCTTCGTTTTGTTCCTGCATTGCAAGAGTGATTTCTTCTGTCAATTTGCCTACAGATTCAATCTGGGTGACTACATCATCAAAGGAGCTTCCGGCCTTTTGGGTTGCATTAACAATGCTTTCGATGGATTCCACAATACTTTGTAGTTCGGAGGCAATGGTTTTTGATTGGGCAGAAGAATCTTCGGCAAGCTTTCGTATTTCATCTGCAACAACGGAAAATCCCTTTCCTGCATCCCCTGCATGGGCAGCCTCAATTGCTGCATTCATTGCAAGAAGATTTGTCTGTGATGCAATTGAATTGATAACTTCGTTTGCTTCCAAAAGATGGGAAGAAAGGCCGGAAACATTTGCAACCATATCTTCCACGGAGTTTATATTCATGCTGCCTTCTGTTGAAGATTTTTTCAGCATTGCAAAACTTTCAGAGGCCTTTGTCAGATTGTTGCTTATGGAATTTATGTTTGAAACCATTTGCTGGATGGCAGCCGATGATTCGTTTAAAGCCGCAGACTGATTTTCAATCTGTTCTGTTAGAGAAGCAATGTTTTTTGTAATTTCTGTGATAGTTGCCGAAGTCTCTGTAACGGAAGCACTTTGTTCTTCTGTGTTAAAATTCAGTTCAGAAATATTGTTTCCAATCGTAGAAACATCGTTTGTAATACTAACAGTTTGATTTTCAAGGTTTAAAGAAATTTGTTTCATTGATGAGGATTTGGTGCTTATGTTTGACATTATTCCATGGAGGTTTTCAATGAAAAGGTTAAAGTATTTTCCTAAATCAGAAATTTCATCTTTACCCTTTACTTCCAGCCTCTGTGTCAAATCTCCGTTACCGTTTGCTATGTTCTTTAATGACAAAGTCGTTTTTTCAACAGGATTTGCTATACGGCTTCCTATTATCAGTGAACCAATTACCAAAATAAGCGAAACGATTATTACTAATACTACTGTTAAAAGTGCCATTGTGCTTACGGTACTGTATAGTACTTTTTCAGGTACATTCAGATAAATAGAAAACATGGTGCCGGAAATCTTGAATTTTGCTGTTGCTGTTTTGACACCAAGTCTTTCATAATGTCTGATTCCTGTATCCTGATTTTCGAGAGATTTAATAAGGTTCTGGAAATTTTCTGAAAGCGATTGAGTACTCTCGAGAGATGAATAATTTGAAGTGGAATCAATAAAAGTATTTAAATTTTCATCGAATTTAAGCCAGGTTACAATCTGACCCTTATCAGATATCATCAACAGGTCACTGTCCTTTCCGAATGTTGATTCGAAATCACTTATTAAGGATCCAAATATTTCCTTGAATTCTGTATCAGTTATTGTTGCCCCGAGCATACCTGTTACCCCGTTATTTCCTGTTATGGTTGCTCCTACTATACATTGCTTTTCTCCTGTTGAGGTTGACAACATTACATCAGATGTGTAAGTCCTTAATTTACCGTCTTTGTTATTAGTAACAAGGGTTTTAAAGTAATCTCTGTCTGAAAGCAGAGAGTACCCGGCATCCGGATTTGAATTATCAGAAGTCATTTTGTTGTTTTTGTAAGGATTCCCGGTCTGGTCGTTTGAAATCCAGTATGTTCCGTCATCCTGTACAAGAATAAAGCGGTTTACGGAACTGATTTCTTCTGTAGTCTTGTGAAGTGTGTTGCCTAGAGTATCCCAATTATAGTTTATAACATTTGGGGTGTTTGAAAAAGAAATGACTGTGTTGTTAACACCGTCAAAAAACGAAAACAACCCCTCTCCAACCCGACCGGCATATTCTGTTATTAACTGGTCTGAAATTTGTGTCAGGTCTTTTTTTGTAAGGGAATAAATCAGAATAAGTCCGACAATGATGGGAATCAGGGCGAGACACAAAAAATACAATGTGATTCTTCTTTTTAACTTCATAAGATGCTCCTATGGGTGGAAAAAGTGTTCTTTTTGGAAAACTTTTCGCTATAAATTTCAGTATGACGTTTTTTTTTTTTTGTCAAATTGCCCGGCTCAAACATTGTAATATGACCTTTAATAAAAACTGTCAAAGAGGTAAAATTCACCCCGTTAATAAGATTTTCGGCTGAAAACACCATGGGAAAAGATAAATATCTAGAAAATAAGTAATGTAATTTAGAGGTATTGCGCTCAGTTGCCCGCAGGATGATAAAGGCTGGTTTCATGTAAAAAAACGGGATTTTTTTCCAGGAAAAAAACACAGTCTCACCAGGTGACACTCCCCTTGGTGTATAGTATGGAGAGAAGAGTGGAAATTTTGGAAAAAATAAAAGGGAAGCCGTAGCTCCCCTTTCTCATTTAAGACTATTTATATTTTATAAAAATATAAAAGCATTTTGCGGAGTTTAAAACTCCTTGTTAGCAGGTTGACTAGAAAAATTAACCAGTAAGTAGATTGTACAATGTTTATAAAATTTTGTCAATTTTTTTGCATAAAAAGATTTATTATGATATACTTTGCAATTAAAAGGAGTGTGATATGAATTGGAGATTGGGACTGGATTTAGGTACAAATTCTATCGGATGGAGTGTTTTTTCTATTGATAAAAGCAAGGTCCCGTCAGAACTTGTTGATTTAGGTGTAAGGATTTTTTCTGATGGGAGAGATCCTAAATCAAAAGAACCTTTAGCAGTAGAGAGAAGAACAGCAAGAGGGCAAAGAAAGATAATTTACCGCAGAAAGATAAGACGGCGTAAGACATTCAGGCTTTTGCAAAGTCAAGGGCTGTTCCCTGCTGAAAAAGAAGCGTCACAAAAAATAAAATCTCTTGATCCATGGTATTTAAGATTTGAAGCCTTGGATAGAAAGCTCGAGCCCTATGAGTTGGGGCGTGCTTTATTTAATTTATCAGTCAGAAGAGGTTTTAAAAGCAATAGAAAAGACGGATCGGAAAAGATACTAGAGAAAGATTCCTCAGGGGATAACCTTTCACAAAGTGAAAAAATAAATAAATTGAATACTGCCATTGCTGAGTCTGGAGCAAGAACGCTAGGAGAATTCCTCTGGATTAGTAAGGAAAAAAACGGAGGACTTAGATTTGCTCCCGGTAGGATGCCTTATTATCCTTTACGTAAAATGTATGAAGACGAATTCAAAGCAATAAAAGAAGTTCAGAAAGAATATTATCCTGATATCGCTTGGGATGAAGTTTTTGACTCTATTTTTAATCAGAGACCTTTGAAACCTCAAGAAAGAGGAAAATGCCAGTTTATGCCTGAAAATTACAGGACTTTTAAAGCTATGCCCTGTGCTCAAAAACACCGGTATTTGCAGGATGTGTTCAACTTGAAATATAGTGATGGGAATGGTAAGGTTATGCCTTTGTCCCAGGAACAAGAGACTGCCATTATAGCTTTAATGGAAACAAAAGAAAAAGTTACATTTAAAGCTATAAGAAAAGCTTGTGGTTTGGGTGATGAATGTGTTTTTAATTTAGAAGCTAACAGGGATGAATTAAGGGGTAATTCTACTGCCGTAAAAATGAGAAATAAAAAAGCCTTTGGTTCTTTATGGGATGAATTGGATTTAAAAACTCAAGATGAAGTAGTAGAAAAGTTGATTGTTTCTGAAGAAGATTCCGAGGTTTTAGATTATTTATCAAGTTTTGATTTATCACAGGAACAAAAAGAGTATATTGTGTCTTTAGTTTTCCCATCAGGAACAACAATGTTATGTAAGGAAGTTTCTGAGCAGATAGTTGATAAAATGCTAGAGTTTAAGACACAGTTTCATGTTGCTGTTCAAATGCTGGGGTATAAGTATGCTGAACAAGATGTAGAAAAATCTGATTTATTGCCATACTACGGAAAAATTCTTGTAGGTTCCACTATTGGAGGTGATTTGACAAAGCCGGAATCCGAACCTGAAAAGAAATATGGAAAAATAGCAAATCCGACTGTTCATGTAGCTTTAAACCAGACTCGGACTGTTGTGAACGCTCTGATTAAGCAATATGGTAAACCCCAGCAGATTTCAATTGAATTATCTAGGGATTTAAAGGCCAGCCGGGAAGCTAAAGACAAAATGCAAAAAATTCAAAATGAAAATCAAAAGCGGAACGCCATAATAAATCAAAAAATAAAAGAAGCTTTTAGCGGTATTAAATATCCGAACCGGCAGGATAGGTTAAAATACAGGCTTTGGGATGAATTACGTGATAAACTCAGTAGTCCTAAATGTTTATATTGTGGGAAAGAAATTTCAGCGGCAGAATTATTTACTGAAAATATCCAAATAGAACATATTTTGCCTTATAGCCGGACCTTATTGGATGCAGAAAGTAACCTGACTGTAGCCCATGCATCATGTAATGCCTTTAAAAAAGAAAAAACTCCATACGAAGCCTTTAAGACAAACCCGCCTGGATATAACTGGAATGAAATCCTGGAAAGAGCAAATAAACTCAAACCGGCAAAGGCACGCAGATTTTTAGAAAATGCGATGGAGGATTTTGAAGCTGGTGACGGTTTTATTGCAAGGCAACTAACTGATAATGCATATTTGTCAAAAACAGCTATGAAATATTTAAAGGCTGTGTGTGATGACATTTGGTGCGTTAACGGAGGGATGACAAAACTTATTCGGGATAAATGGAAGATTGACCAAATTCTCAAGGCTAAGTTAACCGAGCAAGAAGTTGTAAAAAAAGGTTTAAAACCTGAGCAAGTCGGAAATTATATCAAAAACAGGTACGATCACAGACACCACGCCTTGGATGCCGTAGTTATAGGGCTTACAGACCGTTCGTTGGTACAGAAAATTTCTACAATGAATGCAAAGTCTCAAAAAAACCGTATAGAAGTACCGGCTATTCCTATTAATTTTTCCGAATTAGTAGAAAAAGTAAAATCCATTGTAGTGAGTTTTAAGCCTGATCATGGTGTTGAGGGGAAACTATCAAAAGAAACTCTTTTGGGAAAAATTAAACTTGAAGAAAAAATTTCTCTTTCACAACTTAAAGAAGATGACATAAAGAAAATAAAAAATGAAAGGGTTCGTAATGAGATTCAGGAAAAATTTAATGAAGTAAAAAAAATAAAAGAGGTTCAAAAATGTTTTAAAGATATATATCCAGATTTAAAAATCTTCAACGAATATTATGTTACCCGTGTTCCTGTTGTTTCATTAAAAAAAGAAGAGGATGTCGAATCTATTATCGACAAAAAAATACGGGAAAAACTTAAGAATTTTATTAATGAAAACAAGGGCAAGAAATTTGAAGATTTATTGCAGGAATTTTCTGAAATTGAATGGACTGGGAATCCTCAAAAAGGAACCGGTAAAAAATATAAAATAAAAAAAGTCCGGTGTAAAAATTTTGTACAAAAACCAATTAATTTTGGAACAGAGGAAAATGCCCGTTACTATGCTCCCGAGGATTATTATGCTGCAATAGTCTGGGAAATTCCGTCTGGTAAGCAAGATAAGTTTAAATATGAGGCACAATATATCAGGCGTAATGAATTTGATAAAAATGGTTCGCCTATAGAAAAGAAACCTCATCCTGCTGCCAAAAAACTTGGAATCGCTTTTAAAGGTGATTATCTGGAATTTTCGCAGGATAATGTTTGGTATAAGTGCAGGATAGCCGGATTAAAAGGTTCTGATGGTAGATTTGATATAAGGCCTATATATGCTGTTACTGACTGTTATGACTGGGTTTATTCTACATCAGAAAACATGCTGGAAAAATGCTGGATAAATCCAAAAAACCAACAGGGACAGAAGGGGCAAAATTTTATTTCTGTAAATGTTTTGTTTGGGGAAAAATCCGCCAGGTTTATTACAGTAAATCCTATAGGAAGAGTTTTTAGAAAAAAAATAAACTTAAAAACCTGTTCAGCCTGCCGATAAAAAGGTATGTTGAACAGGGTTTTGGAAATAAACCATGAAAACATCTCTCTTTCTCTTTTTAGGGGTTTTATACAGATAAAGGAGTCCGGAAATCTTTGCGGAACTGTTCCCTTAGAAGATATAGCTGTTCTACTTTTATCAGCCCAGTCTACGGTTTTATCAAAAAATATTCTTAATGCTTTGGCAGAAAAGGGCTGTATCACTATTCTTTGCGGAAATAATTATATACCTGTTGGTATGGTACTTCCTGTTTATGACCATTATTTGTTTGCAAAAAATCTTAAAATGCAGATAAATTCTTCCCTCCCTTTAAAAAAACGGATATGGCAGAAAATTGTGGAAGAAAAACTAAGAAATCAGGCTTTGGTTCTCCGTTTGTCCGGTGATAATGAGCATTGGCAGGAAATAAAGAAAATTTCCGGTTTTGTCAAATCGGGAGATATTGAAAACAGGGAAGCCTGGGGGGCAAAAATTTATTGGAAAGCCTTGTTTGGAAAAGATTTTATCCGTGATAAGAACGGAAAAGGTATAAATACCCTTTTAAACTACGGTTACGCAATAATCAGGGCTTCTATGGCAAGGGCTGTATGTTCAAGAGGGTTACTTCCTGCTTTGGGTATTCATCATGAAAATTTCCATAATCAGTTTTGTTTAGTTGATGATTTATTTGAGATTTACAGACCATTTGTAGATTATATAGTGTTTAAACTGGTCAAATGTGATGTTTTGGAACTGGAACGAGAAATAAAAAAAGAATTAATATCGGTTTTACACATAAAAATGAATACTTCCAGTGGTTTTTCACCTCTTGGTCAAAGTATGTTTTACATGGTGGATTCTTTTATAGATTGTATAGCTAGAGGGGTACCGGAACTTCTTATACCCAATCCGGAGGTGGTGAATAATGATTTTACCCTTATTGAATAGGTATGAGCTTATGTGGATGATGGTATTTTTTGATTTACCGGTAGTAGAAAAAGAAGAAAGAAAAGATGCCGCTGATTTCAGAAATTTTTTATTGAATAATGGTTTTTCAATGGTACAGTATTCAATTTATACCAAACTGTTTTCCGGCAAAGATGTTTGTGAAAAATATTATAGATTAATAAGGGAAAATTTGCCACAAAACGGAAAAGTTGATATACTAACCATCACGGATAAACAATATGGAAATATTATCAGCTATAATTCCGGCAAAAAAACGCAAAAAAAAGAGCCAGAACAGTACCTTTTATTTTAAAATTTTGGGAAAAATAATAGGTGCAATTAGCTCTATCTTATTATCAGATAAGAACTTAAAATGCACCTATTATAACTGATTAATTTTTCTGGTCAACCTGCAACCGGTATGCCTGAAGATTTACACCGGCAGACATTATAACTGATTAATTTTTCTGGTCAACCTGCAACCGTTTACAGCGTCCTGAGTTTTTGGGTAAAATTATAACTGATTAATTTTTCTGGTCAACCTGCAACCTACCGACAACAGACACATAACGACGGAAAATTATAACTGATTAATTTTTCTGGTCAACCTGCAACTAAGCTGTACTCCCAGATGGATAAGAGTACAATTATAACTGATTAATTTTTCTGGTCAACCTGCAACAATAATTGCGGTGTGTATCCCACACCTCTTATTATAACTGATTAATTTTTCTGGTCAACCTGCAACGAGCGTGCAGGCCTTAATAAGGCACTTGCGATTATAACTGATTAATTTTTCTGGTCAACCTGCAACCGGTCTTTGATGGATAATTATGTCGGTTTGATTATAACTGATTAATTTTTCTGGTCAACCTGCAACACTAGCGATTGTTTTGTGATTGAGACTGTTATTATAACTGATTAATTTTTCTGGTCAACCTGCAACGGATAAAATCATGGAGGTGGTAAGGTGGAGATTATAACTGATTAATTTTTCTGGTCAACCTGCAACATGTAAATGGTTGGAATCTCCCCGGAGTGAATTATAACTGATTAATTTTTCTGGTCAACCTGCAACTACTGCTGTCATTACTTGCATTGCATCTATATTATAACTGATTAATTTTTCTGGTCAACCTGCAACATGTCGGCTTCGAGACTGTGTTCATAATATATTATAACTGATTAATTTTTCTGGTCAACCTGCAACTACAAGCAACAGGATTAAAACGGACGGCATATTATAACTGATTAATTTTTCTGGTCAACCTGCAACATCGAAAAGTTGCGGCAGCCCTCTGGGGGTATTATAACTGATTAATTTTTCTGGTCAACCTGCAACCGCATCCGCAACGAGTGACGAAACCCCAACATTATAACTGATTAATTTTTCTGGTCAACCTGCAACCAAAAAGATGTCTTTAATTATCAGAAAGAGATTATAACTGATTAATTTTTCTGGTCAACCTGCAACATAGCATTAGATAAACCTTGACTGTCAATTATTATAACTGATTAATTTTTCTGGTCAACCTGCAACCTAAAACCTTATCGGTTTCAGTTTCTTCCGATTATAACTGATTAATTTTTCTGGTCAACCTGCAACCAGCTGTTCCGCATACGACATGAGACGCACATTATAACTGATTAATTTTTCTGGTCAACCTGCAACCGCAATTACTTTCATGTCACGGTTTGCAATA
Organism: Candidatus Gallitreponema excrementavium; assembly: GCA_017694795.1. Lineage (GTDB taxonomy): Bacteria > Spirochaetota > Spirochaetia > Treponematales > Treponemataceae > Gallitreponema > Gallitreponema excrementavium. The sequence continues at coordinate 20,659 of JADIMM010000039.1, forward strand.
TTATAACTGATTAATTTTTCTGGTCAACCTGCAACACATCCCGAATGTCCAGTGACATTCTTCCGATTATAACTGATTAATTTTTCTGGTCAACCTGCAACAGCAAGTCACTCATATTTGAACCTTATCAAATTATAACTGATTAATTTTTCTGGTCAACCTGCAACATTCGGTACAAACTGGAATTAGCTGGAACAATTATAACTGATTAATTTTTCTGGTCAACCTGCAACCTTTAATTAAAAGAGGGTTTATACAGCTCAATTATAACTGATTAATTTTTCTGGTCAACCTGCAACCTCCTACTCAATTCATTTTTTATCTTTTTTATTATAACTGATTAATTTTTCTGGTCAACCTGCAACCGCGCTTACGGCCTTTCCGAAGTTTACGACAATTATAACTGATTAATTTTTCTGGTCAACCTGCAACCAGAGACAAGTTGCTGACCTTGAGAAAGCAATTATAACTGATTAATTTTTCTGGTCAACCTGCAACATTGGTTCTATGATATTTCGTTGTATCGTCATTATAACTGATTAATTTTTCTGGTCAACCTGCAACTTTATAAAAACGTCTATTACCTGTCAATTAATTATAACTGATTAATTTTTCTGGTCAACCTGCAACATCGCAGGTGCTTTGCTTGGTGTTAAGGTTATTATAACTGATTAATTTTTCTGGTCAACCTGCAACGAGGATTGGGATCGTAACGAAAAACTAAAAATTATAACTGATTAATTTTTCTGGTCAACCTGCAACTGAGCAACAATGTAAAGGATTTCGGCATTAATTATAACTGATTAATTTTTCTGGTCAACCTGCAACTATCAACAACGGTTGTAGTTGCCTGTACAATTATAACTGATTAATTTTTCTGGTCAACCTGCAACTGGCGTGTCCGATGACGAGAACGGCCTTATATTATAACTGATTAATTTTTCTGGTCAACCTGCAACAAAACAAAACGATATGTTATTGACAAAACAATTATAACTGATTAATTTTTCTGGTCAGCCTGCAACCTGTCCCTCATGGTTAAAATATACATCTTTATTATAACTGATTAATTTTTCTGGTCAACCTGCAACGTAGTGGTCCAAATAATGTTTTGCCTACCTATTATAACTGATTAATTTTTCTGGTCAACCTGCAACGTCGTCCATGTCGTAGTAGCTGTCATTGTCATTATAACTGATTAATTTTTCTGGTCAACCTGCAACGACAAAGCAATCTACAGTGCAACATTTTTAATTATAACTGATTAATTTTTCTGGTCAACCTGCAACCATATTATCATGTGGTATACATTGATGAATATTATAACTGATTAATTTTTCTGGTCAACCTGCAACCATAACACCCTGCTCAATTGCCCGTTCTCCATTATAACTGATTAATTTTTCTGGTCAACCTGCAACGAAAATCAAGGGTGTTTAACAACAACCTGAATTATAACTGATTAATTTTTCTGGTCAACCTGCAACTAGATCCACAAGGTACTACCGGCTCCTATGATTATAACTGATTAATTTTTCTGGTCAACCTGCAACCGTTATCGGAGATGAAGGGGCCGTCCGTGAATTATAACTGATTAATTTTTCTGGTCAACCTGCAACGTGTAGACTTAAGTATAGTAAGAGTGGCGGATTATAACTGATTAATTTTTCTTGGGTTTCCGGTTAGCAGGATTCTTAGATTGAGTTTTATGTATGCGGCGATTTCCCTTACATAGAGATTTGGAATTAAAATTAAAGGTGTTTTGGCACAAAGTCCTGTAACATTTGTAAATCCGATTCTTTTCGCAATTCTTAAAGCCCTCGCCAGATGAAAATCACTGGTGACAACAATTATTCTGCTTTGCAAAATGTTACTTAACGATTTGTTAAAAGTTTGTGAAGTAAGGTTAAGACTGTAAATAAAATTTTCTATTGTATCCTGGCTCTTACTTTCACATAGTATTCTATTTTTGTCGATACCATTTTTTATAAGATAATTTTTCATTTCAGGGGCTTCGGGATATGGAAGAAAGTCAACCCTGCCACCTGTTACTACAGCAATAGTATTTTTATTTTCTTTAAGATATTTACAGGCTATATCAAGCCTGTTTATAACTGCACTGGAAAGATTCCCGTTTTTATCGATTCCTCCGCCCAAAATAAAAATAAAGTCGGAATCTTGTGTATATGTTTGTTCCGGAGTAATAATAAAGTAAAGACAAATTACAGAAATTATCAGACATATTAAAATGAATCCTGAAATTGGAATTAAAACTTTTTTGGAAATTAACTTCAAAACTGAATGTTTGTTCTTTAATCTGAAAATTCCTTCAGTTATAAAAAAGATTCCTGGTATCAACCAAATATGTGAAAAAGAAAATAGATTATCAAAAAATGTTCCGGGAAAAAGTATTATTAAAACAAAATCGTAAGCGGTAAAAATAATCCCTAGAAATATAAAGAAAATTGATAATATGAGGTTGAATTTATTCTTCATAAAAAACTTATACCATAAGTAAATATAAATTAACAGATATGAATTCAATTTAGATAAAATAAACCACAAGTCGAGAAAATCCTACCAAAAGTTTCTTGTATTAACTTTTAGTTATTAATAAAATATTATTAAAATATAATGATTTGGAGGTGGTATCTGATGCCTAATAATATTTCAATAGGTTCGCTTATAAGTAGCAAGAGAAAAGAAAAAAACATGACCCAAAATGATTTGGCTTTAAAATTGAATGTAACAGACAAGGCTGTTTCAAAGTGGGAAAGGGATATATGCTTTCCTGATGTAGCTCTTTTACCGGAAATTGCGGAAATACTTGATTTGAATTTGGAAGATTTAATTCTCGGTAGAAAAAAAACAAGCTCAAATTTGTTTGATTTGGTTTTGACAGCCGTCAGCTTTGCAATGGGAACAGCTGTTTTTATTTTATCTGTTCTGGAGAGGCTTGGGTTTTCAAATGATTCTATTCAATCTATAGATTTATTAGGTATGTGCGGATTAGGTATTATTTTGATTTCATTTAAGTCTTTGAAAAAAATATCAAAAGAATAAAAATAAAAGCTGCTCTTTTAAAACCTTTAGGTCGGGTTTTGAGCAGCTTTAAACAACCAGTTATTTTGATTTGATTTTTTTTAAGTTGATAATCCTTTCTGTCAAAGTTGGGTGGGAATAGTTCCAGAATGCATAGAGTTTTGCAGGAATAAGGTCTGATAGATTTTCGCTGTTAAGTTTAATAAGGGCATTAGCAAGATAATCAGGATTCCCGGTTAATTCAGCTGCAAAATTGTCAGCTTCGTATTCATCCTTTCTTGAAAGAATATTAAACAAAGGTGAGAAAATTTCCTGTACCGAGCCATATAAAATGATAGAAAGAAACAATCCGATAAACTGAACCGATTGGATTCTAATTGTGTTGATTTGATAGAACCCAAAGCCTTCGTATAAACTTGGAATGTTCGCAAGAATATTAAGAACAAACAGAACCAAGAATTCAACAGGTATCATCAATAAAAATCTTTTTAAGATGTGTTTCTTTTTGTAATGGCCTATTTCATGGGCAAGGACTGCGGTTAGTTCTTCTGTAGATAATTGTTTTATTAATGTATCGTACAAAACAATTCTCTTGGATTTTCCTATTCCTCCAAAGTAAGCATTTGAATGGCCGCTCCGTTTTGAGGCATCCATTACAAAAATACCGGCAGACTTAAAACCTTTTTCTTCAAGAAGTTTAATAATCGAATCTTTTAATTCACCTTCTTTAAGTGGTGTAAATTTGTTGAATAAGGGTGCAATAATCAGGGGATAAATTATTTGAGCTGTCAATGTAAAGCAAAATAGTATTATTGTAACAAATATCCACCATGTTTTTGGAAAAAACATTAATATTGCAGTTACTGGTAAAATTAAAATGCCTGATACAATCAAAGAAATAAGATTTGATTTAATAAAATCAGTAATCCAAAGTTTAATGGTCATGTTTGAAAACCCGAATTTCTTTTCTATCTTGAATTCATCATAAATTGAAAAAGGTATGGAAACAATACCCTCCGGCAGACTTGCAAAAAAATAAAAAAGAAAAAAGCAAAGATATGTTTGCCAAAATCCTGTTGGAAGCCCGGATATTTTTATTGATAAATCGAAAACCCATGGGTAAAAGCCTGTTAATACCAGGGAGAGTGATAATGTCAGTGCGACAATGCTGTAAGGTATCCATGAAAAATATAATGCACTTTTATAATTTACTATGTTTTTTAATTTTTCTGGATCAAAACATTCCGAAGCCGGATATCCGTTTAATTCCGGTGGCAGTCTGTCAGGGCGGTCCAAAAGTTTTTTTCTTGTTTTAAAATTCAAGAATTCCAGAAAGTGGTTCAACAAAAATGTTAAAATCGTTCCTGAAAGAAAAATAATAATAAAAGGGTTTAAAAAGTTTATATTGTACATAGCTTTATAATATCAGGATTTTGGTTTTTTCTCAATCAATAAAAAAGCCTGCAATTTCATGCAGGCTTTAATTCTTAATTTTTATATTGTCTTTTTACTTTTTTTGTTGTTGTCATTTCCAATGGTTTTTCAAGGAGGGTTACCTGTGAAATTTTGGCATAGGGAGCCTGGTTTTTGTTTACTTTTCCTACGATTTCCATAATAGAGTTATAGGCTTTTTCATCATCTTCTTTTTTACCCCGGGTAAGTCCTTGGTTTTTGTAATATTCATCAGAAACATAAATGAGGGCTTCGATTCCTTCCGATTTTGTTGATTCATCCATGATGTATCCTTGGACGGTTATTTGCTCAATTTCATCATAAAGTTGGAAGGCATTTTCAATTTCTTCCGGGAAAACATTTTTTCCGCCTTCGGTAACAATCATGTTTTTTGCACGGCCTGCAAGGTAAAGGTAATTTTCGTCATCCAGTTTACCAAGATCTCCGGTTTTAAACCATCCGTCATCTGTGAACACAGCTTTTGTTTCTTCGGGCATATTGTAATAACCCTGCATTACCATTGGGCCTTTAACAAGAACTTCTCCAACACCGTTTTCGTCAGGATTATCAATTTTCATTTCCATAAAGGGATTAAAGAACTGTCCCACACTTTCAATTTTAAAATTTTCCACCGGATTAAGGGCTATAATCGGTGATGTTTCGGTAAGTCCGTAACCCTGGATAAAATCAATACCCAGTTCGTTGTATTTCCTGAAAACACTTGATGCAAGGGGACCTCCGCCGCAGATTGCAATACGGATTGTGCTGATACTTGCTTTGTCAAGGACAGACTTGAACATTTTTTTGCCCGGGTTGAATCTGAAAACTTTCTTACATAAATAAGAAATTCCCATGAGAAAGCTGATTAAACCGTATACAACCGGACCCTTGGCTTTTATCCCCCTCATGATACCTGCAAGGAGTTTGTTGAACAAAAGAGGGACTCCGAGAAGCATCGTGATTTTTCCTTCTTTCAGCTCTTTCAGCATTCTGGTCACAGCCATTGTTTTTCCGAATACGATTTCAGCTCCAACGGAAATTGCTTCTATAAATACGGCGAGCATTGTATAAGAATGGTGGATTGGCAAAAGTGCATAAAAAACGTCTGTTGAATATATATTAAGGTTTGTCTGTGCAATGTAGCAGTCGGAAACAAAGTTTTTATGGGAAAGCATTACACCTTTGGGGTTTCCTGTTGTTCCTGAGGTAAAGAGAATTGCTGCAATATCATTTTCAGCCGGGGATTCCGGAGTGAATTTTTTTTCTGAATTCAAGGCATAGGCATGCTTTTCCGGGTGTTTTGGGGACAGGGAGTAAACTTCGTAACCTTTTGCAATTTCGGTAAAATGGTCGAACTTTTCCTCGTCTACAAAGAAGAGTTTCGGCTGGGAAACCCGGATAAGGTTTTCCATCTCGGATTCATGGAGTCCGTAGTCTACCGGAACAATTATGCCTCCTGCAAAAAGTGTTGCAAGATAAACTGTTGCCCATTCGGGAGAGTTTTTTCCGGTGACTGCGACCCGGTCACCCTTTTTTAATCCTTGTGAAAGCATCCAGTTGGAAAGTGTTTCTATTTTTTCAAGAACTTCTGTATATGTAAGTGTTTTTGGTTGGGCATCAAAATCTGTAAAGCATGGCCTGTCTGGATATCTTTTTACCGTGATTCTGAACATTTCCGGAAGTGTTGGCCATTCTCCGGTGAAGTCTGTTCCTTTAAAGTCTTTTAAAAATTCCCAGGGTTTTCCCGGGTACTGAACCGTGTTTTTTTTCATAGAATCCTCTCATCGTTAATAAATATGGTATTTAGACTGTTTGAAATTCATAAAGGTTGCAAATAAAACTGCTCGGTTATTCACAATTATAGACCACAAATTTTAAAAAGAAAAGAAATTTATTCTTTATTTGGTTTTTGGGTAACTTGTAAAGAATAATTCCCCACTTTTCTGTCAGAAATTACAACATTTTTTATATATCATGGCGGGAGTTTTTCCGCCGTGAATCCGTCTTGGATAATTGTTCATCCAGTGCTCCGCCTTGGAAAC
>JADIMM010000040.1 GCA_017694795.1 Candidatus Gallitreponema excrementavium
GTGTATAAGAGACAGGTATTATTAGAGCCGATACTGTAAATGTGTTCATTATGTAACTTTGAGGGGTGATTTATGCCAAAGGCTATACAGTACAATCCTAACTCAGTTATTTATTTTGAAGGCGACATAGAGGATAAGGTTTATATTCTCCAAAAAGGAAGCATCGTTATGACATTTACAGATATAGAAACCGGATCCAGGGTAAATGAATACATTAAACAGGGGGAATTCTTTGGTGTTAAGTCTGCTTTAGGGCATTTTCCCAGGGAAGAAACTATAATGGTACTGGGTGAAACAACGGTTCTCATGTTTACCTCGTCTGAATTTGAAAGCTTTGCCATGTCTAATACCAGAATTATAATGAAGATGCTGAAGGTGTTTTCAAACCAGCTAAGAAAGATTCATAAACAGACTGAATCAAAGCTTCAGAGTACAAGGGATATGAGGCCTGACGAAGGGCTTTATTCTGTGGCCCTAGCCTTTTTTAATTCGAAAAAATACCCACAGGCAGAAAATATCTTTAAAAGATATCTAAAAACTTATCCTAATGGAAGTCATGCCAGTGAGGCCTTAACATTAGCAAAAAAATCAGCTGCAATCAACACTTCTATTGTTAATAAAGCTGAGAATGAGTCCATTCAAACTTTAGAGCCACATACCGAAGACAAGGGTAATGAAAATGCAGTCTTTCTATTGGCAGGACAGCTTATGGGAAGGAAAAAGTATCAGGAGGCATTCCTTGAATACCAGAAAATAATCAGCTCACCTGAATCAAAATTGACGGCTGATGCCTGTCTTGGTGCCGGGGAATGTCTTTACTACCTCGAGGATTACGACGAGGGGATAAAAATATTAACAAAGATGATTTCTATGTCCCCACGCCATCCCAAGATGGGCGAAGCACTCTGCTACATAGGTTTGGCTTACGGTAAAAAGGGTAATTCAGAAAAAAAGCAGGCTTTTATTACCAAGGCTATGTCTGTTGCAGACGCAGATTTAATGCAGAAAATCAACCAACTGCAGCACGGAGAGTAATAGAGATGGATTTTTCTAGTTTCAGTCGCTTTGCAAAAATATACGAAAAGGGAGATGTTATCTTCTCTGAATTTGAAAAGGGTGATACTTTTTATCTTATCCAATCAGGTCAGGTCCAGCTTGTAAAAATTGTAAACGGAATTGAAAAAAATCTTGATATTCTTAAGGCTTCGGAAATTTTTGGTGAAATGGCAATACTTGAAAATTCTCCAAGATCAGCAACGGCAATAGCCCTTGATCAGGTTAAAGTTTTGGAATTTAACAAGGAAAATTTTGAAGTATTAATGACGGGTAATCCGGCAATTGCGATGAAATTACTTAAACTGTTTGTAAAGCGGATTTATACCCAAAAACGCCGTTTTATGGTGCTGACACTCGGTGATTTACAGGCAAGGGTCGGGGATGTTTTTATAATGCTGTATCAGACCATGCAGACCAGCGGTCACGGGGAAACTGTTGAAATTGCAGTAACAAAAGAAGATGTTGCCCACTGGGCCGGATTGCCAGTAGATATTGTACAGGATGAATTGAATAAATTTGTAGATCAGCGTAAAATAGAAATATATGAGGACAGAATAATAGTCAAGAATATAATTGAATTGGAACGTTTTGTTAACTCGAAACGGAGAAAGTCATTAAACTAAGTATATTATGCCAAAATAGCTCAGTCGGCAGAGCAACGCTCTCGTAAAGCGTAGGTCAGGGGTTCGATTCCCCTTTTTGGCTCTTTTATAGTTTTAAAATTTAAACCCCGGTCCCTTTATCTAAAGAGGCTTCCGGGGTTTTTTCAATGTTTTTTCAGGTATTTATTTTAAAATCTCAGCAACATCATTTTTGCCCCACCTGATGGCCACATCGTAGGGAGTCTCCCCTGCTACATTTTTTTCATTTTTGCTGTATCCCATACTTAATATTTTCTTGACAACTTCAACATCTCCATACATTGCACCATAAGAAAGAACACCATAACCAGTTGAATCCTTTTGATTTCCAACAGCCTTAATGATTTCCAAAGCACAATCCCAATTTTCTTTAATTGCCAATGACAATGCCGAATCACCACGTTGATCTGTTAAATAAGGATCTGCACCTGCTGTTGCCAGAATTTTTACGTAATCAATGTATCCGTTTTTTACAGCCATAAGAATAGGATTTATTCCATCCCTGTTTCTTCGGTTGACCGGAAAATCTTTATTTATAAGTTCTTTTAAAAGCTCCTCATTGTTTTTTCCGGAAACAACAATGTGGACAGGTGTATTACCGTCTGAATCAGCTATATTCCTCTCGTCTCCAAGTACACATAATGCTGTATCAATACCTTTCCTGATTCCAAGTGAAAAGGGTGTATTTCCAAAGGAATCTCTTGCAAGAGGATTGCTGCCGTTTAATCTCAGAAGGGTTATCAAGTCTTTATTATTATTTTCTACTGCATAATGTAAGGCACACCGCCCGGTCATATCTGCAAGTACCGTAGATGCTCCGTTTTGAATTAAAATTTCAGATACTTCAAGATTGTTGACTGTTACACTTGATATAAGAGGCGTTTTTCCCGTTTCATCCGAAGCGTTTACATCGGAACCAAATCCAATAAGCATATTAACCATTGAAATTTTTCCGGATCTTGCAGCCTCATGCAAAGGTGTTTTTCCTCCAAGATTGGCAGCATTAGGATCTACACCTTTTTGAAGCAGCACCCGTCCACATGTTTCTGCAGACCAACGAATTGAGGAATGCAGAGGGGTATTTCCCAAAACATCCCTGAATTCAGCATTAGCTCCATTTTCCAAAAGAATTAAGACCGTTGAACTGCTATCCTGTCTAACTGCATTAAACAAGGGTGTTTCCCCACTGGAATTTCTTGAATTAGGATTTCCCCCTTTTTCTATTATATATTCTACAGAATCGTCAAGTTTCCACTCTGCAGCATAATGGAGTGGTGTATTGCCTGCACCATCACTGGAAGCAATAACTTTAGATGAAAGAAGCCAATCCTGCCTTCCGTTTCCTAAGACCAATGCAATATTCAAAGGAGATTCACCGGACACATTGGCAATAAATACATCTGCACCTTTCGCAAGAAGCAGTTCTCCTGCCTTTCTATAGTTCTGTCTTACTGCAATATGAAGAGGTGTTTCACCTGTCCTGTTCTGGGCATTAGGTTCCCCTCCTAACGACAAAATCATTTCAATAAATTCTATGTCAGCGTTATTTTCTACTGCAATATGTAAAGGTGTATTTCCTTTTGAGTCCCGGGAATAAATCTTTCCACCTTCCAAAAGTTTGGAGAGAACAGTTTTTGATGACTTCAATCCATAAATTAAAGGTGTAACACCTGTTATATCCTCAGCATGAATATCCCCACCATGATTTACATAAAATACAAGATGCTCAATTCTTTCCCTTTGAATTGCAATAGACAAAGGAGTTGTTCCGGCCTTATTCCTTTCATTAACATCTGCCCCTGACTTCACAAGACTGTCAACTATGCTTAATTCCATACCAATAGAGGTTGCAATATGTAAAGGGGTGTCCCCGTAGGCATCTTTACTGTTTGGGTTTGCCTTAAATGATAAAAGAAGTTCGACCCCTTCCTGGCGTTTTTTACTCGGCATAACAAGATGGAGGGGTGTATTGCCATTAAAATCACAGGCATTTACATCAGCCCCTGCTAAAAGTAGTTTTTTTGCACTTACCAGATTCCCGTTACGTACAGCCTGGTGTAAAGGAGTTGAGCTGGCAATATCCTTAACATCAGGGGAACTCCCCTTGTCAATAAAAAACTGGACAAAACCGTCATGACCTTTTGCAGCAGCATAGTGAAGCGGAGTCTGTCCGTCATCCATTCGCAGTGAATAATTTGATTTAAGAACGGAATTTTCAAAATACTCAAATTCACCCCTTAGAGGAGAAGCTCCATGTTTAATCAGCAAACATGCAATAAGAGGTGCCGTATCAGATTTTGCATTTCCATAAGCATAAGCAAGAGGTGTATAACCCTTACCATCAGTAAAATCCACCACTGCACCATTTTCAAGCAGCAGCTCCACAGCTTGCAGATTATTGTTTATACAAGCATAGTGAAGAAGACACATACCTAAGTCATCAACCTGGGATGAAGTTTTTTCTGTTATCAATGATTTGATTGCATCCCCGGTGTCTGAAAAAGCAATTTGCCAGGGCATCCGGCCTTCGTTATCAGGAACAAATACCCCTGCCCCTGCTTGGCAAAGAATATTTGCTGTATTAAGACTTCCTGCCTTCAGAGCTGACATAAGGGGGGTGTTTCCATTATTATCCCTTTCATCAATTAAGGTATCAAAGGAAAGTAAAAGCCGGGTCATTTCAGTATTATTCTGTTTTGCTGCTATATGAAGGGGAGTTTCACCGGTTTCATTTTTTTGATTTGCGTCTTCCTTTACCGAAAACAAATTTTTTACTTCTTCAACTTTGTTTTCTTCCACCAAAGTGATTAAAGTTGTCCTGTTATCCGGTACAGATGCACATGAAAAAATGATAAAACTAAATACAAAAATATAAAATACAAACCCAAATTTGCGGAACATAAAAAACCTCATGAAATAAGCTATACTTATATTTTCGAATAAAAAATAATGAAAATTAGTTTTTTAATTAAAATAACTTACATCCCAAAGAAACAATCCTTGGGGAGGGGCTGTAGCTCCCGCCTTAGCCCTGTCGGATGAGCCAAGAATTTCCTGAAAAACCATTTTAGGGTCAGGGGCTGATTCAAGTTCCACCATTGTTCCAGTGAGGGAACGCACCATTCTCCAAAGAAAAGCATTGGCTGTTATTTCAAAAACCACAACATTTTCACCCTGAGGGAAAAATACAGCGTTATAAATATACCTGGATTTGGAAATACTTTGATCTTTTGAACTGGCAAAGGCAGTAAAATCCATTTCGCCATGGAGCAAAGAAGCCATATCATTTAATTTTGAAAGATTGAGAGGTTTATAAATTGCCCATGTAAATGGTAATTCCATAGGCAAGGGATTTTTTCCTGTGTGGATAAAATATCTGTAAGTCCTGGATTTTGCATCAAACCTGGCATGGAAATTTTTATCTGCAATCCTGCATCCTGTAATTCTCACATCTTTCGGCAACAGGGAATTCAGTGCTGAAATATAATTACCCGGTTCCATGGATTTTATATCAGAGTAAAAATTGCAGTACTGTCCTGCAGCATGTACACCTGAATCCGTCCTGCCAGAACCAAAAACGCAAACAGGTTTGTGGTGGATTCTTTCAAGAGCTTTTTCAATTTCCCCCTGAACGGTCCTGAAATTATCCTGTTTCTGCCAGCCGCAAAATTCTGTGCCAGTATAGGAAACTTTTAACAAAATATTGCGTGTAGAGCCGCCTTCATCCGGTGATTCATTCTTCTTCAGCATCATTCAGTTCTGTCCTGATTGAATCGTATAGTTCCCTGGCGATTTCCAATAGTGGTCCGGGTTTGCTTTTTGAAAATTTACCAAGTCCAAAAATTTTTGCAATAGACCTCTTGTCCGCTTCCAAAGTTTCAATTCTTTTTTGTTCATCTGTACGTTGCCCGTATTTAAACTCAAGAAGTCCGGACAGATACAATGCCCCATCATAACCATAATTCTTGTCAATATCAGGGCCAAAGGATTTTACGGAAGCTATAGTCTCCTTTCCTGTCTGTTCCAGATAAATTGCCTGTTTATACAAAAACAAAGCCTTTTGGTAAAATAATTTCTTTACATAATCATAATTTTCTGTAGGAATCTTTTTATGAAGTTCATCAAACAGCCAGGCTGCACGCAGTGCACATATTCCCTGCTTAATCGTAGGGGATAATTTTTTTTCAAAATGATCATAACAAAGCATAGCCAGGTAATAGGAAGCAGCCCCCTCAGTTAAATTCCTGTTTTTTGAAAAATCAAGAATCGGAAACAAGCGTTTTACAGATTTAAACCGGTTATCCATGGTTTGATACAATACTTTTGCAGTGGACTCACTAATTAAAAGAAAATCCCCTTGCATTGAAGAATAAAGACAGGAGGGACATACCGTAATAGAATAAATCTGAGGGAAAATCTCCCCATATTTTGCAGACGGTTCGTACAATCTTCTTAATTCGTCAGTCAGGTTACCAGCTATCAGCCTGCCACCTCCTGAAACAAGTTCTTCTCTGTGAAACATGGTGTTACAAACCGGACAATGAATCGAGTCCTTTCCTATGTAGGTTACTATTCCGGCCTTCTCTTTTTGTTCTTTACTCATAATTACAGCTTATCCTTCTATCACAACCATGGCAATCGCATTATCACTCTCATGAGTCAAACTTAAATGAATTTGGGAGGCACCTGTTTTTTTAAATGCATCCAAAGCATCTCCATACAACGTCATAAACGGCTTACCATTATGGTTGTTTGTTACCTGAATATTTTTAAGGGTTATACAGAAAATTCCTGTTCCCAAAGCTTTTCCGAAAGCCTCTTTTGCTGCAAAACGTGCTGCCAGGGACAAAACAGCCGATGAACCCTTATTTTTAATTGCCTCCAATTCATCCGGATGAAAAAACCTTTTAAGAAGATCAGGCTGCCCCATCCATCTGGACAATCTTGAAACATGAACAACATCAATCCCTATCCCCAAAATCATCCTGTGCCTCCACTCTTTTAATACTTAAATCCTCTTCGGATAAATCAGAAACAACCGTAATTTCTTCCGGTTCGATACTATTAAGTTTTAAACCAGAAGGAGTTGCATAAGCCAATTTAAGAGTATAAACTCCCGGTCCTTTTATCTGTGAACAGTCTGCCGTAACAAACAAATCTTCATCTTTTAAAAGTTCCAAGTCCTTTGAAGCCCCTGTCAGTTGAACTGAACAAGAGTCTATGTTGGCAGACAGTGATAATCCTTCTCCCTGGTTTATTAACTGCACCGGAATTTTTTCATAAGTCTTAATTATGTTCGTCTTTTGTATCTTAACATCAACAACAACCCTTTCCGGTCCGGATATTGTAACCAAAGGGGAAACAATATTATATGAAACAGTATCTGTAAAACCTTTGTTTCTTCCCGACACTTCTATAGGCTCGGTACTAATGTCGCTAATCTTATCAATTACGGATTTCGGCCCTGATATTTCTACTGTAGAAGGATTGACTTCATACCCGGAAAACTCATAACCTTTTTCAGCATAACCTTTAAAACTCGGAGTTACACTGACATAGGTTGATACCTTCTGTTCCATTTTTACTTCAATTTCAGAAGGTTCAATTGTTACCTCCAGGGGGTCAGCCTCCAATGCAATACCGGACAACCGGTATTTAACCGGAAAACGGTAGTTACCACTGTTTTCAACCTCTGAAAAATCAACATATACATATATGTCTTTATCCTTGATGGAATTAGTGGTATTCTGCTCTCCACGCAGATGGACACGGACCAATGTGGGCAAAACCTCACCAGGGGAAAATACTGAAGAGGGAATTACATTAAGAGAAACAGACAGATACTGTTGTTCAAGATTATTGAATTTACACAGGGAATACAATACAACTGCCAAAATCAGGCAGCATATTTTTGCAAACCAGTTATTGAAAATGCTTTCAAAAAAACTTTTAATTCTCATATTCCGATGCCTCCTGGGAAACAGAATCCTGATAATCTGTTAAAAGCATGGAAAGCTGTGTTTTTATATCAGAACTGTTTAAATCATAATAAATCTTTGAGTCATAAGCCAGACTTATGGCACCGGTTTCTTCTGACACAATCAAAACAATAGAATCTGTTATCTCAGAGAGTCCAAGGGCAGCCCTGTGCCTTGTTCCAAATGTTTTCTTGATATCCTGCTGCATCGATAGTGGAAGGA
>JADIMM010000041.1 GCA_017694795.1 Candidatus Gallitreponema excrementavium
TTATGAGAAAGATACTCTCCATTATTATCCTATCTATTATAATAGGCATCGAAATAAAAGCTCAAGTATTGTCAGTATCAGACACAATTCACGAATTAAGCTTTTTCTCTATAAGTCAAGTTTCAGGTGATACAATACATAGATCAAGTGCAAGATACTCACCGATGGATGAAGATGTAAACCAGAACTTCAGGGATCTTAGGATTGAAAAGGTTAAAGTTGAAAACAATATTTTTTATGTTCTCACATTTCAAAAAACTTCAGTTGTCAGTTACGATGCAAAATCATATGTAACATTAGCAATCGAGTTTGGAAGGAAAAACACAAGCCAACATGATGTGCTAAATGATAGTTATTACTTTGCTTTAACAGAATCTCAATATAATGAGATTAGAAATATTATTGCAGAAGGGAAAGGGAAAATAAAGAAAATTAAAAGTGATATTCAAGGAGAGCCTTATGTTGGTCCCAATTCCATAAAACATTGTTTAAAAAGTAGATATAAGGTAGAGCATACCTTTGCAATATCTGCATTTGGTAATGAGATAAAGTTTAGACTTCCAGAAACATATTATGGAATGAGATTAACCAAAAAGCTCTTTAATAATAATCACTTTACTTGTAACAGAGAAGTTTTTGAAAAACTATTTAATAACCTACAATAGTACAAACATGAAAGAAGGAGACATGATATTGGTATCTGCTGAAGCCACAGGCTTAGGGAAGCCAATGGAAGCCGTTATAGACAAGATTGAGATATTCATGGGACAAACCCTTGTAACAGTCACTTACACGCAACCTGACGCTTTATCTGGTTTCGGCGGTTGCTTTGTAGATGCACATATAATAAAGCGATAATATATTTTTCGTAGAATATGTATATTAATAAATATATTCTTTATATTTTTATTAGTAAATCATTGATATGCAAGAAAAAACAAATATACAAACATCAACATTAAGAGTACCTAAAAATATACTCGAAAAAATAAAAATATATTGCCGAAAAGCAGGAAAGCCTGTCGGTGAATGGGTTGAAACAGCTTGGAAATTCATAGAAAAGAACGACTTCGATATCTATGACAAGGAAACAACACCATTTCTTCCTGTTCCTCCAGACATCGAGAAGGAAAGGAACCAGGTAGAAGCCTTGTGTATGCTTATGAGTGAATTTATAACGGCACAAAAGCAGATACAGCTTCCGGCTCCAGAGCTTATCGCAAAGGCAGCTGAAGAAAAGGTACGTGCTGAAATAAGAGCTGAAGAACAGGCTAAAGAACTACAGGTTCTTCAGGAAGAGAACGACCGATTACGTGACGAAATCAAAGCTCTTCAGGAGTATAAAGAAAAAGCACACCAGGAACTTTGCCGTGTGCGTGACGAACAAAAAACAATAGGGAAAATCAAAGTAAATACAGAACTATAAACTGTTGAATATGGATGCAAGCAAACAAAAAGAACGACTGAAAACTATTGCAGAAAATGAATATCGCAAAATATGCGAACAATATCCTATAAACGCAGTAGAAGAAAGCGAATACAACATAGAAGCATTTAGTATATTAAATACCCCCAAATTAGGAATAAGCTATTGGCATGGTCCAGATGGTTCCGGATTTTCCGTTTGTGAATTAATCTATAGTGTCCATTCTCTTTCAAATAGAAAAAATATGGTTAGCTTCCAGTCTATGGAAGAAGCAGAAGCCTTTTTAAAAAAGACTAAAGCCAAGCAATTTAAAAATCCTTATGACTGCTGTATTACGAAAGAATACGTCCATGCGATTTACTTTGATTGCATTTCTGACGAAATATTTAACTCATTAGAAAAAGACATTCAACTAAAAGAAACAGTCATAAATAAAAAAAAGAAGTTGTTCCTATCTGAGAAACAGTATGTAGCCGAAGAATTCGACCGGATAAAAAGAGGTTCATTCAGAACCTAAAAAATCTGAGAACACAACACTAAACAACATTATTTTTTTCTTTTTTCCTAAACAACTGCCAACGAAGCATGGAGATTTGTCAAGGGCGAAGGGTAAAAAATACCGCACGAGCGAAGCGAGCTCAGGAAATTTTTTACCCGCAGAGTGAAACGTCCCTTTACAAATACGGAGTGCGGAGTTACCTTTGTGCCGGAAAATAGAAAAAAGCACATCATACTTTCGGAAAAAATCACCCTCATTAAATCTTTTATAGGACTTTTCTACTCTGAAAATTGAGTGATAAAACGACAGCTCGGCTGTTGCAAGTGTTTTTGTATATACAAAAACATACCTTGCGTGTACCAAATTAAAGTTACGTATGCAATTTGTATACATCGATTTACCGAATAAAACATTATCATACAACCACTTATATTATTTTAGCATACTAAAAGTATACTAAATGCATACATTTAAGCCTATAAAATATTAATTTTCAATATATTACAAAAGCTATATTGGGAATTGCCCAATAACTGCTTGCTCACTTCGTTTACAGGTCGGAACCTGCCAGTAATAGCACAAAAACCAGTATTCAACTAATCCCACCATGCGAACATCCGATAAGTACGGATGATATTATACAGATGCCAAGCCTTATGAAGACGAAGACTTTCCTTATGGCTTATTTCAGAGGACTCATTCATGTTCGGATTCGTAAAATCGAAATTCGTGAAACGACTGGCATTTCTCGTATTGACATACAGATTTCTGTATGAAATTATTTCGGAAGCCCCCTCGGCCTTGTACATTTTACGGCCATTGTCATCCTTAAACGGTACGAATTTAAGCGGACTATGCTCTATATTCAAATCATTCTTACCCATGACTATATCCAGCAGACGAAGGCATATCTTCAAATCCCGTTTCACATATTCAATGCCTATGAATGTATCCCTTTCCTTGAAGTATTCTTCCATCTGCCGGAGTTTCATATACTCCATCTCAAGCATAAAGCCATAATCCCAGTCTCTTTCTTGAACCAGGAAGCGGACCCAACGGTTTATTTTGCGTCTGACATGATTTGATTCAGATCGGTTACGTTTTCTTTTCATTGAACGCCACTTTTTAGTTATTTACTCTATTTCAAAAAAGACCAATAGTTCTCTGGAGTAATAACTTCATAAGTCGAGTTTGGATAGGAATTGACAAAAGCTTTCGGTTGGCTGCTCCTTGCCTTGCCGTTCCATTTAAACTCAAAAGTATGCAGAATACCGTCCTGTTCTTCTATTAGGTCTATTTCATGCTGCTCATGGGTACGCCAGAAGAAAAGTTGTGCAAAATTTCCGGAGTATGAATTACGTTTAACCCTTTCACTAACCATAAGGTTTTCCCACAAAGCACCGACATCGTTTCTCAGCTCCAATGGAGCAAAATTGGAAAGAACGGCATTTCTTACCCCATTGTCATAGAAATATATTTTCTTGCCTTTCTTGATTTCATTCCGCAAATTCCGGCTAAAAGAATCCAAGCGAAACACAACAAAACATTTTTCCAGTAGATTGATATAATTTTCAACCGTACTCTTATCTACCCCCAAAAGATTACTCAGTTCATTATAAGAAACTTCACTGCCTAATTGCAAAGCTAATGCTCTTACTAATTTCTGAATAATTTCAGGCTTCTTTATTCCTTTATAGGCAAACAAGTCTTTATACAGGTAATTGTTGGTCAAAGTCACCAATGTCCGCTTTGCATCTCCAGGCTCTGTTACAACTTCCGGATATAAACCATAAATCATACGGTTCTCTAACAACCTTTGTTCCTCCCTTTCAGAAGTATTGTTAGCTAATTCTGGTAAAGAAAATGGGAAAAGGTTATACTCTATCAACCGTCCTGTTGCCGGCTCATTTATTTCATCTGCCAAGCTAAGAGATGAAGAACCTGTAACGACCACTTGTGTATTTAACTTTAAGTCTGCAATTATCTTTAATGTCAACCCTATATTCTTGACTCTTTGTACTTCATCTATAAACACAAGTTCATATGGTGACAATAAATACTTTAATTCCGTCGAAGTTTTTCCTTCTAAAAGCATAGCATCATCATAATCATCACAATTCAAAGAAAGCACTTTTTCTGCACCATTCCATAATGCAGAAAGCAATGTAGTTTTACCAACTTGTCTTGCACCTAACAAGACTATCACCTTTTTCCTTCTGTAGTCAGCTAATATAGAATCTTTTATTAAACGCCCTATCATATTAAAAGTTTTCCGCAAAAGTAGTAAATCATTTTTTGAAAACAAGAAAACAGAGAATACAATCTCTAAATTTAATATGAATTTAGCGGTTAAAAAAGCAAATATATACATAAATACACATATTTTAACGCGCCAGAAAGTTTGCTTTCTAAACCTCACTTCGTTCGGGATTTATTTGCTTTTGCTTTGTTCTACCTTTTAAGAGTTTGGAAAGTGGGGTAAAAAACAGCCATATTTCCTCTAAAATCCTTTGCCTGTTTATAGCATCTTCTGTTATTATGCCTATCCCCCCATATGAAACCCACTCACGCACAAATACTTAAAACACTTGTTTACCTACTTTTTTAGCGTTATATTACCTACTTTTTTAGCGTTGCCTACCCCCTTTTCTAACCTACTTTTTTAGCGTTATACACTACTTATTCTAAAAAAATGTAGGTTATAATAAATAAAAAACATATCTTTGCCATATATCCACCCTAAAAAAGCAGAGATATGCCAAGAAAAAAAGGAATAACAGTACCTATAACAACCCAAAACAAAGATGTGACAACCACATTTAAGTTTGTTTTCGGTCATCATCCAGATATATCAGTAGACGAACAAAGGGTTTTAGCCAGGATCCTTGAATTTGCAAGCCTCGAACTGCAAGGAAAACTTATGAAAGACGA
>JADIMM010000042.1 GCA_017694795.1 Candidatus Gallitreponema excrementavium
CTCCCAGGAGTTCATAAACTACTGACAGTTTAAATTCCTTGGTGTATTTTCGTCTTTTTGTTTCCATCCTGTCTCCTTTTGTCATTATAGCATGTGTTTAATATAATGTTACCACTTTGGCTCGGTCGGAATGACAAAGGCGTTATAAAAGAAACGGCTTACGGGGGTCCAGGGGAGCTCCCCTGGTCGGTGTAAGGCTGCTCCGTAAAGAAAATGCACCGCATTTTTAGGAGCAGCCCGAAACTGCAAAGTTTCGGGTAAATAAATAGGGAGAGGGGAAACCTACGCATCGAAAGCGTTGGTTTCCCCTATCCCTTGAACTTTGTCTACTTTTGAAAAAGTAGGTTTTCCCCTGCTTTTCCAAAGCAGAACCACAGCCAAGGCTGTTTCAATTTGAAGGTCTTTTTACATATTTATAGGTCATTCTTGCCCCAAAATACCTGCCTATAAAGCGGCATATAAATGCCTTGAATTTCCAGTCCAAGCCATAAAAGGCAAAGTGTTTTTTTCTTTTGAGAGCCCTGACACAGTGCCTAACAACCTTTAAAGGGTCTTTTCCGTGGAGAACTTCCTTCCTTGCCCCTTTAGAAGCAACCTTTGCAAATTCAGTGGACACAGGACCGGGGCAAAGACTCATTACATGAACACCGCTGTCCTTTAATTCTGCAGCCAAGGCCGTTGTGAAACTTAAAACATAGGCCTTAGTAGCTCCATACACGGCAAAATTTCCCAATGGTAAAAAAGAAGCAAGGCTTGCAACATTGATTATAAACGAACCTGTCTTTAGAAACGGAACGACCCTGTAAGTAAAGGCGGTAAGGGCATAGACATTAACATCTATCATGGAAAGCTGCCTTTCGTAATCAGTCTCAGTAAAAGACCCGTAAGTTCCAAAACCAGCATTATTAACAAGACCTTTTACCACAAATTCTTCCCTTTCCTGTTCTTTTAAAAGGGTTTCATTAAACTTTTCACTGCCAGCCTCCCCTGAAATATCAAGAGGAAAAATCCTTACTACAAGATTATCAAACTCTTCTTTTAAGAGGACACTTATGGAATTCAATAAATCTTCCCGGCGGGCAATAAGCCAAAGCTCTTTTTCACCTGGAAATTCCCTGGCAATTTCCAGGGCAAAATCCCTTCCCATTCCGGAAGACGCCCCGGTTACAATATAAACATCTCTCATAATTTGATTATAACAGATTACTGCCCATAACACAAAGAAATAAATCTAATAATTTATTGTTTTTAAATTTTGCAAAAAAAAGGCTGCCCTTTTTGAAGTTTTCAAAACTTCCGGGCAGCCAGTCTATTCCGATTTAAAGAACTTTAAATAAATCAGTTAAAATAGTGCTTCCAATATACCGGGATTGCAAAACCATTGTGGTATGTATTATCTACAGTAGCTTCTTCCACCATGGTAAATTCGAAACCTGCACCAAGCTCGTCCCTGGAAGTAAGATCTACAATAACCCTGGGATATACCTGGATTTCAGTCCTGTTATAGTGTCCGTCCGAAATATTTGAAGCCTTGTAATATCCGTCTACTTTTACAAGGAAATTATCAGCAGGATTCAACTCAAACAAAAGCCCCACATACAAGGGAGTCTTATCATACAGCCGGTCTTCATTCTGGAATCCGATTTCAAAATCAAATCCGAACCTGAAAACATTAAAATTGAATTTTCCGGTAACATCGATAAGGTGATCAGATGTATTCCCATCATAATAGTCTGTCTGAACTGCCAAGGATTTTGCATCATAGGTATACCCACCACCGATATAAAAATCCTTGCTTCCTATGTAATTTCCGTAAATACCTACAGTCTGGTTTCCACCTACAGCACCCAGAAAGCTTACACCGACATTAGCTATGTTGTTAATATTAAAATTACCACCTAAGTTAAACTTAAGATTAAAGTCATCCTTAAAGGTAACACCGGATTGTTCTGGAATGCTGAAACCAAACTGGATAAAATCCACAGGAATAAAACTCATACCAAAACCGTTTTTTCCGTACCGGCCACCGTCAAGATATTCATCATAAACCACCATGTAAGAACCGGGAACAGCCATGTAGTAATCATTTCCTAAAACCAGTTCCATAAAAGATGCCGGCCTGAACCATACATTAGCCCGGAGTCTGGATGTCACATTGGTAAGATTAAAATGATCCTCTCCGACAGGATCCATTCCCAATCTGTATCTGGCTTCTGCGGTGTAAATACTTGAGGAAACCCTTCCGTAAACCTCGTCGTAAAAACCTGCAAACCTCACCTTTGCATTTGCCCTAGGTACCAACCTTACAATATCAGAACCAAGTTCGTTGTAAACTTCATAAGACTGGGCAAAAACAGCTGCTGAGAGCAAGGATAACGATGCAAACAACAAAACAATCTTCTTCATCATAAACCTCCTGTATGAAGAACTTTAAGTCATACACTACATAGTAGTAATTTACAAAATAAAATCAACAACTTTTTTTTAATTTAGTCTAATAAAATTTATCCCCAATATGGGTAGTTTCGGGGATTTCACCTCCCCGTGAGATGAAATCAAAGGCGTCTTCCCTGGCTTTTTCCAAGAGTTCACTGTCCTCAAGGGGATCGGAAATCCCCAGGGAAATATACCCGGACTGTTTTATCCCCCTGGCAGATCCGGGGCCACGGAGTTTTAAGTCTTCTTCTGCAATATAAAATCCGTCCTGGCTTTCGTGAAGCACTTTAAGCCTTTGTTTCCCCTCTTCGGTGAGATTTTTACCGTAAACCAAAAAACAATATGCCTGAAGTTCTCCCCTTCCTACCCTTCCCCTAAGCTGATGGAGGGCCGCAAGGCCAAAACGCTGGGCTTCTTCTATTACCATAAAGGTCGCGTTGGGAACATCCACTCCTACTTCTACAACGCTGGTGGCCACAAGGACGGATATTTTATTTTCCTTAAATTTCCTCATAATTTCCTGTTGCTCATCTTCCGGAATTTTTGAATGGATTAAGGCACAGGGGAATTCAGGAAAAATAACCGTTGATAATTTTTCATACATTTCCCGGGCAGATTTAAGCCCGGTAGAAAAAGATTCTGTTTCAGATTCCTCTTCCTCCCAGTCTTCTTCTCTTTGTATCAGCGGATAAACAAAATATCCCTGCTGACCTTTTGCCAGAAGATTCCTTACAAAACTGTATACCTTCACATCATTTTCCAGGCTGGCGAGGTGGGTAATTACAGGCCTTCTGCCTTTTGGCATAGTCTTTATCACCGAAACATCCAAATCACCGAATACGGTTAAAGCCAAGGAACGGGGTATGGGGGTTGCACTCATCATAAGGAGGTGGGGGGAATTCCCTTTACGGGCAATGGCAGACCTTTGCATCACTCCAAATCTGTGCTGTTCATCTATAATGGCAAGTTTTAAGTCTTTGTAAACTACATCCTTGGAAAACAAGGCATGGGTTCCGATAAGAAAGTCAATATTTCCGTTTTTCAGGGCTTCGAGAAGAAGGGTCCTGTCCTTTCCGGTAGTTGTGCCGGTTAAAAAGGCTATCCTCACACCAAGAGGTTCCAAAAGCTTTGCTGCATTTTCCCCGTGCTGTCTTGCAAGAAGTTCGGTGGGGGCTAGAAAAGCTGTCTGCCCACCCATGTCAAAAATCCGCAATGCAGCCAAAAAAGCTACCAGGGTTTTTCCGGATCCTACATCCCCTTGCAAAAGACGCCACATTGGTACGGGAGCTTTGCCGGATTCAGGGAGGGGGGAAGCATCTATGTCGTAATTTATCCTGCCTAAAACCGTTTTCTGGTCTTCTGTAAGCTCGAAAGGCAGGCTTTCCAAGAGTTTTTTTTGGGAAGGTGACAATATCAGGGGCAGATTTTGGACTTCACCGGGAACCTCAAAAGTCAGGCTCCCCTTTTTCTTTATGATTCTCTTTCCCAAAAAAAACTCAAATTTAAAGAGTTCCTCATATGCCAAAGTTTCCCTGGCCTTTTCAGCCTCGTCTATATGCCCCGGAAAATGGATTTTCTTAACGGCCTCCCTTATATCAAAAAGCCGCCTGTCTTCAAAATATCTAAAGGGGACAACACTATCAATAACCGGAGCATAGGCTTTTAAGGCTTCTTCTACAGCTTTCCTCAAAATTTTTTGCCCAACACCTTCCTTTAATGAATAAACAGGAAGTATTTTTCCACCAGAAAATGGAGGCAGTTTTTCCAGTGGCATCAACGGCGTAAAGGTCAGTCCCGTAATTTTAGAGACCTCAAACGAAGAAGATTGGATTTCACCGTATTTATAAAAAAATTTACCGGTAAGGTAAAAAACAGAACCCGGGGCAAGGGTTTTTTCAAGAAAATTCCTGTTAAAGCAAACCAAAACAGCCTCGGAAGTTTTATCCCGGATATGGATTTTAAGGGTTTTCATTCTCCCATACCCAATCCAACTATGGCCGATTACATAGGCAACAGTATTTATTTTGGGATTTCTGGTAAAGTTTTCGATAGGGTTTTCCCTGGATCTGTCATCATAGCCCCGGGGCCAGTAAGAAAGCAAATCCCTTACGGCAATAATCCCCAACCTGCCAAGATTGCCTGCCGCAGCAGGCCCGATTCCGGGAAGGGAGGAAACAGGCTGTTCTAATTCTTCAATTAACATAATCTATCAACAAAAGACTGCAAAACACCATATCAAGGGACTTGCAAAAACTTATCCAACAGGTTTTTCCGGTTTGGAGCAGTATTAAAAAGGTATACGCAGCAACAAGGGAAAAAGATTTGCCGTCAGAATTATAAGAATAACATATATCAGGATAAGGGCTGCTGTGGCAAAAATCAACCTGGTTCTGTAAGGGCGTATTTTTCTTCCGGGTATAAACCTGGAAAAGAAATTCAGGACAGGATTTAAAACCGAGTCAATTGTTGCCCAAAAGGAAGAATAGACATCCTTTCTCATGGTAACTTGTAAAGAATAATTCCCCACTTTTCTGTCAGAAATTACAACATTTTTTATATATCATGGCGGGAGTTTTTCCGCCGTGAATCCGTCTTGGATAATTGTTCATCCAGTGCTCCGCCTTGGAAA
>JADIMM010000043.1 GCA_017694795.1 Candidatus Gallitreponema excrementavium
CTTGCTTGCTTGCTTGCTTGCTGATTATGGAAGAGAAGATTCCTGTGTCAAGTAGTTTGTACGAATAATTCATTTTTCGTAAATTGTAGCACAGGTTTCCCGTTTATGGCAAACAAAATAACTTATTCCCAAAAACGTAGGGTCGGTTTTTTACCTGGTACACCGGCATAAATTTAACCAGATGCTATTACCTTCCTGCAAAAACTGACTGCAAGATAATTTCAAAAATGCAAAACTGTTTTTCCGCTGGCTGCTAAACAAAAATTCCCCCATAAGGACATTTTCCTTGAAACTTTTTAAAGTCCTTACTATAATACTGATATGCCATTGGATATTGTTCCCATTCTTATCGCAATAATTTTGATTTCCCTCTTTGCCCTGCTTTTGATGTTTCTTCCGTCAAAATCCAGGAGAACGTCATCTTCAAAGGCCGGCGGCAAAAACAAGGATACCTCCGCACTGGTCAGAAATGCCATAAAAAAACTTGCACAGAATCCCCGTGATACACATTCCCTCCTCATAGTAGGGGACTATTACTACCAGCAGAATGAATGGGAAAAGGCAGAACGGATATACACAAATCTTTTGGACCAGTGCATGACAAACACAAATCTTGACAAATTTGAGATTGCACTAAGGGACGGAATCTGTAAATTAAAGCTTAACAAAAATGAAGAAGCAATGAAAAGCCTTTTTGTGGCTCGTTCGATAAAGCGTGACAACTTTGAGGTATGCTTCAACCTGGGATACCTTCACTATAAAATCAAAGAATACGAAAAAGCCATTTCAATTCTACGGCAGGCTGTTTTGCAAAATCAGGAACACGGGGAGACCCTTAAATACCTGGGACTTGCCCTGCATAAAACAGGTAAAAACAGGGACGCCCTGAATTATTTGAAACGGGCGGTAGACCTGCTTCCGCAAGGAAACAAAGACGCACTTTTTGCCATGGGTGAATGTTTTAACGATATGGGAGCCTATGACAGAGCCCTTAAGATTTTTACACACTTGCGGGCTGACCCGGAATACGGACCGCAGGCATCTTTGTATGCAGGAATAATCCATATTTCAATGTCAGCATACGATCAGGCAATCTCAGATTTTGAAATTGCCCTTAAGCACCAGAATCTTAAACCCGAAATTCACAATGAGGTTTTATACCGCATGGGTATTGCATACCTCAAGCAGCAAAATATAAGCCAGGCATTGCAAGCCCTGAGAACCCTGCAAAGCCGCAGTCCCGGATACAAAGATACCCAGTCCCTTATTAACCGTTACCAGGAGATGAATGCAAACAAAAACCTTCAGACTTATCTTTTGGCAGGCCAGGGGGATTTTGTTACCCTATGCCGGAAAATCGTTTTTTCCATGTATTCAAAAAGCCGTATCAAAATAGTGGATATTCAGGCAACCCATGATTATACGGATATTCTTGCAGATATTGAAAACTCAAAATGGCAGGATGTAATAATGTTCAGGTTTTTCAGATCTACGGGTGCTACCGGGGAGCTTATACTTAGGGATTTCCATGCAAAGCTTAAAGACACAAAAGCCGGGAAAGGGTTCTGCATTACTGCAGGAACATTTACACCTGAGGCAAAACACTTTGTAGAAGCAAGGCTTATAGATCTTATAGAAAAAGAAAAGTTAAATGTTATCCTTAACAAGGTGGATACAAACAAACCCGAAACAATGCAATAACAGTCCCAAAACAGCATATCTGTCCTTAAACACAGCCCCCGGCAAACCGGATCAAAACCGGATTTAAGACGGTGCCTGCCGGAAGGGAAACAGCAGGTTAAAAAGGCGAACAGGGCTGCTGCAAAAAACTTTTTTAGAAAACCACAATATTCCTTTCGGACTCCGGAAAAAGGGGGTTGGACACCGGAAAAACTTTGTAATCCGGAACCAGATCTTTGATTCCTCCCATTTCTTCCATGATTTTTCCTGATTTTGCCTTATAGGCAAGGATTTTGCCGCCGTCACCCTTTAAAGACAAAACAGAGGCGGTAATTTTCTTTTCCAAAGGCCTGAAAGCACGGAAGGTAACTATGTCAAATTTTTTTTCGGGGGATTTTTCTATATCAGAATTAATAATCTTTACATTTTTCAGGGAAAGAACAGCTGCCATTGTCTCCAGAAACGTACATCTTTTTGACATACGCTCAATAAGATAAAAATCCCACCAGGGAAAAACCAAAGCAAGAGGAATTCCCGGAAATCCAGCCCCGGATCCTGCATCTGCAATCCTGAATCTTTTTCCGGTTCCAGTTTTTCCCCCAATCTCCAGTGCCGTCCGGACAAAAACAGGAACCCCGCAAATGGAATCAAAGATATGACGCCTTACAATGGACTCCTTGTCATCAGCACCAACCAAATCAAAAGCCTTGTTATAGAGGCACAGCTCGTCCGCATATTTCAGGAGTTTCCCGGCAACACAAGAAACATTATTCTGAAAGTCCCTGTAACAAAAGGAAAGCTCCCCTGCTTCCAAGTCCTTACGGATTCCTCCCGAAATCTGCTCCAAGGCAGAAAAAATCAATTCCGATGTTTCCATACAATTACCACAAGGCTTGCATCCCAAAAGAATAAGCCCCGGTTAAAACCTGCCTATTTTTTTAATAAGGCGGCAAAAGGATTATACATAGTTCCGTCATCATCCCTGGAACCTCCGGAATAACCGTTTCCCCTGTCACGGAATCCGTTTTTTTTCTCCGGCTTTCTAAAAGCAGATTTTCCCGGCCCGGAACCGGAAGCTCCGCTTTCCCCTGCCTTAACCTTAACTACAACCTTACCGCTTCCCTTTGGAGCAGAAGACTTTCCTGCCCCAGATTTAAGGGATAATGAAATCCTTCTTCTGTCCAAATCCAATCCGATTATCGTAAATTCCTTTATATCGCCTACCTTAAGAACTTCCATGGGATCGCTTACATAGGTATCGCTAATCTCTGAAATATGGAGCAATGCGGTTTCCTTAATTCCGATATCAACAAAAGCACCGAAATCCACAACATTTTTTATTTTCCCGGAAACCTTCATTCCTTCTTTCAAATCTTCAAATGTAACAACACCCTTCTGCATCAAAGGCTTGGGATAACCGTCTCTGGGATCCCGGTTCGGCTTATTCAATTCTTCTACAATATCATCTATAGTCTGCCTGCTTACGGCATACTTTTCCTGCAGCTCTTTTTTCAGCTCCCCTGGCAAATCCTGCTTTTCCCCGGCTCCCCGGCTTTTTATATAACCATAAATCTGTTCTGCTACAGAATAGTTCTCCGGATGAACCCAGGTATTATCAAGGGGATTTTCACTTTCCGGAATCTTAAGAAAACCGGCACACTGTTCAAAAGTCTTTGGCCCCATTCCTGCAACGGTTTTTAACTCATCCCGGGAAGCAATCTTTCCTTTTTCATTCCTATATGAAACAATTTTCTTTGCAAGGGTTGTGTTGATACCTGAAACATATTTCAGGAGGGAATAACTTGCGGTATTCAAATTTACGCCAACATTGTTTACAACCGACCCTACAACCTCGTCCAGGGTATCCGAAAGTTTTTTCTGGTTCACATCGTGCTGGTAAAGCCCCACACCTATGGACTTTGGATCTATCTTTACCAGTTCTGCAAGAGGGTCCTGAAGTCTCCTGCCGATTGAAATAGCCCCGCGGATTGTCAAGTCCAAATCCGGAAACTCGTCCCTTGCTATATCACTGGCTGAATACACCGAAGCACCGTCTTCGTCCACCACTGTATAAAGTACATCAGGAAAATGCTCTGCTATTACTTTTGAAACAACCTCCTGCACTTCCTTTGTTCCGGTACCGTTACCCACGGCAATCAGCTGGATATTGTATTTTTTTACGGCTTCAAAAATAAGTTCACCGGCTTCTTCTGCTTTGTGCTGGTAAATCACAAAATGGCCCAAATATTTTCCTGTTTCGTCCAGGGCTGCACATTTTGTTCCGGTCCTGATTCCCGGATCCACTCCTAAAACCCTGGTCCCCTTAATCGGCTGCTGCATCAGCAGGTTTTTTAAATTTCCGCTGAAAACACCTATACCATGGTCATCAGCTTCGTCTGTCTGGTCAGAGCGGATTTCCCTTAAAACCGCCGGGGAAAGAAGCCTCACAACCCCGTCCTCTACCGCATCCTTATGGTACTTATTTGCCAAAACAATACGCCCTGAAACCACACCAACCCCCTTGTCCACATCAACAACAAGAGTTACTTCCAGCACACCTTCCCTTTCCCCACGGTTAATTGCCAAAATACGGTGGGATTTTATCTGGGAAAGAGGCTCTGAAAAATCCCAGTACATCTGGTAAACAGAGGTTTTTGAAACCTCTTCGTTACCGATTCCTTTTACGGATATAGAACCCGTTTTAAGATAAAAATCCCTTAATGCTGCCCGGTTTTCAGTATCCTGGGAAATTCTTTCCGCAATAATGTCACAAGCACCGGACAAAGCCTCTTCTTTAGTGGCAACAGAAAGCTCCGGCGTTTCGGTATTTTCCTTTACAAAGTCCTCTGCGGCTTTCTCGATTTCTTCATCGGAAACCTTTTCCATAAGGTCTGCCAAGGGTTCCAAACCTTTTTCTGCAGCAAGCATTCCCCTTGTTTTCTTTTTCTTCTTAAACGGAAGCCATATATCCTCAAGTTCGGTCAAGGTTGCTGCCTTTACAATATTCTGGTAGAGGGTTTCGGATAATTTACCCTGGGAAAAGATTCCCCTGATTATTTCGATTCTTCTGTTTTCAAGATTTGAATAGGAAGTAAAACGGTGGTCACACTCCCGTACCTGAACCTCATCCAAAGAACCGTGGGCTTCTTTGCGGTAACGGGAAATAAAGGGGATTGTACAACCTTCCTTTACCAAGGTAATAACTGCCGACACCTGATTAACACGGATATTAAGTTCTTCCGCAATTTTTTTCATTATTTCAACTTCGTTTAAAGTCAGTGAGTCGATAAAATCCTGGTTAAGCTCCATTTAAAACCTCTGAAAACGATAATATAAACCAACCGGAAAATAAAACACCTGAATTCCGGATAAACAGACAATACCATTTTTGCCGGTTTTTGGGAAGAATTTTTTTATTCTTATGAAAACAAAAACACTGGAATTTAAAATGAAAAAACAAGGTATTCTCAAGCCATGGTATTTCTGGTAGAATCCCTCCATGGACAAAAAAAACTTATTCTCCGTAATATATAAAGATTCAAATATTCTCGTTGTAAACAAAGGTTCCGGACTTTCCGTAACCCAGGACAGGTGGGATCCTGAAATTCCCAGGCTGGACACTCTCTTGGAAAATGAATACGGAAAAGTTTTTACAGTCCACAGAATTGATAAAGATACTTCCGGCGTAGTGGTTTACGCACTGAATCCGGATACACACAGATTTCTGTCCGGGGAATTTGAAGAAAGAAGGGTTGAAAAAACTTACATAGCCTTGGTTTACGGCTCCCCGGAATGGCAGGAAAAGAAAATCGAAATAAAACTTAAACCTGACGGGGACAGTCTCCACAGAACGGTAGCGGACAAAAAACACGGAAAATATGCCCTTACAAAATGCAGGGTTCTGGCATCCTCCCGGGATTTTTCCTGGATAGAAGCAAAACCGGTAACAGGCCGCACCCACCAGATAAGAATCCACCTTAAAGAAGAAGGGTTCCCCATAGTCTGTGACAGTCTGTACGGAAACAGAGAGGGCATTTACCTTTCAAAATTAAAGAAAAACTGGAGGGGGGACATTTTTGAAGAGCGGCCCCTTTTGTCAAGGCTGGGACTCCATGCCTTAAAAATATCACTGAAAGATCCCGAAACAGGGGAAAAGAAAACCTTTACGGCTCCCTTTCCCAAAGATTTGGAAGCCCTTAGAAAACAACTGGAAAAAGTAAGGGGGCTGGATCCGGTTCTGCCGTAAAACCGGGACACCAAAAAACACCCGGCATACCCCATAAAAGCCCCCTGTCCTTTATCCCCCGTAAGACAAAAACCCCAAAGCCGGGGAGGAATCACCGGAAAAAGTAAAGGTAAGTCTCCAAAAAAAATGCTGTACAGATTCAGGGCATTTTAAAACCCAAGATGAGGAATTTTTAATTTTCCATGCCACCCATGAAGCATTTTCCAAAACTCCTTCGGGTTTAAAAACATCCAGCACAACCAACAGACAGAAAACAACAACTACGGAAACCAAAACAGCTATAATTATCTTTTTCATAGATTCCACCTCCAATCAAACCTTAAACCCGGAATAATAAACCTGTAAATCAATAATCCATCCCAAAGTCTTAAAGCTACTTCAGAAATATACCACAACAGGATTGAAAATCCAAATATAAATTTTATATTGCACGGCACAAAAATTGCAATTTTAAACAGTCTGTTTAATGTGTAACTTTACACTTGACACAAAAGAACATAAAACATAGTCTTACATTGTACGCTTGAGATCAAAAAAGGAACGTGGATGGAAAAAAAACAATTTCCTGTTATCGATATGAAAGCAACAGGGCAAAACATAAAAACCCTTATGAACTCAGCAGACATAACGGTTTCTGATGTTCAGAAGTATTTTGGATTTGCCAATCCCCAAGCTGTATATCACTGGATAAATGGAGAAAGAATACCACAGATCGACAACCTTCTTGCACTTTCCCAGCTTTTGAATGTTTCCCTGGAAAAAATCTTAATATACAATTTCAGGGACGGGTAAAACCGGAAAAATTACTTTATGCAGTCAAAAGAATTCCCTGCCCATAAAGCCTTAAAGTTGTTTATGTTTTTCTTCATGGCATTTGATTCAATTTCGCCTATCAATGCTTCTTTACCTGGAAAATCCTCCAAATTTTGAATTCCTACTTTTATCCTTTCTGTTTGAGACGATTTTGTAATCGAAGCCCAGAATTGCCAGTCACAGTTTATTTTCCACCAGATTCTGGCATCTATCCCGGTAACCTTGGCAAGTCTGAGTGCCATTTCGGGAGAAATTCCGCTTTTGCAGTTCATAAATTCGTAAAAACTGGTCCGCGTTACACCAAGACAGTCGGCGATATAATTCGCAGGAAAATTAATTCTGCTGATAAATTCCTTAAAAACTTTTCCCGGATGGGGTGGTGCCTCTGAAATAAAAACCACACTCAGAGGCACCTTTTCCATTCCGGAAGTATAATCTCTTTTTTTATTGGTTTGATACTCCATAGTAAAAAGAATATTGATTATAGCTCCAAATGTAAAGTGTCAAGTTACAGAATTTTATAAGTATTTTCCATATGGGCACAGATATTTCTTTTGTAATTGAACGAAAATGCAAAAACTGTTATATTGTCATTATGTTTCAATTTATGGCTGTATGTGCCCTTGGCTTGGAAAAAGTTTTGGGCAATGAAATAAAAAAAGCAGGCTGGTCAATCATGGAGTCAGATTCCGGCAGGGTCTTTTTTCAGGGACCTGAAAATGTCATTTATTCAGGAAACCTTAGATTAAGAACCTGTGACAGGATTTTTCTTGTACCCGCAAGGTTTAAGGCAAGGGATTTTGACCAGCTATTTGAAGGAATCAGGGCAGTAGACTGGCAGGATTACTTTAAGAAAAATACAAGGATTGTCATTGACAAGGTCAGGATAAACTACAGCAAACTGAATTCCCAGAAAGCAGTCCAAAAAGTTGCCCATAAGGCGGTATATGACAAGCTTTGCAACCTATGGGGAATGAATTCCCTTCCGGAAAGCGGGGAAAAATGCGATATACGCCTCCATCTTGAAAAGGATGTTGTAACAGTATTATTGGACTTATCAGGCGCCCCATTGAACAGACGGGGTTACAGAAAAGACGGGGGGGAAGCCCCCATAAGGGAGACGCTGGCAGCCGCATTAATATTACTTATGAACTGGAAACGTAAAATACCCCTACATGACCCGTTTTGCGGTTCCGGAACCTTTGCCGCCGAAGCTGCACTTTATGCCTGCAATGCAGCCCCCGGGCTTGGACGTTCCTTTGGTTTTGAAAACCTGGCTGTCTTTAATAAAGACCTTTACAAAGAGGAATGGATAAAGGCGGCATCGGAGATACGAACGGACTGTCTTTACAGAATAACCGGTTCCGATATCTCACAGGAAGCAGTTCTGCGGTCAAGATTGAATGTAGAACACGCCATGGTTACGGCAGGAAGGGCCCTCCAGGCTATAGGTTCTGACAACAGGCTTCCCAGACCCGAATTCATACAAAGCGATTTCAGGGATTTACAGGCTCCCTTTGAACAGGGAATGATTATTACAAACCCGCCCTACGGAGAAAGGCTTGGAGACCGGGAAGAAGCAATAAAACTTTATGAAGATATGCAGTGCCTAAAAACAAATTTTAAAGGCTGGGCTCTGGGCTTAATAACTTTGCAGGAAGATTTTCCTGTTTATTTTGGGAAAAAAGAAGAAAAGAAACGGCAGGTAAAAGACGGTAATCTTGAAACCTTCTTTTTTAAATATAACAACCTCGGATAAATTTTATTAACCGGTTTATATAAGGATAGAAAAATGGCTATTATCGTAGAACATGAAAAAAGGCGTCACGAAATATTAGACAAGGCATTGGAAGTTTTTGTGGATGAAGGTTATGAAGATGCCACATTCCAGAAAATTGCAGACAAATGTGGAATAACCAGAACGACCCTTTACATTTATTTTAAGAACAAAAAAGAAATATTTTTATGGAGCATAAAGCAGCTTACAGAAAAACTGGAAAAAAACATACTAAAACTGATGGAAGACCGGGACAAAAGCTGCAAAGAACGGCTTTTGGACATGCTTTATCTCATCATAGATGAATGTGCCGCAAACAAAGCCCTTTTTGAGGTTATACTCTCCTACCTTATACAAATCTCAAAAACCGGGAAAGATCCCAATTCCAGGGTAAAACGGAGAACAATAAGAATGCGGCACCTGATTTCCCAGCTTCTTATCGAAGGCGAGGATAAGGGGGAATTTAAAAAACTCAACCTGAAAACGGCAAATGATATGCTTTATTCTTATGTGGAATCTGCCATTTTCAGACTGGCTGTTTTAGGGTCCGGCGATGTATCCGACATAAAAAAGGTTGCAGAGCTTTCTGTTGATTCGTTCCTGAAATAATCAGCCTTAAATTCCGGGCATTATTTTAAAACCCTGAAACTTTTGACATAAAAAATTCCGGGGGCTTTCTCATTTGCAAACCCGGTTACCTCCATCTCGAGGCCCTGATACTCCAACGGAATTTCCGCCGAGTTCCTGTCAAGAATATAGGACTCTCCCCCGTCAGTATTAATCCCGAGATATGTATGGGGCTCGGAGCCAAGGACAACAATGCGGCCTGTCTTCTTTATCAGGGCATCTTCCCGATAATTCCCAACATCTTCGCTTTCAGTTTTTTGATTTTCTTTGATAACTACACCGGATCCAGTAATTGAATCATCAGCTGTTGCCTGAACCGGATTTACTAAAGACTCTTCCGGGGGAAGGTTTTTTTTGCCCATGGAAAAAACAGGCATCAAAAACAATACAAAAACCAACCCAAAAGAAAAAAAATTCTTCATTTTATTTCCTCCATTCAGCGGACAACAAGATACATTTTAACATTACTGTCATCAGGAAGCCCCACATCCAAATCCAAGGTTGTATCTTCCTCAAATCCGGTAAGAAAATAATACAGGCTTTCCCCGTTTTCAAGCTCTTTTTTGGCATCCGCAGTGGATGTATAATATTTACTATCTGCAACAACATTGGAACCGGTTTTAACCCGGAACACTACCGATGTTCCCCAGCTTTGGTCACTATGGATTGAAAAAGAATGGGGATTCATTACAAAGCCGGTAAGGTCAAAAACAGAAGGACCGCAAATCTTATTACAAAATGGATAATCGGAAGTACCAGCAGCATTTTTCCAGTCCTGGTTAGGGGTCTTCCAGGGATAATACCCGGCAACGACTACATCCAGATTCTCATTTTCAGAAAAATATTCCTCATAGGACTTTCCAAAGTAATTTACCGGAGTAGAAGAATCACCGGTTGCAAGAAAAGAGAGGGCATAGTCCTTGTAAAGTTGCTCAAAAGCCAGGTTCCCCTGAATTCCGGAAACAGCCTTTTGTATTGACGGAATCCCCACTTCCCCGCTTTTTATCAGGGATGAGAGAATCCTGCTGCCCCCAAACCTCCGCAGCAAATAACTGCCAAAACCATAAGAATTTGCATAAGAAATAAATCCGTCTTCATGCCACATATCCAAACCGGAAAAAGGATAAACAGTAAGATAATCACAAAATCTGAAAAAAGGATGGGCAGTTGTAAATTCATAGGCAGAAGGTTCGTTCTTTACCAGGGTTCCAAGTCTGTAAGACATAACATCTTCCGTCATCATTGCCATCATCTCATCGTACCAGGTCGGTGAAGATTTGTTATTCTTAATAACATTATTGTTAAAGCTTATCATGTGAAGAAATTCATGGGAAAGAGTTGACTCCACAAGCTCAGGTTTCTTAGCGGAAAACTTAGAATCAATATAAAAAATCTCCGCATAATTCGTCTTTAAATCACCGTTGCCACTGGAATCCAGAACCGACTGGGAGTAATAATCCTTTCCCCAGAAAAAACCTACATACCCGCTGGTGGCACTGGAATTTCCAAAATCGTAAATCAAAATCAAGACTTTGGAATCCCCGTCACGGCCTCCCTTTCCCCCGGTTCCGCCACCGTATTCATAGCCCAGGATTTTTGTCTGTAGTTCGTAAATCGAATCAAATTTTTCCTGTAATTCTTTTGCACGGCTCTCTGTTATTGTATAAAAACCGGAACTTTCCTCTCCATACACGTTGTCGGCTACCCAGATTTTGCAGTATTTCCCTACAGCCCTTAAAGTTGCATCTGCCTGGTAAAAACTCCCGCTTGCTACCACATTCCGAACCCAAAACTTTCCCTTGTCCCCAACATTTTCCCCGGTGTAATCATCTTCAAGATATATCTTTTCCTGCTTTTCGAGGGTATTCCTGCCGGAAACGACAGGGGGATTTTTATTAAAATCCCGGATTCTTTTCTGTAAATCCCCTTCCGGAAAATAAGAAACGGGGGAAAATCCATTTTCATACCGGTAAAAATCCATTCCGGTTTCAAACATTTTTACTTCTTCCCGGAGAAAAGCCGCATTTCTGGAACTGTCACTGCCGGAAGTATTTACCGTAGAAACACTCCCGGTTTTTGAAGGCTGGACTTTTCCGTTTCCGTAATTAACCCTCAAAAGAAAAAGAGCCTGCCCCTTTTTTAAAGAAACAGAACAGTTTCCTTCCTCTTCCAGGGGAATAACCTGAACAGGAGATGTCTGGACGCCCTCCGGTCTCTGCACCGGAACTAAAGAATCTGTTTCTAAAAATGGATTATCATACAAAATTACAGGCATCACATTGTGGGAAACCCTTTCGTCTACAACAGGAAAAATATAATCCGTTACCTTGGAACAGGACGAAAACAGTAAAACCAGCAGGAACAGACTCAGCAAAACAGGATTTTTTTTCATACAAGGACACTCCAATACCATACTTTTTTTCTAAATTCCCGGACAAAAAGCAATCCGGATAACAACAGTAATAATTGTAAGTTGAATAAAAATATTTATCAAGGTATAATTGGAAAAATCGGGGAGTTTGAATGTGATTTGATAAAAACCGTAAAATCCCTGATTCCAAACAAACAGGAGAATACCATGAAAAAACTGCTTACCCTACTGCTTTTTGTGCTGGCTTTAACAGCCTGTACTACTGCGGCCCCGGAATATACTGTTTTAAACAGTTACGGAGATACCGTTGAATTCAGATTCGGCATCAAAACAGATGATACAATAACACTTAATAACGGGGAGAAAATAACCTTTGCTTCTTATTTCCAACCGAATATTTATTTTGTAACAACTGATACAAATGATTTTTCAGATGCAGAGGTTAGCTATAACAGCGAGACCCGCCTTGTAACTATAAAAAAGACGGCAACAGCGGCAACAGACCCGGAAGCATAAATCCCGGACTCCTTGTTCCATCCCTGCACTTTGCAGCCGGAAAACAAAACGGATAAATTCCTTAAAGCCTGAACATTGCTTTTTTCTGCAGTGATTCAGGTTTTTTTGTTAACTGAATTAAATTTATGCTGCTGATAATGAAAAAAAGATGCCGGGGAAAAACCAGGTCCCCGGAGACTTGCATAAGCCCCGGGCCGGGGGAGCAGGGAGAAACTGTCCGGGGCATGGACATCAAAAACCGGGATTTATGCGTTATAAGGCAATAAAACAAAAAACGGCAGATTCTTTTGCGAAAAAGAAAACTGCCGTCTCCTGACCGTAAAATCTTTGCTCCCCCGGCCGGGCTCGAACCAGCGACCCATTGGTTAACAGCCAATTGCTCTGCCAACTGAGCTACAAGGGAATGTGAGCGCCACCGCTCATATAAGAGATACTATAAAATATAAAAAAAAAAGTCAATACCCTTATAAAATAAAGCCACCTGGGGTGAGTATTTTGTCCATTTTTACATCATGGGATTCCCAGGGAACATAATCCACAATTTGCTCATTAAAGCAATATCCCGTAAATGTCAGGCACTCAGAGGGAATCTTTTCTTTAATCATTTTAAGGTACCGGTCATAAAAACCACCTCCTAATCCCAGTCTTTCCCCATTTTTTGTAAAAGCCCTACCTGGCACAAGAACCAGGACTGGAATTTCATCATTTGAAACAGGGAGAACAGGCATAATCCCCCCTTCAGGCATGGCAGGTTCCATAATCCCGAATCTGTTCTTTTCCAGGGAAGGGAGTTTTTTAACATTACAGGATTTATCCCAAACCCTGATAAAAACCATTTGCCCTTTTTTTATAATCCGGGGAAGAAAAATTGATTTTCCGGCATTTATTCCCTCAAAAATTACCGGTTCCGTATCAATTTCAAATTCAGTAGCGTAAAATAGAAAAACCGAAGCTGCATTCTGCCATATTCTGCTTTTTACGAGAAAATCCAAAGCGGCAAGGGAGTCCTTTTCCCTGCTCCCCTTTTCCCCCAGATATGATTTTATGTGTTCAAGAACCTGTTTTCTCAAGAGCTGTTTTTTAAGCAAGAGAGAATCCGGATCACCGGATATATCGGCTTCTGTCATTCTTTTTTCCTTTACCCGTTTTTAAACAGGGGATATTTTACCGTCAAAATACTTTTTCTTCAAAACAAAAACACAATCTTCTTTCGAAGCCTTTCGTTTTACAATATCCTCCGCCAGTGCACGGCAGTTAGGAGCTCCGCAGGATCCGCAGTCCAAACCGGGAAGTTCAGGAAGAATTTCTTCTATCTCTTTCATCATTTTACAGGCTTTTGAAAAATCTTTATCCAGTTGGAGAATGGGGCGGGGATGGATTTTTTCTTCGGAACAGACAGGTACATCCTTTTTTAATTCTACCGGAACAGATTCATCTGAAGGTATCCTTGACGCCTGTGCAAATCTTTGTCTCAGGTTTTCCTTTGCAATTGCACTCTGGACAATTGTGAGGGGACCTCCTGAACACCCCGAAGGACAGGCCTCCGCTTCTACAAAATCCACATCCTGGAGATTGCCGTCTTCTATAGATTCAAACAAGGATGTTATCTCATTTATACCGTCAACAGAAATCCATGAAAGATTGGAATCTTTGCCGGGAAGTTTTTCCTCTTTTCCGGTATTCTTTTCTTTAACAACCGGGGAATCCTCATTAACAGAGTTTTTTTCCCGGGTGAATAAATGCTCCAAAGACCTGCACTCCCCCTCTCGGGAAGCCCACATTATTCCATAAGCCGAAGCCATGGAGCCAAGAGGGAAGCAAGACTTATTTTCATCCCTGTTGATTTTTCCGACCTGTTTTTCTTCCTCCGTAGTACAGGACTTTTTTAGTCTGGTCAAAAGAGGTAGGTAAAGGTCATTCATGGAAATCACCTGATCTACCTGGCTTTTTTTATGTCCCAGGGGATTCTTAACTGCTGTAACCTTTGCAGGACAGGGGGAAATAAAGAAAACACCGATTACAGGTTCCTGCCCCTTCTTACCGGAATCATCCGGAGGCTCGGTTTTTTTTAATATTTCTGTTACCATCTTCCGTGATATGCCGGCAACAATTTCCATCGGGGAAAGAAGAGGAATTATATGCTCCAAGAGGGTCGGAAACCTGACCTGTATCAGCCGTAAAACCGCAGGACAGGAAGAAGAAATCAACGGCCTTATTCCCTCTTTTTTCAGGATTTTTAAAGTTTCCCGGGTTACAATTTCGGCACCTAAGGCTGCCTCAAAAACATAATCAAATCCTATACCGCCCAAGGCCTGGAGGATGTTTTCAACAGAATACCCGGCTGGAAACTGCCCGTAAAACGAAGGTGCAACGACAGCAATTTTACAGTCGTAGCCTTCCATGGATGCAAGGGGAGCTGTGTCCGCTTTTTTTGCCCTGTTAGGGCACCTGCGAATGCACTCACCACAATCAATACATCTTTCTTCAAGAATTCTTGCTTTTCCGTTTCTTACTCTTATGGCCTCTACCGGACAGCCGGTGACACAAATAGTGCAACCTTTGCAGGAATCTTCATCGAGGATAACAGAATGAAAAATTGAAAAGGGATTGTCCACAAAAATCTTCCTTACCAAATTCAAATTACCGGTCAAAAATTAAAGTTTTATCACCATGGTAACCTTTGTCCCCTTGCCGGGATGGGAATCAATTGTCATTTCATCGGAATTCCGCTTCATATTCGGCAATCCCATTCCGGCACCAAAACCCAATTCCCTTACTTCTTTTGGAGCAGTAGAATAGCCTTCTTCCATGGCTTTTCCGATGTCGGCAATTCCCGGGCCATGGTCTTCCATAACGATTATTATTCTATCGTCAAGAATCTCCACAGATGCTTCCCCCCCTCCCCCGTGAACAGCCATATTCATCTCGGCTTCGTACATAGCCACTGCAGCTCTTTTAATTACAGCAGAATCAAGCCCAAGCCTTTGCAAGGTTTTTTTTATTTCCTGGGAAGCCTTTCCTGCGGTTGTAAAATCCGTACCGGATACCTTGTAATGTAAATCCATTTACAAATCCTAGTCGATTTTTCTAACCCCGCCACCCTTTAAACCGGCTTCATAAAGCTTGCCGCAGGCAAGGAAGAGAGGTAACTTTGTGGACATAAGAACAATTCCCTGTTCCTCTGCCATTGAAATCATGTCGGCAGAAGGTTCTTTTCCCCTCACAAAACAAATAACCTGAATATCCATTAAAATTGCAGTCCTTATTACCTGAACATTTATAAGCCCTGTAAGGAGAAGAACCTGGTCTTTTACAAAGGCCATAACATCACTCATAAGGTCTGCACCACAGGCAGAAGTCAGGTTAATACTATCCTCGTTGTTATCCGTCATAATTTTGGCTTCTAAAATTGTCTGCACTTCACTAATTTTCATAAGTCCTCCGGTAAAAATCTGAATAAATGACAGACCTTCACTTTAAAAAGAATACCATGTAAATTTTGAACAAACAAGAAAAAAAATGTATCTGTGTATAAATAAAACTGTTCAGAATCCTAAAAACAGGGTATATTCAGTACTATGGATAACAGAAAAACTATACAGATAATTTTCAATTTTGCCCTTCTGGGACTTATGTTTGCCCTTTTAATCGGAATGCTCTATCCTTTTTTTACCATAATCCTCTGGACGATTTTTTTATACATTCTCATAAACCCCCTCCATTCAATGCTGCTAAAAAAACTGAACAAAGATAAAAAATTTTACCAGACAAAGCGTCATGCCTTGGCAGGTTTTTTTTCACTGGGAACGCTTCTTGTAATTATTGTTCCCCTTGTTTCCATCGGTATTCTTTTGACTAACCAGCTGCTGTCTTTTGTAAAAAGTGTCGAGACATTCATAATGAATAATCCTGACTTTTTTTCCCAGTCGGAAACAGGTATAATCCTTTCCAAGGCAGCCGAAAAATTAAGTCTGAATTTTATCAATTTGAGTGAAATAAATATAAGGGAAAATCTCATAGATTTTTTACAAAAATACAGCTCAAGAATTATTGGTTTTGGCACATCGATAATAAGCAGTGCAGGAAATTTTATTATTTCAATTCTTTTTGTTGCCTTTGCCCTATATTTTTGCTTTCTTGACGGGAGATATCTTGCAACACTTTTGAAAAAGGCTGTTCCCATTGATCCGTCTTATATGAGTGCCTTATCCAGAAAGTTTACCCAAATTACAAAGCATCTGTTTTCAGGATATATTCTTGTAGCCCTTTACCAGGGAACAGCAGCCTTTATAATAATGCTCATTTTCCGTATAGAAGGGGCCCTTCTTTTTTCCGTTATCCTTATGTTCTGCTCGTTCATACCGATTTTTGGGGCAGCCATTGTCTGGGTTCCTATGGGAATAGTACTCTGCTTTACAAACTCGGTTTTGCAGGGAATCATTTTTCTTATACTGTGCGGTTTTTGTGTAAGTTTTTTGGACAACTTTCTCAGACCTTTCTTTCTTAAAGACAGGATAAATGTCCACCCCCTGATTATCTTTTTTTCAATACTTGGAGGTTTAAAAGTTTTTGGAATAAACGGTCTCCTTCTCGGCCCCATGGTGGTAATAATGTTCTTTACGGTTCTTGACCTTATGGCAAACCAGAATGAAATCCAGATAAATGCAGAATAGGCATTTAACCGGAATAACCCACAAAGACAACACAAGCAGGACTTATTGGCAGTTTTCCGGTTAAAAAATACGGTGGACTGGCAGGTCAATTAAAACTGCCAGCCAACACCAATGTAAGGAAGAGCCCCTATAATGCAGCCGTTTCCGACGATTGAATAAACGAAATCAGAACCAAGTTCCAGAAACAGCCTGTTCATCACATAAATATTAAAGGACATCCCGGCATCAACGGAAAAATGCAAGGAATTAAAGCTGTCCGAAACAAAGTTGTGGGGATACTTGATTTTCAAATTCAAAAAACCCAGCACCCCGGCGCCCCCGTGGATATCCAAAACGAATCTCTTGCGTATAATCGGACATTGGTAAACAAAATTACAATATGCCTGGACAATATGGGCCGAACCGGTATATCCGGGTAAAGAACCATAAAGATAATGGTAAAAACCTGAAAGGGAAAATCCAAAATATTCCCTCCTCCTTTTTACCGGCATAAATGTAAGCTTAACCTGGGAACCGGTGAATGATTTGTCTGTATTTATATATGTTTTAAGGGTATCATCGGATAATACAAAAAACGGTGCATAATTATATGTTATGTCCAAATCATACCACTTGAAATATTTTATATCGATTTTTTTTGAACTGTAAAAACCGCCCGGATTCCGTATAAAAAAATCATAGGTTCCCGTGTTTAAATCCTCCGGTGCAAAAGTTACAACAGCCCGTTTCCCGTTTTTATCCGTTATTTTTAAATCCACCGGTTTTATTCTTTTTCCCAATCCGCCCAGGAAAATTTCGGAGTTTTCCAAGATATTTTCTCCGGTAACTGTATATATCCCGTCATAAGGTTCGTCCAGATAAATAATTTCAGGAGAAACAGATTTAAGCTCAGGCTTTAAAGCTTTTATCAGGGTAAATTGCACATAATCACTTTCAAACTGAACCTTTCCGAAAAAATTCAAAACCTGAACCGAATACCGGTATGAACCGGCTTCCAGTGCAAGAAGAATAAAATTTTCTGTTAATTCAAAATCCCTGATAGGTGTATAAACTCCGTCTCCGATCTGTTTCTCAAGTTTAAAAATATATCCTGTTGAAAACTCTACAGGTTCCCATTCAAGCCTCTGAAAAATAACCTGTCTGCCATTATCAACAGTTTTTACAAAATAATCCCTGTCCTGAGAAACGACTGAATCGTACTCAGTTTTTGTAACCGGGAGGATTTCTCCCTCTGCACTGTAGGCATTTACCATTTCTTCTTGTATTTCCGTAGAAACAGTCTCTGCTTTTATTTTCCGGTCATCCTCCCCAAAGACAAGAAAAACCGGAAGAAGAAATAATGAAAATATAATTGACAATATCCGCTTAATTTCCATACACCTCTCCATGGGTTTTCAAATTAATGTTTTTAATTTCCGGAAGCTGAATGGAAAAACTCAAAACCCCTGTTTCTCCTCCCCTAAGAAGAAAATTATCCGGAGTATACTGTACAGCTTCTACAATGAATTCGAATTCCCCTTCTCCCAGTTCCGAAAAATCAGGCAAGAGATATTCACCAGACCCGTTGTCTTCTACATAATCTTCCAGGATAACAGTTTTACTGCTTCCTTCTATACGCTGCAAAGTAACATTGTAACCGGTGGCATTTTCAACCTGGTTCCATGTTACATTGCACAATGTAGAGTTCATCAGATAATAAATATCAAACACTGTTTTATTTTCCGGAGAAACAAAATCCGGAGCCGCCAGACTGGGAACAGGAAGAACCTCAAAAGTATATGGGGAACGGGGAGTCAAATCATATCCGACGGTATTAATTCCGGTTACAGTCCAGTAATAAAATCCTTCCCGCAATGGTGGAAGCCGGATTCTTTCCTCCGGGGAAGTTATCTCCAAAACAATACTTTCCGGATTCCTGATTTTTCCACCGTGGTCAATAGGGAGACCGTCACGGGATTTACTTAAAATAAGCCTTTCAGAAACCAGTTCATCCTCACTGTTCCATACAAGGACTCCGGGATTAAGGACAGCCTCAATCCCGTCTATTTTTGTTCCGGGGCCCGGTGAAACCAGCTCAATAGGGATAACAGGGTAAACAGAAAAATAAACCTCTGTTATTAAACCTGTCCGCCTGGTCTGATTTTCATTTTCCAGAGAAAAAGCCTGGACTGTATAACGGTAACTACCCTTTGAAAGAGCCGAAAGATTAACCATTGCCCCGGGTTCGGTAAGCATCTTGAATTCCTGCACCGGGTCAGAATTTGCAGAAGAATAAACCGAAAGATTATAATAATCTGCCCCGGGCACCTCCTGCCAGACAAATTCCGTCAACTCATCCTTTGCCACAGGAATTACCTCCCCATTAAGGGGAAAAACCACTCCGGGAGCAGGAAGAGGTGGCAAAACACTGAATTTATGGGCCTTGCTTTTTAAGCTCTCTCCCCCTCCGAAAGGATGCTCTGTTCTTACACGCCACCAGTATTCACCGGCAGGAAGGGAAATATTGCCCACATTCTGATTTTCATGGCCCACGGTCTTTGACACAATTATCTTTGAAAAATTTTCATCTTGGGCAATTTCTGCTATTACAGAATCCTTGGTGTTATTTTTCCAGGTAAACAATGTATCATAAACCATGCTTTCAGCAATCCCGTAACCATTTGCAGGGAATGTCGTGTGGAAAACCACCTCTCCGTCTACTGCAGTAAACACCCTCTTTTCGGAGTCAGGGGAAACGTTTCCTTTCTTATCTTTTTTTGCGACCTGCCAGAAGTAGACACCTTCAGTAATTCCAAAGTCAACAGGATTTACATTTATGTAGTTCTCATTTACGCTTACTTCTTTTAAAACCTTACCGTCATCTGAAGATATAATTTTGAATAAATATTCATCGGCTTCTTTATCATTTTCCCAGGAAAATAATACCGATTGTCCCCGGGCATTGTTCACTGCATTGATATTTACA
Organism: Candidatus Gallitreponema excrementavium; assembly: GCA_017694795.1. Taxonomy (GTDB): domain Bacteria; phylum Spirochaetota; class Spirochaetia; order Treponematales; family Treponemataceae; genus Gallitreponema; species Gallitreponema excrementavium. The sequence continues at coordinate 19,669 of JADIMM010000043.1, forward strand.
AAGCTCCCGGAAGGATAACTGGTTAGTTTCGGCGGGGCAAATTCTTTTTTGTCATTTACGCCGAAGCTGCTGAACCCTGAATCAACTGCCCCAGAATAAACAGGTGTCACCCGCCAAACATAGTCCCCCTTATCAAATTCATCTATGATTGCAGAATTTCCGTTTACCCGGCGGCTTACAACAGGGGAATCCAGATTCTGCTTGTCAAAAACCTCAAGAAGATACCAGGAAGTATATTGGTTTCCCTGCCAGACAAACCTAATGGAAGGTTTTACAGTACGGTAGGAAAAAACTTCCTTGTCACCCGGAACCAGTAAAAGTGGCTTTGTAATACTTACCACTGTAAATTTTCCGGTATTTACGGTCTGTTTCCCGGACGGATCACTGCTGCTGATTCTCCAATACCAGACCCCCTCCGGTAAACCAACATTAACCTGGTTTATTCCTTTCAGGCTTATCTTTTCTTTTAAAGACCCAAAATCCTTTGTTCCTGAAATCTCAAGGACTAAAGAAGAATCCTGAAAACCGCCGCTTTTTGCAATACTGAACGGAACAGAGTACAAATCTTCTCCGTAATTATTAAAGCGGTAATTCTGCAGAGGAGAAAGTACTGTTATACCGGTTTCTTTTATAACTCTCCCAGACGAAACACTTCCCACCTCACCCAGGGAAAGGTTTACAAGCTCCCCTGATCCGGAATCCATAACCGATACAGTACCGGAAACAACCTCAAAATTAAGGATTCCAGAAGGCCCTGTTCCAGTAGAACCATCCGGCCTCCCTCCTGTTCCGGCATCACTGCCGCCGGCAGCCCCGTTTCCTGTACCGGAAGAAGCTACCATAACAGAACCGGAATCAATCCTGAACTTAGTATTACCTGAGCTTACAGACATTCCGGAAGCAGATTGGGAACTGTCAATGCGGATTCCGCCACCTGCAAAATCAACAGAAGCCGCCCCCCTTGAATCAAGAAAAATCTGTGCCAGGGAGCTTTCTTCCAGGGTTATGATATTATTATCCGTAAATCTTATAGTCGCTTCCGAAAGGTCTGCTGTCCTTATTGTATCCCCATTGTAAACGTAGCTTTCTTTTTGAAGCATATCCCAAATAAGGCGGTCAGAAAACTTACGCTGTGCAACCTTGTATTTAAAGGTAATCATTCCTATGGGAGTTTCCCCGATTTTTGACAGTGTCCTGTTTACATCTTTCCAAAAAAGAAGCAATGAGGTGAAAGACAGAAAAAGACATAAAAGGACTACAGCATAATCATTGCCCCTGGATTTTAAACTTCTTCTCATCTTCATTGACATTTACCTTTGTAAAATCAGGAGTAGGAATTCCCAGAAGTGTTCTGACTTCTGCCATGTTTTTTGGTCCCTCCGGTCCGGCACCCGGGATATCGGTCGCCCGGGGCATATTTACTACAGCAAATATTTTTACAGGTTTTTCTTTTCCCTTTACGGTTACCGAGGGCATTTCTTCCACAATAACATGTTCTTTTACAAGTTTATAAGTATTTTCCGTAATAAGAATATCAGTACCTAAAGGTTTGTTAAGGGCCTCTGTTCTGGAGGCAAAATTTACTGCATCACCTATTACTGTGTATTCCATCCGGGACGACGAGCCGATCTGCCCGGCTACAACAGGACCGGTGTTGATACCGCACCCGATTTTTATTATGGGTTTCTTATCGCCACCCCGGCCTCTGTTAAACTCCATCAGGGAGTGTCTCATCATCAGGGCAGCACGGACACAGTTCAATGCGTCTAGGGAAACATTTCCTTGGGATACAGGAGCCCCCCAAACACCCATAATGGCGTCCCCGATAAACTTGTCAACAACGCCATGTGTATTGCTTACACATTCAACCATTCTGGTCATGTAATCGTTGAGAAATTCAACAACTTCATAAGGCTCAAGTTTTTCGGAAATAGCTGTAAAAGAACGGATATCAGAAAAGAAAACTGTTACATTTTTAGTTTCCCCTCCCAATGCCAGTTCCCCTTTCATTGCTTTCTCGGCAATTTCCTTGTTAATAAACCGGCCAAATGTATCCTTTAATTTCTCCCTTTCATCCAGTCCCTTCCCCATCTTTACAAACCGTCTGGTTAGAAGACCTATTTCGTCCCGGGTTTTTGACTCCAGATGAAGTATATAATTCCCCTTTTCAATCTCATCAGAGGCTTCTGTAAGTTTTTTTACAGGAACACTGATTGTCTTTGAAAAAAAGTAAACAAATATCACGGAAAGGAAAAGAACAGCAAGCGTAAGATATATATTTCTCCGTACACTGGCATAAACAGGTTCAAAAACAATATCTGCAGCAACTGTGGTATAAACGCATAAATCAGCAAGACTCAAATGATTATATGCCCCGAAATATTCTTTTCCGTCTTCGGCCTCAAACATAATCTGCCTTGCAGAATCCTGGTTATCCCAACTTTCTTTTACCAAAGGCATCGAAGACAAATTTGCCCCTGCCTGGACCAGGGAAAAATCGCTGTGTACAAGAACATCCCCATTATGGTTTGTCATAAAAGAACTGTTGACAGAACCGGAAGAAAATGCGTCCAAAAGGTTTTCACCTGAGAAAATAATAACGGCAACCTGGTTCCAGCCTTCTTCTTTCCAAGGGTAAACCATTGCCAAAACAACCTGGTTAAAAACCGGAGACCCATTAAGCACAAAGGATTCCCCTTTAGAAGCCCTTTCAAGATACCCGGCATTTATTTCCATAAAGTCATTTACAAGGGAGGAATCAATTTCATTGGAGGTAAAAAATCTCCTGTTTACATAAAACCGGTCATCTTTTCCCGTCGAGATATTCCTAAGCACAATAGCTGCCATTCCCTGGTTACGCTCAAAGAAAAAATTTGCAGCCTGGTTTGCAAGGGCACTCTGTGAACCGGCAGAATTGACTAAATCCAAAAGCAGAAAAACATTTGCCCTGATTGTAGAAAGCTCGTTTTCTGCCGCAGAAGCAGAACGGGAATTAAGTGTAAGATTGCTCTCCTCGGCAGAAATCCTTGTATCCTGTGAGACATTCCAGGACACAACAGCAGTTGTAGCACCCAATGACATGGCAAGTATAACGGTGATTATAACTATCAACTTTAACGCTATGGGATATCTTACCCTATCCATTCAATCACCTCTGAATTCAAGAACTTTACCTGAACTTATGTTGGTATCACAGCAAGCTCATTTTAATTACTGAGTTTATATCTTATAATTAATTATGTCAACATTTTAATTATACTATCATGTCTCCGGTAAGCAGTAAAATATAATTCCCCATAAAAAAGGTTTCCAACCATCTGTTATAATGAAATTGCAACATACCAAAAAACAGGAGGAAAGAAACCTATGGAAACTTTACCACGAAAGGAGAGAAAAGAAAA
>JADIMM010000044.1 GCA_017694795.1 Candidatus Gallitreponema excrementavium
TTTTCTTTTCTCTCCTTTCGTGGTAAAGTTTCCATAGGTTTCTTTCCTCCTGTTTTTTGGTATGTTGCAATTTCATTATAACAGATGGTTGGAAACCTTTTTTATGGGGAATTATATTTTACTGCTTACCACTTTTCATTTGCAGTTAATTTTTGCTTTTTAATTTCAAGATACCATGATAAAATAGTGGCAATAGATTACAAGTGTTGTCTGAAATTTCAGGAGTTGGTGGAAAAATAGATTGAGCGATACCGATATTGACAAGCTGAAGGACAATGAGGCCGCAGAGAAGCAGGAATCGGATGTTTTTGAAGATAATCCTCCTTTGACGCTTTATCTTAAACAGATAGCCCGTTTTCCGTTGCTTACAGCCGAGGATGAGTATTTAATTGGCGAGAAACTGAACGGACTTTATTCCGAGTTGGATAAGTATCCTAAGGATGATGTACTTTCCATAGAAAAAAGGGAAGAAATTCAAAAGGAAATCCGTCACTGCAAAAACAGAATGATAAACTCAAATCTCCGGCTCGTGGTTTCCATCGCAAAAAATTATCAATACCGGGGGCTTTCTCTTCTGGATTTAATTGACGAGGGAAATATCGGTTTGATTGAAGCTGTAGACAGGTTTGATTATACCCGTGGATGCAGGTTCTCCACTTATGGAACCTGGTGGATCCGTCAGGCAATTATTAAAAGTCTTGCTGACAAAGGCCGTGTCATAAGGATTCCCGTGCACATGCTTAACACCATAAAAAAATGTTTTGGTGTGGCAAAACAGCTTACCCAGGATTATGGCAGGGATCCAAGTGCAGACGAAATTTCTGAAATCATGCAGATTCCGGCAGATAAGGTAAGGGATATAATTTCAATTTCCCAGGAAACTTCCAGTCTGGATACCACTGTAGACGAAGAAAACTTGACAAGGCTTTCTGATCTGGTAAAAGACGAGTCTATTTGTGACCCCTTTGATATTGTTTTTTCTGAGACCTTGCTGGAGACAATAGAAGATGTTCTTTTGGATTTGTCAGAACGTGAAAGAAAAATTATTCAGCTCAGGTTCGGGTTGGGAGGAGAGGCTCCCATGACCTTGGAAGAAACAGGGCGGCTTTTAGGAATTACCCGTGAGAGGGTAAGGCAGATACAGGAAAGAGCCCTCCAGAAATTGCGGCAGGAGGAAAGGCTTTCGAGTTTCCACACCGAAGACAATTAATTTTTTTTTCTTACTTGTAATATTGACTTCTTTGTTTTATTATTATATTGAGCGTTTTACTGGAGTTTGTGTATATGAAAAGGATTTACAGTTTATCGGTTTTTATTGTTATCTTGGGTATTTTTCTTTTTTCTTGTAAATCCACGCCTGAACCGGTGGAAAGTGTTGAGCCTGCTCCGGCTTTTTCGGTGAATGATTCTGTAACTCTTGTAATTATCAACAGTTCCCAGTCTGTATCTATTGGGAATTTATGGTTGAACCAGTATATTGCCAATCCTTTGGATGAGGCAAACAGGAAAAATGATATCTTGAGTGACAATAAAGGGCTTGCTCCTGGCGGTACTTATGTGGTTTTTGGGACAGTTCCAGGCGATTACAGTTTTCAGGAGTATGATTCTAATATGAAAACAGGATATTACGGCTGGTGGGGCAGCGGGGAAGTAGCAGACGGAAGTGCCGTCCAGAAAATGAGAAGTCTGGCTGCCGGAACAACTTATGTTATTGAGTTTAAGGACAATGGAAGTGGTGATGTAATACTTTCTTTCAGGGAGGAAGATTACATACTAAAATAGAAAAAATTACCGGTATTAATCCGTTTCATAATTTTTTCATGATTATCTCCTTTTCCCGGAGCTGTCGTTGGCAGTTCCGGGTTTTTTTATCCGGGAAAGTAAAGTTATTAACAATTTACAGGATTGTCCAGGATGTTTTGGTATTTTTTAGAGATAATTTAGATATTTTTGTTTTTACTTTCTTTTACGGCGATTTACAGAAAAAAAACATCGCGTATAAAATGAAAAACATTGACAGCAGAAAAATTATATATAATACTTCGCTTATGCGGAATAAAAGTTGGTATTTAAGAAAGTTTTTTGGTTCTTTTTTTTTAGTCCAAAGCAATGCTTTATTATTGATTGAATAACTAAAAATATTTTTATCTGATGGTTTCATATGGTTTCATATGGTTTCATAAAAAAATAATTAAATATCAAAATACGGGAGGTGCGTATAATGAAAAAAATACAGTTGGTGATTTTACTGATTGGTGCAATGGGGTTTGTTTCAGCAGAAAACAATATCGAAAAAATGTTTCCAAAAGATTTGTACCGGAACAGGGTTGTAATCGAGCAGCATCAAAAATCCGGTACAGATATAGGTTTCAGATTGGAAAGAATAAAAATCAATGATTTAAAGAATATGCAGCCCTATGAGCTTCCTGAATTTCTTAAAAATTATTTTGAGGAAAACAAAGAAATAACATCAAAGGATTTAAAGAAATTCTTAAAGGGAGATAAAAAATTCGTACTCCAGCTTGGTGATTTAAATCTTGTTGACCTGTATTCTTATAGAAAAATATACCGGGGAAAGGAACCTGTGGGGGAATATCATTTTACAGCAGGAATAGGTCCTGATTTATCTGTTGGTGGAGGCTTTGTATACAGTCTTTCATACATAGATAAAGATGAAATTGTAAGACTTTTTGTTAATACCGGATACCTTAATAAAGAAATGGATGTTCTGGAAAGTTTGCCTGAAATATTTTACAAGGAAGACGGAAAATGGTACTGGAAAAGCGAAGAGGCCATGGTGGAACTTTGCAAGATGATGGAAAACCACGATGAGAGACTCCCGGTTGAGATGCTGGAATTACAGCTTAAGTGGGAAGAAATTATTGGAAATCTAGAAGTAAACGGTAAAAAAATAACTTTAAAATAATACATTTAAGGGCAGGTTGTAAAATATTACAGCCTGTTCTTATAAAAGGAGTAAAATTATGAATAAAAAAATAATGATATTGTTTTTGGTTCTCTTAACCGGATTCATGTTCTGTGATTCCAATCTCATGTCACAGATAGATACCGACGATTTTTATTATAGGAATATGAGATGGGAAAAGCAATCAAAATCTGGTTTTGAAATTAAAGTTTTTGGCATCGACTATGATTTAGAATATTTGGATAAAAGACCAAACTACGAAAGAACAGATGTATTAAAGAATTATTACAAGGAAAATGAAAAACTAACAAAAAATGCTTTATTGGTTTTATTAAAATCAGATAAAGAATTTATTTTAAGTTCTCCGGGGAAAGATTTACATAGGTATTCAAAATTGTACAATAACGGAACTCCGATGGGGGAAACTTTCTTTCGGGTTTATTCTACTGGTAGTGGTTTAGGATTTGATTACAAGTTGATTTTTTTGGATGGAGAGAAAGTGAGTGATTACACAATCAGCTGTATTTTTGGAAATAATGGGGAAGAGTATATGTCGAGCCAGCCAGAGTTATTTGCAAAGGAAGATAGATGGTACTGGAAAAACAGTGATGCTCCCAAAACATTTTTTGAAATGCTGTTGAATCATGATAAAAGACTGCCAAAAGAGTTTATAGAAATACAGGTTTTGTATGAAAAGATTTTGGATAATCTTGAAGTAAACGGTGAAAAAATTACGGTAAAATAAGACTTTGGGAACAGGGAGTGTGCATTTATGAAGAAAATATTGTTTTTTTGTTTTATTATTCAACTGTTTTTTAATGTCTATTCAGAGAATAATCTTAAATCTTTAATTCCTGATTATGTCATATCGAATGAGGAATTTAAAAAAATTAAAGATGAATATGGGCTTTATTGTCTTAAATATGGGTATGATGTTATGAGTATTGAAAAGGTTAAAGATGAACCTGAATACATGAATTCAAGGAAAATCAATCAACTTATAAAAGATAATGAATTGTCAGTTAAAAATATTTTAGGATTATATGAAAAGGGAGAATCCTTCGTTCTGATTAGGTTATTCCCTATGAGCGTAGAAGAAACTTCCAACGAACTTATAAGTGTTGACGGTAAAATAGTAGGGGAAACAACTTTTGATGCTTCAAGTGATGGAAAATTGGCGTCCAATACCTTTGGTTTTACCATGAAATTCATTGATGACAGAATGATACATCATTTCTGGATAAACTTTATCATAAGTAAAGATTATGAGGATGAATTTTACGGCAAACTTCCCGGAATTTTTACCAAAAAAGACGGGTATTGGTATTGGAACGAAACAAGTTCTGTTGCCGAACTGTTCAATTTAATGAAAAATCATGATAAAAACCTCCCTGAAGAATTCTTAAAATTACAAGATACATGGGAGACAATAGTTAATAATTTAAAAATTAAAGGGGTGAAAATTGAATTAATTGATTGATTTTTTTGTGACAGAAAATGATTTTCTGGCAGATGCTATAC
>JADIMM010000003.1 GCA_017694795.1 Candidatus Gallitreponema excrementavium
ATCTGATGGAGTTCAAAATCTGGCTGTTCAATAAAACGGAAGGAATCCTTATAAGAGCTGTGTTTGGAAGAAGGAAACAGGATCCGGGTATAAAGAAGCCGTGACAGGATAGCATTGAGGTTATAATCAAAGCCATGTCGGGTACGGATCATGACACAGATCCTGTCCAGTCCAAGTTCATAATAAATCTGCTGCAGGAAAAGATATCCACCGTTAAAGCAGCGCTGCATATCCATGGAGAGATCCTTGGCCGCAGACAGTTCGATCTGAAACACGGCAGTATCTTGCTGTTCCGCTTCATTCATCAGGCGCACCTGCTCCTTTGCCCATGCCTTTGCATCGGTCACACCGTAGGTTTCACAGATATATTTTTCCGAACCGAACGTTTTTACGATCAATGTTTTGTTTTCCCCATTTATGCGAACGGTTTTTACCGCTCGGTAAGTCGTTGAATATTTCCCTGTAGTCCAACCTAATCTCATAAAAATCACCTCTCTCTATTATACCGTATTTTAGTGGAACGTGTAATATAAAATTTAAAATTTGACAAAAAAATATAGGCTTTATGAGGCCTGTAAGACGTTTTAGCAGGGGGTGACTGTCAAACTCCCGAAATTTAGTATTATTTAGTGTTCCATTTTTTGTAAATTTTATAATTGACATAAATGAAATGAAATGTTAAAATAATACCTGACTTCCGTCGTTTCTCTCAAAACCTAGTACTCTGACTCTATCAGCATACAGTTTCTGAAGAGATTTTCGACTTCTTTTTCGGAAAGATATAGTGCATCCAGATTTGTTAATCCTGTCATTTTTTTAACCTTTGCATTAACAGACTGATTTCTGGAAATGTTGATGTAAGATCCATCTTTCCCTTTCACAACTCGCAAGTCACGCATAAATTCGATCAGATCGTAGGAATTGATTTTATTTTTAAAAACTTTGATTTCTAATACTCTTAAAAGAAACAAGCTAAGGTAGCAGATGAAAAAATGCCCATAGATTGTTTCTTTTTTTCGCACGTAAACTGGACGTGCATCCAGATAAGATTTGGTAATCCGGAAAGATTCTTCGATCTTCCATAAGTTGTGATAAACCTGATAGACTTGGAGTGGTTCCATATCCAACTCTGAAGTGACCATCAGATTATATCCAGCATATTTCAGATCCTCGTTAACCTTTGCCTGATCGACTTCTACCAAGGATTCGATCTTTTTTCCATTCTTGTCTTTACGGGTTATCTTGACGTATTTGGCACAATCTCCTAGTTCCTCCCGTGTTATCTTCTTATAGGTCGTAAATTTAGCTGCCTTGTCGGCCATTTTCCTAATCTCTGTGCTTTGTTTCTTGGCTAGTGCAGGATTGTAAGAAACGATCCGTTTCTCAACCACGGAGAAATTTTCTATGACTTCTTTTCCTGTTTCCAGATCTGTCTTTTTGATCTGGTAAGTAAAGGTATCTACGCAGGACTTGAGACGATACAGGAGATTCCCCGTTTCATCCCTGTAGTCTTTCCATACGTTTGCATCGTTTTCTGATATGACCCACCGTTTTTCCTTTTCACTCAAGTTTCTGCCATGGATGGATTTGGAGAAGATATACCCGTCATCCGCTTCCTTTACAGCAGCATAAATATTCCTGGCACAGTTAAGTCCTTTATCAGCGACCTGTACGGTCTTCCCAGAGACTTTATATCGGGTCTTCATCTCTTCGATGATCTTACGGATATAAGGTTTCTCGGATTCATTTCCAGGATACATCTGCATGGCTACAGGAACGAGATCTGCATCGAGCAGAAGAGCCTGTCCAATGATCGGATCGTGACGATTCTCCTTGGAGGGACCTTTCTGTTTATCTTCATAAGGCAGATCAATCTCAAAGTAATAATTCGTGCAATCGAAGAATACATTACGGAAATTCCTTTGATAATACTGTTCATAACAGTGATTAAAGAGTTCGATATATTTCTTATAAGAACCGCCAACAAAGTTCAGACCATCGTAGACCTGATCTTCTGAAATCGGAGAAGCATCGTAAAGATGCGGGAAAATGGAGGAGACTGTTTTGGATTTCGAGCAAGGGCAAATCACCCTGGCAAAAATAAGCTGAGCGATCATTGTGTAGATACTGAATTGAAAACGCATTTGTGCCGAAAGGATATCGATGACCTCCTGAACACCAAGTTCCTCTAAAAGAGTGTGAAGGAGAAAGTGGCCAAGATGGTATTCTACAGGAGCTTGAAAGGTGCGTGGACGGTTTTGTTCAGCGATGGATGCGAAGCGTTCTTCATTCTTCATCCGTACATATTCCTGATAATAAACGACAGGGTCTGGCATTTCATCGGAAATAAGATCTTCCAGATACCCAAAGGCCTGGATGCTTTTCGAACGGGCTTGTTTCTTTTCTTTATCCCAATATCTGTCGTACATTTGTAAATAGATTCCTCTTTTTTTCTTATCTTGTCTTAAATAATAGGTCATAAAATCCCTCCAAATCCAGAGTGCTATGTAGTGCTATTATTATATCACAGGAAAAAATTTTTTTCAATAAAAAAGTCCAATAAAAATATCTTGAAAATACGGGAAAAATCAGAAGTTAGAGAAGGGAATTCAAAAAGAAACGACGGAAGATTCCTAGTACTACGACGGAAAACGGGGAGACTGTCCGAAAACTATAGGCAAAAGATAAAATTACTGTTGGTTAGTCCACTCTGCTGAAAGAGTGATCAACATAGATTTTTGAACATTGAAAACTGAATAAAGCACACAGAAAAAGGCGAAAAATATGGGATTATATAGTATAATAAAGACAGGAATGATTTTATCTGAGGAGGAACATTATGCCATATATTTCAACATTTGACCGTGAACAGATGATGATGATATCCTGGGAATCTCTTGTGGCGCCAGAAAGTATAGCCAGAATCATAGACGCATTCGTAGACAGTCTGGATATGGAAAGTCTGGGTGTAAGAGCAGCGGCAGAAGAAGGACGTCCGGGGTATGACCCGAAGGGACTCATCAAGTTGTATATTTATGGGAACCGTAAAGGAATCCGTTCCTCGCGCAAACTGGCGGAAAGCTGTAAGCTGAATCTGGAAGTGAAATGGCTGGTGGGCGGTGTGGAACCGGACTTCCGAACCATATCCGACTTCCGAAAAAACAACATAGACATCATGAAGAAGATCTTCCATGAATTTAACCGAAGGATTGCAGGAGCGGTAGAATGGGGATTCGTATCCGTAGATGGAAGTAAGTTCCTGGCAAATAATTCAAAGGACAGAAACTTTACAAAGAACAAACTGGACGACCGGATCAAATGGCTGAATGAACATACCGATGAATATTTGCGAATCCTTAAAGATATGGATGAGCAGGAGGATATGGATGAGCTGCCAGAAAGGCTTGACAGGGAGGTTATAGAGGAAAAACTGAAAGAAGCGCGTGAGCGGCTTGAGAAATACGAGGCATATCAAAAGATCATGGAAGAAACGGGCGTATCCCAAATGTCGTTGACAGATGCTGACGCAAAACTGATGAAAAATAAAAATGGATTTGCAGTAGCGTATAATCCACAGACGGCTGTAGATTCGGAAACACATCTGATCCGGGATTTTGAAATGAGCAACCAGGTGACGGACCACGGCCTGCTGGAGCCGACATTGGAAAGGATCCGGGAAGAAGATGGTGCTGCTGTGCTGGAAGCGGTCGC
>JADIMM010000045.1 GCA_017694795.1 Candidatus Gallitreponema excrementavium
ATTCTCGGGTTTTGGCACAAGGCGTTGGTAAAACAGGAAACCGGCGTACAGTCCCAGAATTCGGCGAATGCCGAATTCTGGAGCTTTTGCACACGGCTGCTGATAAAACAGGAGTTACCAGATGCAAAAGCACGCCTCTCCCTTTTGTTTGACTACTTTGCAAAAAGTAGAATTTCCCTGCTTTTTTAAAAGCAGCAAAACCAAAGCTCTGTGCCACTTTTTTCCCCGCAAACAACAAAAAAGGCGGCATCCGACCACGGAATACCGCCTTAAAATTAAAAACTGTCTTTTACAAAAGGGTCAATCCTAAAGCCTTAAAATCAGGGTTTTCCCCAATTTCCCCCATTGTAGCTTGTTTGACCCGAACTATAAGTTATATCATTAGTCTTGTTATAAATTTCTCCTGCACTACCAGCAGTCGCACCCCAATCAGGAGTTACAGTATCCTTATGACAGCGAACCAAAAGGAAAGCAGTTAAGTCATCTGTAATATCAAAGTTTACAGTAGTACCACTTCCGGAACAAGGAATCCACTGACCTCCACCATAGGAACCTCCCCAAACCCAGGCAAAGATTTTAACGCCGTCATTCCATGTCCAGTCATTAGCACAGGTAACAGTTATACTTGCCGTTTCTCCGGGCTCTGTGCCTCCGCCACCAATACTGTCAGTGCCGTTTACACCCTTTTCCCAAATGGCAAAATTGGTACCGGCATAAATAGGATTATTCCCCTCGTAACCTTTCCCGGAAGGTATATATCCGTTACCGATTACCACAACAATTTCACCGTTAAGCCCGGTGATTTTTCCGGCATAATAATTGCTTGATTTTCCAACCACATCAACTACATCATCATACTCAATACCGATTCTCTGCCTTAAATCAATAAGATAATCAATATGCTGCCTGTAAGTATTTTCAGTACCGGGAACCTCATTTTCTCCAATGTACTGTTCGGGATCTACTTTCTCACCGCTTTCTGCAAATGTAAAATAATGCTGCCAGGCAACACAGGGATACCCCGGGTGGGTCAGAATAAAGGCATAGGCAGGTCCTAAATCTCCCGGATCAAGGCACCAGTGCAACTGGGAACTACCAGTATCATGGTTATCAACAAATGTAACTGCTCTTGAAGGATTCTTCCTCATTAAGGTATTTGCATCTGCTAATTTTGACATATCCCAAAGAGTCTTGTGATCTTCCGATCCTTGGTCTGTTGAATTTTTATACCAACCAAAAGCCTCATTTAAATTGCGCTTTAATACAAAGTCAAAGGCCTTGGACGGCATTCCCTGTGTACCATTTATACTAGCCTCTGTTTCTGTAAGCCAGGTATCAATTTCTGAAACCCAATCTGCACCACCTTCAGGCCAATATTCCCCAACAGAAAATTCAGGATTTGTTTTCGCATTATAATAACCTACATACTCTCCGCCATAACCCTTAACATAATCATATCTCCAGCCAACAAAACCTAAATCCTTTAATTCATCATTCATCCATGTAATGATACCGTTCTGAACGGATGTATTTGTATGATCAATGTCTCTTGCGGCACTGTAGCTTTCACCGGTATCTGGATTTCCCCTTTTACTGGAAGCACTCATTACAGGAGACTCGGTAAACCCTTCATCATTACTACAAATAGAATAAAAATCTTCAGTCCAGGAAGGATTTGTAAAGTCCCCATAATCCGTACTACCATTGCGATGGTTAATTACAACATCAGCAATAGCTTTTGCAGGCTTAATGGCACTAATTACAGCCCTTAATTCTGACTCTGAACCGTAATAGGAATTAAAATCATTAAGTTGGGTTGGCAAATACCCCTCGGGACCAAAACTGGCAGACATAGAAGGCGGTGGAAACCACACATACTCAAACCTGTTTTTTATTGCTTCTGCATTATCTTCCATAATCCCGTACCAAGTGTTCCAAACAGAATTATTAGTCCTACTGGCACTGCTCCAGTTAAATCCCTGGAGCATAACCCCGGATTTGAAGGAAACATTTACGGTTTTCTCGCTAACATTAACCTTTACACTGTCTGTTACAGAACCGTCTCCGGAAAGTTTAACGGTAATGGTTGCAGAACCTTCACTCAAGGCTGTAACCTTTCCGCCATCTGCTGTACTTTCAACCTTAACAATTCCCTCAGGAGTACAGGTCCAGCTTAAATCCTTTCCAACATTTGCATCTTCTGGTGTATAAATAACAGCTAAATTCTTTGTGTCCCCAACATAAAGCTCAAAATCTTCCCCGGGAGAAAGCTCAATTCCAATAACAGGCTTTTGTGAATCAGGATCAATATAAACAGCGTATATTGTTATTACATTACCATCACCAGCCCAGGAAGCCTTTATACTTATCTTGTCGTCACTTACGGACAATAAATCCGTTCCCTCAGGAGAAAGACTCCAGCCGGAAAAAATCCACCCCTCATGCTCAGACTTTTCCGGTGTGGGAGTTACCGGCTCAGTCACAGAGCCACCGGCATTAACCTTTTGTTCTTCCCCTAAAGCAGTTCCGCCGTCATTCATAAATTTAACAGTATATTCTATGGAAGTATCTATCTCTGTGAGCTTTCCGTAAATATCCAGATTACTATTAACAGGAGTTCCGCCATGAGCTTTTTCTGTATAGTCGGAATCCGTATACCATTCAAGCTCATAATCATCAGAAATCCCTGCTTCTTCTTTAGTTAAAAGCTCCAGTTCCTCACCGGCAGTATAAGTTTCAGACTGGGTTTTATCATCAAAATGAAAAGTCACAGTATACGTTTCAGGTTCCGGAACAGTAGGAGTAACCGGAGCCTTACAGGCAAAAACCATCCCGAAAACTGCAATAAAAACAAAAAGACCCAGAAACAGTCCCTTAAAATTTAATCTGGTATTATTAAAATTCCCGACCATCGTAGGCATATCCCCCTGAAATAAAATTCAACTGTAAAAATTTTAACCCTGCATGTCAAATATGTCAAATTTTTTGTTACACATCAAACAGAATAAAAAAAAAAAAAATTATTGGAGGGGGAGCATATAAAATAAATGAAAAAAGAAACAAAGACGCGGCTCCCCCTGGCTCCCAAGCCAGCCCCACCCCCCCGTAAGAACCACATAAAAACTACACAAAACATTCCTCGGCTTGTCCGCCACCCCCACTCCTGTACCACAAAAGTAGAATTTCCCTGCTTTTTTAAAAGCAGCCAAAAGCAAAGCTCTGCGCTACAAAGCACGGCATAGGGGGTCCAGGGGGACTCCCCTGGTCGCCGCAAGGAAGGGGTGAGGGTCTAAGGGAGAGGGGAAA
>JADIMM010000046.1 GCA_017694795.1 Candidatus Gallitreponema excrementavium
CTGTAACATAGTCACAGGCTTTTTTTAAAGAAATATGTCTGGAAAGAAAGAAAACCCGAAGGTTGTGGGTTTGAAACATTGTAAGAGGATTCTCCGTATTGGTAAGACCACCGAAAATTTCAGTATGCCCCACAAATGGAATCCCGGCAGCTTTCAGCCCCTCTTTATTGATTGGAGTTGTAACAACTGCAAATATTTCCTTTTTTGTGGCAGAGTTTATGGCATCTTTTATAGATTCAAATGCTACCTGACCGCTTTCAGGGGAATATTTTTCAATTTTGTGATTAACTGAAAGGTCACTGATTTTCTTATTCTTGAGGACAGGTATCATTTTCTGGATCCTTCCCTCCCTGAATTCCCTGGACATATCTGAAAAGTTATCGAAACTCTTGACCGGTATTTTTTGATATTGCTTTTGCAGTTGAAATTGAGTTTTTATCAGTATTTCTTCGCCTCCAAAAACGAAAATCCAGGCACTTTTTCTTGTTTCTTTGTCTGAAAGGGCTTTTATTATGATTTCCGGTCCTATTCCTGCCGGATCTCCCAATGTAATACCGATAACTGGCTTTTTCATAAGACTATTATGACACATTATTAATAAAAAGGTTGCAAAATTTTAAAATATATTTTAATGTTAGTGTGTGGTAGTTGCCACAGTTTTTTTTACCTTTAATAAAAACATTATTACATTTTTTGATATTTTGTCAAACAGGAGTTAAAAAATGATAAATTCTGTTATAAGAGATGAGTCTTTGCCTAAAATGTTAAGAAGGGTTGCCTCCGAATATGCTGATAATGCAGTCCAATATTATAAAAATGAAAAAGGTGTTTTTGAAAAAGTCTTATACAAAGATTTTTACGAAATCGTTTTAAATCTTGCAGGGGGATTACTGTCCATTGGATGCAAGAGGGAAGATAAAATCGGTATGCTGGCTGATGACCGGAAAGAATGGCAGCAAATTAGTTTTGCTGTTTTAACCATCGGAGCTGCCGATGTTCCCCGTAGCTCCGATACTTCTCCTGCTGAAATCGAATACATTTTATCGTTTTCTGATTGTACTGCTACGGTAGTAGAAAATTCCAGAATTCTGGCAAAGGTCTGTGATTTAAAGGGAAACCTTCCCGTTTTAAAGACAATCATTATTTTGGAAAGGGCATCAAAAGATGACAGGTCATTAGCCGCAAAGTCCGGCGTAGAATTGATTGATTTTCCTGAGTTGGAAGCCAAGGGAATAGAATTCCGGAAACAGAATCCAGGAGTTGTAGAAGCAGAACTTGAAAAAGGACAGATGACGGATCTTGCTACCCTGATTTATACCTCCGGTACAACAGGGGTTCCCAAAGGTGTTATGCTTACCCATGAAAACTTTATGTCCCAGTTTGATGAGATTACGGAAAGGATAATAATTTATCCCGGCGAAAAAGCAATCTGCGTCCTTCCGGTGTGGCATTCATTTCAGCGGTACTGCGAATTCTATGTTTTATACCGGGGTGCGGCTCTGTGCTACTCAAAACCCATAGGGAGCATTCTTCTTGCAGATGTAAAAACTCTTAACCCGGCGGTAATGCCCTCTGTTCCTAGAATTTGGGAAGCTCTTTATGAGGGAATTTTTAAAGCTATGAGAAAAACAGGGGGTGTCGTTTATGCCCTGTTCTTTATTTTTGTCGGAATCGGAATTCTTCAGACCAGATTTTTAAGAATTTTAAAGGGGCAGAATGCAAGGTACAAGAGGAGAAATGTTATTCTGGATTTTTTAATCAGCTTTATTCCTTTGATTGTCCTCACTCCTTTAAAGTCCTTGGGAAATCAGATAATTTACAAGAAAATCCGGGAGAAATTTGGTAAAGGGTTCCGTTTGGGTGTTTCAGGTGGTGGTGCTTTACCTCCTTATATAGACGAGTTTTTCTGGGCTATCGGGGTCACAGTTTTGGAGGGTTACGGACTTACAGAAACAGCTCCGGTTGTTGCTGTCCGGCCTTATCATAATCCTGTTTTTGGGACAATCGGTTCCTGCATCCGGGGAATGGAAGTAAAAATTGTAGACGATGATGGAAATACAGTTCCTGTAGGAAAAAAAGGGCTTTTGCTTGTCCGGGGCCGGCAGGTAATGAAAGGTTATTATAAGCAGAAAGAACTTACCGATAAGGTAATTTCTCCCGATGGCTGGTTTGATACAGGAGATTTGGCTATAATGACTTATACCGGAGATTTGAAAATCTGTGGAAGAAAGAAGGATACTATTGTTCTCCGTGGCGGGGAAAATGTAGAACCTGCTCCTCTTGAGATGGCGTTAACCCAGTCCAGATATATAGCAGCAGCTGTTGTTGTTGGCCAGGACCAGAGGACTCTTGGGGCTCTGATTCTTCCTGCAAAAGAAGAACTGAAAGCTTATGCAAAGGAAAATGGAATCCAATTTGAAACCCTTTCTGATTTGTTTAAAGACCCGGATATAAAGAAACTTTATGAGACTGAAATTTCTGATAGAATAAATGCAAAAAACGGCTTTAAGAATTTTGAACACATAGGAAAATTCGCCTTTATAGAAAAAGAATTTGAAGTAGGTGTTGAATTATCCGCAAAGCAGGAACTTATGCGTTATAAGGTTGTAGAGCAGTACGAAAAGATAATAAATACACTGTTTTAAAATAGCAAAATAGAATTCCAGACCGTCCCTGGCCAAGGGGCGGTTTTTTATTTTCTTATTTTTTCAACTCTGATGTTTCTTGAAGAAACCCCCATTCTTTTTAGAATGTTTTTTATTTCTTCTGAAAATGAAGCCGGACCGTTTATCCAATATCCGGTGGCTGGTCCGTCCCACAACCAGGAATCTTCATTAAATCCAAAAAATTCCGGAATCAATATTCTTAATTTGTCTTCTGAAATACGGCTTTTTTCCCCTTTCCACATGGGATCGTGGGTAAGAAAGGGAATTATGTTAAAAAAGGGCATGGTTTCGGAAATGTTTTTTAATGTTTCTTTATGATATAAATCTTCCCTGTTGTTTGCAGACCAGATTAAAAGAATTTTACAGTTGCTGTTTGTTAAAGCCAAATGTGAAAGAATTGAGATAAAAGGATTTATTCCGATTCCTCCGGCAAAAAATACAAACCGTTTTTCCCGGGCAGAAAAATCTTCGTGTCCCAGAAAATTCCCTGTTGCCTTTGAACAAAGGGCTATGTCTCCTTCCTCTAAAAGGGAAACTCTATGTGTCCAGTCATCCACAGCCTTTACTGTTATTTCTATAACCGGAGCACTTGCCGGAGCAGAAGTAAAATGAAAAAAGCGGGGTTTCCATAAGCCTCTTATTTTTGGAAAGTTAAAAAAGGCTCCCTGCCCCGGAAGAAATGTGAACCTTTTATTAAATTTGGGTTCTAAAGTAATTACAGAGGTAAGACCGCTTTCTTCTTCTATCGAAACAATTTTCCAAGGATATTCCTTTCTTAAACCCAGGATATTCATTACGGCTATTCTATAGGGAAACCCTTTTTTATGTCTACCGGATTTTATTTTTAAACGTCGTAGCGGACTGAAAATTTAAACATTCTTACCGTTGGATTTTATGGTTTTATTTTAGGCAGTATGAACATTTATAACCTATATTGTTGTAAAAAAGATTAAATGTTAGTATTTCTGTATGTTAAAAGGTCTCCCATTTAGGGGTTTTGCTATACTTTTTGTTCTCTTTGTTCTACCGGATTTTATATGGGGAAATGTATCCGAATATAATAGAGTGGATTCTGGCGGAATGATTTTAGAAATGCCGGATTCTTACGGTGGGGATTTTTCAGAAAATCTTTTTTATCAGGATGTTCCTCTTTTTATAGGTGGAAAGGAATTTAATACCAAGCTGGATAAAATCCGGACAGAAGAAAAACGGGAACCACTGGGGCTTATTTTAAGCGGGGGATCAGCCAGAGCCTATGCCCATATAGGTGTTCTGAAAAAACTGGAAGAAGAAGGTTTGGTTCCTGATTTTATAGTTGCAAATTCCATGGGGGCGATTGTTGGTATTTTGTATTCAGCCGGATTTTCCCCGGATACAATGGAAACCCTTTTATCCAATGTAAATCTCAACAATTTCTTTTCTCTGTTGGGGATAACAAACGGTGGGCTTCTTTCCAACCGTTATTTTATTTCGGCATTGAATATGCTGCTTCAGGGTGGTTTTGACTTGGAAAACTGCGAAATTCCTTTGGTAATAGTTGCCGAGGATTTATATTCAAAAAGGCAGGTTTGGTTTTCCAAAGGAGATCTTGCAAAGGTAACTGCTGCTGCCTGTTCAATGTCATTCATGATAGAACCGGTAGAGTTTTCAATTCAAGATGATGACGGGGTTATAAGGGACTTGCGGCTGGTTGATGCGGGCACAATAGATTTGGGTTCCGTAGGAGTTGCAGGGAATTTTTCCTCAAATCTCATTATGTCCTCTGCTTTTTATGACAAAGATCTTAACTTAAAGAATCCCATTGTAATTCTTAACCGTTCTTTTGCCATAGGCAAAGAGAGGAAAACGGTTAAGGACTTAAAGGAATTTGAACCGTTTCTTATAAGAAACAATGTAGAAAAATATTCTTTTATGGATTTTTCAAAAATAGAAGAAATTGCTTCCCAAGGTTATTATAGTGCGGAAACCGCTTTAAACAGCCTTTCCATTTCTGAAGAAGAGTGTTTGGCTTTTTTTGATTTGTCGGCAAAAAAAAGATGGAAAAACACCTCTTTAAGGGAAAAACGGGACGGGCAGGTTGAAAATTTCTGTTCCCTCATGAAACTAGGATATCCTGTCAGGGCCCCGGAACCGTATTTTGGCACAAATTTAAGATTAAAACGAAAAATGAGCGGTTTTCCGTTCCTCCAGCTTATGGATTTTGGAGGAATTTCCCTTTCTATTTTCAGTGACAACCCATATTTTTCGATAGGCGGCGAAGTTGATGCCGGTGTCTTTACTCCTGCATTTGCAGGTTCCCTGGGTTTTTCTTTCTTTCCTTCCAAAGTTTCCACGCTGGCGTTTTTATTCCGGATGTCAGGAGTTTTTGATAGGGCAGATTTGCTTCCTGACAGTATATATTCTGCTTCTTATTTTTCGACCCAGATTCCCGTTTATAAAACCCTGGGTCTGAATGTTTCATTTTTACCTTATTTTTCCGCTGAATATATAAGTGATTATAGTTTCAAGAACTTTGAAACGCTTTTCCAGACCGGTGGGCAGTTTTATATTACCGGAGAAAAGAAAGCATTTTATGACAGTATCAAGCGGTCAGGAAAGAAATGGCAGTTTGATTTGAGGGTGATGCCCGGTCTGTATTATGGATTTGATCAAAACCTTTTACAGGAAGTATCAGGGGGAGGAAATGTTTATTTTGTAGGCAAAACACCTTTTTTTACAGGACTTATTATTTCCGGTACAGGAAGGGCCAGCTTTACAGGTGTTCCTCTATCCGTTTTTCCCACAACTGATTTTCCCGGATTTATTCCGGAGGGAAAATCTTTGTTTGCAGGTTCAGGCTATACCCGTCTCTTTTTTTATATTTCAGATCCGGCATTGACTTTTGCGGAAACTTTTAAAATTGAGGAATTTTCTGCAGGAGGCTTTTGTTCAGGAATTTATTCCGGGGAGGGGGCTGTTGCTGCCGGGGTTTTCCTTGAAATTGCCTGTTCTATATCAGGGCTTTCCAGTATGAGGTTTACTACCGGATTGGGACAGGATTTTGGAACAGACTCCCTTTGCTGGTTTTTCAGTCTTAATGACGGTTGGTGATTTTGGGTAAATCCATTTTAATGTCTTTAAAGGGTTCCGATTATTGAGGAAAAAAAGACATTTTGATATATTTTCATATGATAGTGGCATTTCAGGAGGCAGGAATGATTGATTACAGACAATCCGGTGTTAATATCGAAGAAGGTTATAAGGCTGTAGACAAATACAAAGAAAGTGCAAAAAGGACAATGATCCCCGGGGTCTTAAACGGGCTGGGGAGTTTTGCCGGGATGTTCCAAATTCCGGAGGGAATGAAAAATCCTGTAATGGTTTCCGGTACTGATGGGGTCGGTACAAAACTGGATATTGCTTTTGCACTAAAAAAATATGATACGGTGGGAATTGACTGTGTAGCCATGTGTGTAAATGATATCCTTTGCCATGGTGCAAAGCCGGCCTTTTTCCTGGATTATATTGCCTGTGGAAAGCTTGATTCAGATGTGGCAGCTTCTCTTGTTAAGGGGGTTTCCGAAGGATGTTTACAATCCGGATGTGCCCTTTTAGGTGGTGAAACTGCAGAAATGCCGGGATTTTATGACGAAGGAAAATATGACATTGCCGGCTTTGCTGTGGGTTTGGCAGAAAAAGACAAAATAATTTCCGGAGATAAGATTGCAGAAGGGGATGTAATAATTGGAATAGCTTCTTCCGGGGTCCACTCCAATGGTTTTTCTTTGGTAAGAAAACTGGTAAAAGATTACGGCAGTGAACTTACCTTGAAATCAGGAGAGAAAAAGACAATAGGCGAAATTCTTCTTGAGCCTACGAGGATTTATGTAAAACCGGTTCTTGGGCTTATGGAAAAAATAGAAATCCATGGAATGGTTCATATTACCGGAGGCGGGTTTTATGAAAATGTTCCCAGAATGTTTTCTTCAAAAGGGGATTTGTATCCTGTCATAGAGAAAGGAACTTGGGAAATCCCGGAAATTTTTGACGAATTGGTTCGGCTGGGTGCAAGTCCCGAAAGAATGTATAATACATTCAACATGGGAATCGGGTTTATGCTTGCGGTTTCTCCTTCTGACTGTGATGGGGCTTGTAAATTTTTAAACGAAAAAGGCTTTAAAGCTGGAAAAATAGGATATGTAGCTTCCGGCAGGGAAAAAGCCGTTCAACTTGGAGCTTTTTCAGGAAAAGATGGCGAAGCCCCTTTGTTGTTAAAATAGGGGGATTATGATGAAAATTCTGGTTACCGGTGGGACCGGGTATATTGGTTCACATACAGTTATTTCCCTGGTAAATTCGGGAAATGAAGTTGTTATTGTGGATAATCTGTCAAATAGTAAAATTCAGGTTTTGGACAGGCTTTATAAAATTACCGGAAAAAAGATAAAATTCTATAAAACCGATGTCCGGAATGAAAAAAAACTTTTTGCCGTTTTTAGAAAAGAAAAGTTCCAGGGTGTAATTCACTTTGCAGGATTTAAGGCTGTGGGAGAGTCTGTAGAAAAACCCCTTGAATATTACAGCAACAATCTTGAATCAACATTTACTCTTATGAAAGCAATGAAAACCTTTGGAGTAAGAAATCTGGTTTTTAGCTCTTCTGCCACAGTTTACGGAAAGCCTGCTTCTGTCCCAATATATGAAGATTTTCCTCTTTCGACGACGAATCCCTATGGGACAACAAAACTTTTCATCGAGAGAATCCTGACTGACTGGTCAAAAGCCGAAAAAGGGATGAATATTGCTCTTTTGCGGTATTTTAATCCTGTAGGAGCCCACGAAAGCGGACTTATAGGCGAAGACCCCAATGGAATTCCTAATAATCTTGTTCCGTACATTACAAAGGTTGCAGTTGGCAAATTGCCTTTTGTAAATGTTTTTGGTGATGATTACGATACACCTGATGGAACCGGGGTAAGGGATTATATCCATGTATGTGATCTTGCAGAAGGACATGTTGCTGCCTTGAAAAAATTGGAAACAAATCCCGGACTGGTTGTGTATAATCTGGGAACCGGAAAGGGGTACAGTGTTTTGGAAATGGTAGAGATGTTCCGAAAAGTAACAGGCCGGGAAATCCCATATAGAGTGACTCCCCGGCGTCCCGGTGACATAGATGTATGTTACGCTTCAACTGAAAAGGCAAAAGCAGAGTTGGGGTGGGAAGCAAAGAGAGACCTTGAGCAAATGTGCCGGGATTCCTGGAACTGGCAGGAAAAAAATCCCGACGGGTACTCAAAATAGTCAGTTTATTGCCCTTAAATAAGAAATCATGTATGTATAGAATTTTACTGCATGAGGATTTTGTGTGCCTTCCTCTGTGATATGGACGATTAAGTTCCTTTTGCAGACGGGGTTTTTTACAGGAAGCAGGAGGGCTTTTGTGCTTGTGAAACTTCCCCAGGAAAAAGCCGGCCAAAACCCTATTCCCATTCCACCCTCAATTAGTTTCCGTATCAGCATAGGACTGTCGCTTTCAAAGACAACAGAAGGTGTAAAGCCGGCGTCTTTGCAAAAACTGTCGCAAATTTGTCTCAATGGTTTTGAACCTGCAAAGGCGATAAAATTTTCCCCGGCAACGTCTTTTAAATCTATTTCCGGTTTTCTTGCAAAAAGGGAAGAAAGAGGTACTGCAAGAAATATTTCTTCTGTAAATACGGCATCTTCCGGCTGGAGAACTGCATCATAAGCGGAAGTGGTTATAGATATTTGAGAACCGGAACTTTTCCCCTGTGTTAAATTAAAGGCTATTTCAGGATTCTTTTCCTTAAATTCTATGAGAAGATTTCCAATAATGTCGGATCCCGCTGAAATTTCGATTTTTACCGGAGGAATATGCTTTGTTCTCCTGTTTTTGAATTCTTCTGAAAGATTTTCCAATGCAAAAATCAAAGGCTCCAGTTTCTTTTTAAAATCGATTCCGTCTTGATTAAGCTTTATATTCCTCCCTTTGCGTTCAAACAGAGGGGTTCCCAGCTCTGATTCAAGCCTGTGAATACACTGGGTCAGGGCGGGTTGGGCAATGTGAAGTTCTTCTGAAGCTCTTGTAATGTGCTCCATTTCGGCAGTTTTTAAAAAATATTTTAGCTGTTGAAGTTCCATTGATAATATATAAGTTATTAAAACTATATAAATAATATATTATACATTAT
>JADIMM010000047.1 GCA_017694795.1 Candidatus Gallitreponema excrementavium
GACTGGCAGACTGAGCGTTGCTACATAAATGCCGGCTCAATAAAAGTTCAAAAGGAGATTTTGTTTAACGTAGCATGATGGATATGTGGCTTTTTTCAGAATCAAAATTGCGAACTAAATTTGACACAATCGATGGTAATCATGTTTAATTTTTATATTGTTTAATTCTTCTCTGCGATTCCTTGATATTTCAAGAAATTCCGTCTCACGCTCTATGCCTAAAAATCTACGACCAAGAATTGTTGCTGCAATTCCCGTAGTAGAACTTCCGGAAAAAGGATCCAGAATCCAATCATTTTCTTTTGTGGAAGCAAGAATTATTCTTGCCAGTAACGGCAAGGGTTTTTGTGTAGGATGTTTGCCGCATGATTTTTCCCACTTTGCTATTGCCGGAAGAGTCCACACATCACGCATCTGGGTTCCGCCGTTTATTTCTTTCATCAGTTCATAATTGAAACAATGTTTTGATTTATTAGATTTTTTTGCCCACAGAATAAACTCCGTTGAATGTGTAAAAAATCTGCATGACAAATTGGGAGGAGGATTACTTTTTTGCCATGTAATGCAATTAAGAATTTTATATCCTGATTCCGTCATGGATTGAGCAACAGAAAAAATATTATGAAAAGTTCCAGAAACCCAAATTGTACCATCATCTGTTAACTTTTCACGACACAGAGAAAGCCATTGTTTATTAAAATCATTATCTTTTTCAAAGCCTTGAGACTTATCCCAATCGCCTTTATTTACAGAAACTTGCTTCCCTGACTGAACAGAAATTCCACCATTAGAAAGAAAGTATGGTGGATCTGCAAAAATCATATCAAATTTGAAATTGATATTCGGAAGCAATTCCAAACAGTCCCCTTTTGCTAAAGTGAAATCTTTATCTTCTGATCGATACCATGCCTTTATGGAAATTTTACAACTCCTCTTTTATCTTTGAAATAAAATCTTCCAAAGTTGCTAAATTATAAACACTGGGAATAAGAGAATAGGCTTCTCCAAGTTTGTTTTTTGCTGAAAGCCAACCTTGACCATCTGTTATCCAAACAAATTCAAATTTATCGTACTGATTAATTTTAGGAGCAATATCTGTATAAGCTCTTGCGACTTCATTTAATTTTGAACCGCCACTATTATAAAAATTGGTTTCAATAAGATAAATTTTCTTACTTGTTTGAACGACAAAATCAAAACGTTTTAGATCTTGTCCCAGTGATTTTATTTCTTCAAATTCTGTACTATCAACCTCTGCTCGATATGGAATATTTGCCCCTTTGAATTTTAAAGCAACGGCTTTTGCCATATTTTCACCGCCACGATTTTTTCGGGCATTTGTATCCAGTCCGACTTCCACACCGAAAACATAATCTACAAGATTAGTTATATTTTTGTTTTTAAAAACTTCTGCAAGTCCGGTTTGTTCAATATAATTGATTACACCTTGCAGAGACGTAAAATAACTCTCAAGAAGGACAAATTCTCCGTTTGCATTAAGGGTTTTCTTTTTGTCTTTTGTTCTCACAGCAATAAGTATATCGAGAACTTCAAAGACTTTTGGATTTTCTTCGTAAAGCTCTTCTATAGCTTTTGTTAAATCAGTTTTACCAATCAAGTAATTAAGTTGATTGAGTTTAATTGCAATTTTATTTGTGTTTTTTATCACTTTTTCAAAGTCTGTAAAATAATCAAGGGTAGCATTAGTTTCACTTAACTGAGAAATAAACAATTCAAAATTTTTTTCCACTTTTTTCTCCTCAGAATACACTTGCTATATTACTTATTAAAAGTTCATTAATTGCACCACGCTTTTTTGCATTTGAATTTATCATTCTGGAAGCTGAAACCCTTTTAATTTCAAAATGAGAATACAAGTTATCAAAGAAATCATCATGTTCATCTGCATTTTTTGGATCTGAATTGCTGGCTAAGATAAATGCACCTTTATTTGAAATTTCTGTAATAAATTCTCCAAGTTCAATTTGTTCTTTATCGGAAAATCCATTTTCGGAATAAGAAGTAAAAGCTGATGTTTGCGTAATCGGGCGATACGGCGGATCTATGTAAACAAAAGTTCCTTTGTCTATAAAATTCTTACATTCCTTATAATCTCCGCTTTGCATTTCAACATTTTTTAAGAGACCCGAACATGCAAGAAGATTGTCTTTATCACATAAAAGAGGATTTTTTGCGTTATTAAATGGAACGTTAAACATCCCTTTAGAATTAACTCTGTATAAACCATTGAAGCATGTTTTATTCAGGAAAATAAATAAAACAGCTTTTTCAAGATTCTCAGCTTTATTTCCATCCACTTTTAATTCGTTATAACGAGTACGTTTTTCATAAAAAAAAATTTTATTTTCCTCTAAGGAATGACTCTTATAACTATTTTGCAAATCTGATAACAGCTCTATCATCTGGGAACAATTATTTTTTATCTGGGCATAAGTATTTATAAGTTCTTTGTTTATGTCATTGATTAAAACTGTCTTGGGATGATAACGGCTTAGTATATCAAAAAGTACAGCCCCACCACCTACGAAAGGTTCGCAATACTTTTCTATTTTTGAGGGATATTTTTTCCTGATTTCTTCAAGTAATTGGCTTTTCCCGCCAACCCATTTTATAAACGGCTTAATGGCACTCATATCTCTATAAATATAGCATGAATTTGAATAAAATTCTATTGAGGAAGTATTGAAGCTAGTTAGAAATCAGACAACAATCCAATACTGGCTCATTTTTTCTCCGTTGTAAGAATAAAACGGCCCTTGGTATATGTACTTTAAAAATTTATTATCCAAAATATTTATAAATTTAGATTCAATTATTCAGGTTTTTAGGATTAACTACCTTTCTTAACCCTCTTTATTTCTAAATTGGTTACTGTTATTCTAAAAAATTCTTATTCTGACCCCACATAAAAAGTTATTATCTTAACTTAGTTAAAATATATGTAATTTAATACAAATAGGCATATCAGGTGAGAAGTTCTTTTTTTATATCGTTTTTAGATTTGAAAATCCGGAATGTTCTGTTTTGGCATAATCTACTTACGGAATGACTCCTGTTTTAAGAATATACCAAGTACTGGAATGGGATATTTTCCGGTTAATCCCATAAAACCGGGTAAATTCCTTATCGATAGATTATTACACCGCTAAAAAGTACATTCCAAAATGCCGGTACAGTATACTGAAAGCTGATTTTTTGTAAAGGGCCGGCTCTCCCCGTACTTTTTGCCGGTTGAATCCCTGCCGGAAGTTTTTCTGCTTTTTACCGGGCAGTTGCCAAATCAGCCGGAAAA
>JADIMM010000048.1 GCA_017694795.1 Candidatus Gallitreponema excrementavium
CTTTTTGCGGTTGTCTGCCGGTTTTTTTATGGAGGAATCTTGTCGGGGTTTCTTCGCGTCGAACTGGTTGTATTCTAAACCGGGAAGGTCTTTGTGTGAAAGAATTAAACTTACTTTTGCAACTGCCCCAGGATGTCTCCACTCGCTATCGCTCGGTCGACATGACCGTTTTTGCGGTTGTTTGCCGGTTTCCTGCTTTTGCGTCTGGAAACTCCTGTTTTATTAGCAGCCCTGTGCAAAAGCTCAAGAATTCTGCAAAGCAGAATTCTTGGAGAGTTTGCCGGTTCTCGCTTTGGAAGCCGGCGGGCTGTGTCCGGATTTGGCTTGGGGCTTTTGGTAAGGCAGGGCTTTTTGGGTGCCAAAGCGGGATTCGGGGGCTTTGGCTTGGGGCTTTTGGTAAGTAGGGGTTTTTTTTGATGCCAAAGCGTTTTTTGCTGTTGTCCGCGAGGGGGTGGCGGACAAGCCGGGATAAATTTTGTGTAGTTTTTTTTTTTGTTCCGGGGTTTTTGGGCTTGCTTGGAAGCCAGGGGGAGCCGGGATTTTATTTTTTTACCGGGACTTTATGGAAAGGCAGCTTTTTTGGGGGAAGATTATGTTTTTTTTTCTGCCTTTCCTGTTGCTCCCCCTAATGTATATACAAATTCTTTACTCAAGGCTGGTTTGGGTTTATAATTTCTTTATATTGTTTTGAGGTTTAATTATGTTGTCTGATATTGAAATTGCACAGAAGAATGTTTTGTTGCCTGTTGATGATATTGCTTCCAAAATTGGGTTGGTTGAGGAAGATTTGATTTTGTATGGCAAGTTTAAAGCCAAATTATCTTTGGAGTCTCTTTACAAATACGCCGATTTAGGATCTGGAAGCAAATCCAATTTAATTTTGGTTACCGCCATAACTCCTACACCTGCTGGGGAGGGGAAATCTACTGTTTCAATTGGGCTTGGTGATGCTTTAAGATGCATAGGAAAGAAATCCGTAGTAGCTTTGAGGGAACCTTCTTTAGGGCCATGCTTTGGAATTAAGGGGGGTGCTTGTGGAGGGGGGTATTCCCAGATCGTACCTATGGAGGATATTAATCTTCACTTCACGGGGGATATTCATGCAGTTTCGATTGCTACAAATTTGATCGCTTCTATTATTGATAACCACATTCAACACGGTAATCTTTTGAGAATAGATCCCAGGACCATTACCTGGAAAAGATGTGTTGATTTGAATGACAGGGCATTAAGAAATATCGTAATAGGTCTTGGAGGAAAGTCCCAAGGAATCCCGAGGGAAGATTCATTCAGTATTGCAGTTGCTAGTGAGATTATGGCTGTTTTAGGGCTTTCCAGGACAATTGACGATATGAAGGAAAGGCTTGGAAATATTGTAATAGGTTCAACATTTGAAGGAAGGCTAGTAAAATTTAAGGAACTGAATTCAGTGGGGGCGGTTGCAGCCCTTTTAAAGGATGCTCTGTGTCCGAATCTTGTGCAGACCCTTGAGAAGACTCCGGTTTTTGTTCATTGCGGGCCATTTGCAAATATTGCCCACGGATGCAGTAGTTTGAACGGTACTTTGTGTTCCCTAGCTCTTGGAGATTATGTTGTAACAGAGGCCGGTTTTGCCGCTGATTTGGGAGCAGAAAAATTTTTTGATATTAAGTGCCGTTATGGCGGATTGGAACCTTCTGCTGTTGTTATTGTTGCCACTGTCAGGGCCTTGAAGATGCACGGCGGAGTTGTTTTGTCCGAACTTTCTGCAGAGAATTTGGGAGCATTAAAACACGGCTTTGAAAATCTCCGTGTTCATATAGAAAATATTTCTAAATTCGGATTACATTCCATTGTAGCCTTGAATAAATTTTCTACGGACACTGATAAAGAAATTTCTCTCATTAAGGAGCTCTGTGCATCCATGGGTGTTGAGGCTGTTCTTTGTGAAACTTGGGAAAAGGGAGGGGAAGGAGGAATTACCCTTGCTGAAAAGGTTGTAGAAATTTGTGGAAAAAGTTCATCTTTTAGATTTTTATATGATTTAAATCTTAGCTTGAAGGACAAGGTTGAGGTTTTGGCGAAGGAGATTTACCGTGCAGGGAAGGTTGAATTTTCTCCTTTGGCTTTTAAGAAACTGGAATTGTACGAAAAAGAAGGTTTTGGAAATCTTCCAATCTGTGTAGCTAAAACCCAGAATTCAATTTCCCATGACAAGTCATTAAGAGGTGCTCCAGAAGGATATGTTTTTCCTGTAAGGGATGTTCAGCTTTATAGCGGTGCCGGATTTGTTGTAATTTTTTCCGGGGACATTATGACAATGCCCGGATTGCCTAAAGTTCCTAGTGCTGAAAGAATTGACGTTGATAATTTTGGAAGAATTTCAGGCTTATTCTGATTGTAATTTTTCAGAACATACTAGCAGATGTATTGCTAGTGTGATTATTGATGAGTTGTGTACTGTCTTACCTCAGTACTTCTGGCATCAGGCATGGAATAGGTACGTGTGTTTCCTAACTCAAATGTTAAAAAAGCTCTGTGTATAAATTTGCCGTTTATGAATGATTGGCTATTATGCACAGAGCTTTATAAGTTTTTAATTTGCCGAATTATATTTTTTTTAAATATTTAGTGTGTGAACTGAATCGATTTGAAGATTTATTTACCAGATTTTAGAAATTAAAGTAAGAATATTTTAAACACTAATCTTTGCTAGTTATTTTAATAGAATATTCTGTTATGCCTTTAAATGGTTTTCTTAATACCAGGTATAGGAGGTTAACATTTCCTTTTGGATACAGGTTGCCTCGAAATCTATAGTTTTCTGTTAATTACTCTTGTGA
>JADIMM010000004.1 GCA_017694795.1 Candidatus Gallitreponema excrementavium
GATGCTCCCCGGGCATTGGAATATTACCAACAAGCTATTGATGTAATGAAACACGAAAAACTAATTGATTACAATTTATCGAGCCGCATCTATAGCCAGATGGGTACACTTTTTGTTTACCAAGAGCTTTACAATGAAGCTCCCGAAATGTTTCGAAAAGCCTATTGGTATGATTCATTGCTAAAAGATAGCACCGGTCTTATCTTCGACTTGCGGGACATCGGAGGAGCTTTTGCTTTAAAAAATCAGCAAGATAGTGCCATTTATTATTACAACCAAGCGGGTAAAATGGCTTTACAAATACAGGACAGTACATTGCTTAGCATGGTTTTTCTAGAATTGGCTGGCAATTATATTGATTGGGGGTATTATTCCGAAGGATATAAAAAACTACAAATTGCCCAACAAAAGCTCGATACACTCAGCATTTCTGCATATTATACTGCCATGGCTCGTTATTATCATTTTACTAATCAGTATGATTCTGCTATCTATTATTATAAAAATAAACTTTATCTCCCTTCACTACTACACAAAGCTGGTGCTTACGAAGGTTTAGCTGATATAGCCCATCGGCAAGGTGATATAATCAAAGCTTTAAATTACTACGAACAATACATGCTCTACGAAGATTCTTTACAACAAACCATCCGTACGGCTACCATCGACAAAATACATGCACTTTACAATTATCAGCAATATAAAAAAGAAAACATTGTCCTTAAACGACAAACCTTCAAACAAAAACAACTGCTTTTCGTAACAATATTTTCTTTATTATTCCTTTTATTAATAGGCATTGTCTTTTGGCAAAAACAAAAACGGAAAGAGCAAACTATCTTGCTTCAGCAAGAAAAGTTGAAAAGATTACGAGAAGAAATCAAAGCCGCACAACTCATCAGAAAGTCTTCGCAAGCCGACCTGCAACAAACCGAAATATGGAAAAAACTGCACTACATAGATAAGAATGAAACCATAAAAATGACAGATACGGATTGGTTGGAATTAACCAAAACCGTTGAAGAAACCTATCCCCATTTTGTCCAACGTCTGAATGAACTTTGTCCGCTCTCACAAAAAGAATTGCAAGTATGCCTATTGATAAAAATCAACGTATCTTTAACCCAAATAGCTGACATCGTATGCAGTTCAAAGCAAGGCATTTCTTCGCTCCGCCAAAGGCTTTATAAAAAATTCACCGGAAAAAAAGGGAAACCTAAAGATTGCGACAATTTCATCCGAAATCTTTAATTTCACTTCTTTACAATACTTTACAAACCAATACGCAAAAAGTACTCAAGTAAAATGCGTACTTTTTGCGTACTGCTTTCTTATGCCCTTTCATACCTCCTCTATACCTTTGTGTCATCGAAAAACTTAAAACCTAAAAAAAAATGAAACATGTTTTTATTGCATTACTAATGTTATTCATGACTGCATTAACAACTTTTACTTCATGCAGTAAAGAAGAAAACGAATCTTATGAACCAATATATTCTCCGATAGGAAATACATACGAAACAGGCAGTTTATCACTATATTTTGGAAGTGCAGATACCGTAAGTTTTCAATGTTTAGACCCATGGCTTGAAAATATAAAAGGAAAAGCCGCATACCGTTTTAACGGTGCTCTTCTCTATATAAAAAATCCCTATGGATATGGTGTCCGTCCCAATCCGGAAGAAGTAAACAATCCTTATTTCTTTAATTTTTGGGGAATTGTAAAGAAAGACCGAATAGATAATGTATCTTATCTCTTTATCGGACCAAATGAACGACAACAATTCATGAGTGGAAACTGTACATTTTATCTGATAAAAGATAAATAATACTCATAGTCAAAACTTAAAACTGACAACAAATGTTTTTATCAATAGAAAAATTTATACTATTTTTATTATACCAATTTTAAATTTCTGATTCATGAAAAAGCTTATTTATTCTTTTAGCTTAATAATGGTATTATCCACTCTATTTGCTTGTAACAATAACGATGCTCCCGCAATAGAAGAAAAGCCATTACCTGTGTATAGCTATTTCCGAGGTTACTTAAATAATGAATATATCAATATCGAACAGAATACAGTTTGTGACGACCGGATATTCTTACAAAAAATTGCATAATGAAAATATTAAAATTGTTTCTTATATTTATAGGAAGTATACCTATTTACATTTCTATAAATTATTTACTTTCAATTATTATATATGGGACATTCACCACAGAGAATTTAATTTTAAATTCAACATCTTATGCTGTTGCAATTACATGTATAGCTGGATACAAATTATTCAAGAAGTCCCAAAAAGAAAGTGAATAAGCCTCTCAAAATTGAATTTTACTATTTAGTTCCTATGTATATATAGGAACTAAATTACTTCTAAGACAACCTCTCTATGTACCTATTAATAAAAATACAATTCATGAAAAAGCTTATTTATTCTTTTAGCCTAATGGTGGCATTCATAAAATAAATACACAAAGAACTATCCTGCTCTATATCAGATTCTAACAAAACTGTAGAATCCACAATGATTAAACAAAATTAATTGCTGATTTATTTTACTGGAAAATTGCTCTAAAAAACAAGTAAGGTGAATACTCTATATAGAAAACACCTACATTAGGGACGACTTCTTAAAACAAAAAAGTATGACAGGTAAAAAGTTTTACATCGTCCCGAATCGAAAAACAGTAACTTCGGGAATGAAAGAAAGTGGCAGTTATTTCTTGTGTCCTACCAATGCGGTGATGACCGGACGTTACCATTCAGGTGACGAAAACGGGCAGACCCAGTATGAGTATGCAACACTGAAAGCTGTAGACGAAGAGGAAATGCCGTAGCAGGCACTATCGTTGATTTACATGAATAACATACGGGTGTGTCAAAATGAAAATTAATATCTATTTCGGCACACCCGCATTTAAACTCTTACTTGGTTATGAAGCATATAATCTTTTTTTTATTTTTGGTCTGTGTCACATCTGTAAAAGCACAGGAATGTGATTCATATTCAATAACTTCTTTGCCAAGCCAATCTTTCACGTATAAAATGGATGAAAGAGCAACCGTTATTTGTAGAGACAGTTTACATAGTAGTCTTTCTTTTGATTACAAACAGACGAAAGAGTGGAAAAAATTCAAAAGGCTTCGAGCTTATGGCTGGACAGCTTTGGGCGTAGGAAGTGTGATGGTATGTATGGGGACCATTATATGTAGTGTTGGCACTGGCTTGACAGGTAATGATGTGGGGGCGATGATTGTTTTTCCTTGTACAGGAGCGGCACTCGTTGCAACTAGCATTCCTATGTTGACAATTGCTTATAAAAATAGACGGAAAGCCAAAAGCTTCTCGTTTACCACCTCCAGCCTGTCGGTAGACTTGCCTAACGGAAGCAGGCAGGCACAACCCGCTCTTGGACTTTGCCTGAACTTCTGATATGAACATGCAGTGATGATATATCATCGAAGTCAAGTGCGTAGCTCAATACATACGGCTTCGTGAGCCGATGAAGCTAAGTGCGTTGGCTCATGAAGCCGTATGCATTTTTGTCAGAAGAAAACTGACTTTTTGACTGGATTTTCAGGTATGGGCATAAAAAAAGGAGTACCGCTGTACTCCAACCTTTGTTAACCTTAAATCTAATACTATGAAAAACACATTGCAAATGTACGTGTTTTCCGGAATATAGCAATAGAATAAACCAAAAATCTTATGCTTTATAACACGTTTTAAGAATCTAACCTTCTTATTAAAAAGCATTTAACAAAAAAACGCATCAAAGTCCTAACTTCGCGGAGATTTCAAGCATGCGCTGGATGGGGACGATTGCCTTTTCCGCAACACTTGGCTCTACCTCCACTTCGGGACATTCGTACTTCAACGTATTATATAACTTCTCCAACGTGTTCAGACGCATGAAGTTACATTCGTTGCAAGCACAGGTGCTGTCTTCGGGCGGTGCCGGAATGAAGTTCTTATCCGGACATTTCTTGCGCATCTCATATAAGATGCCGCTTTCGGTAGCTACAATAAAGTCTTTCTTTTCGCTCGCCATGGCGTATTTCAGCAATCCGGCGGTAGAAGCCACCTTATCCGCTAATTTCGCCACGGCACCTTTGCACTCAGGATGTACCAATACCGCCGCATCGGGATATTGCTTCTTCAGTTCCAGTATCTTTTCTACCGAGAACCGTTCGTGCACATGGCAAGCTCCGTCCCAAAGCAACATGTTCCTGCCCGTAATAGCATTGATGTAATTCCCTAAGTTCTTATCGGGACCGAAGATAATCTTCTGGTCTTGCGGGAAACTCTCTACGATTTGCTTCGCATTGGTGGATGTAACCACCACATCGGTATGCGCCTTTACGGCTGCACTGGTGTTGACATACGAAATCACCGTATATCCGGGATGTTCCTCAATGAATTTCGCAAACTTATCCGCCGGACAACTATCTGCCAACGAACAACCCGCGTTCAAGTCCGGAATCAACACTTTCTTATCCGGACAAAGAATCTTAGCGGTCTCTCCCATGAAATGAACCCCGCACATCACGATAATATCTGCATCGGTCTTTGCCGCCCATTGCGCCAACGCCAAACTATCGCCAATAAAGTCAGCTATCTCCTGTATTTCGTCCGCTTGGTAAAAGTGACCCAAGATAACGGCATTCTTTTCTTTGCACAAGCGTCTGATTTCTGCTTTCAAATCTACGCCTTCGGGGATGGCTTCATCTGCATACCCCTTTTTCACCCATTCCTCTTTTCTCATATTAAAATATATATTTCTTTTCTTTTTTAGAAAAATTCATGATAGTGATAATATCCCGTTGATAGTGTTCGTAAAAATAAGAGCAAAAAGTTGCTTTTTAAGTTATAAGCTTCCGATGGATGTCTATTAGACTTTCATCAACAGGCTTATATCTTGATTTTATTCGTTTTACGTTTTCTATTCACTTTCGGTTGACAATATGCAAAGTTAAAAACTTTCTCTTGAAGTATTCGGTTTTTCGTGCTAAAAAATATGTTTAAACCGGTGATGAAACTTTCGGGTTTTATTTTTGGATAGTTCGTTTGGTTGTGTCTATATGTTTTTCCATGAATAAAGCAAGCGTAAGTTTTTATTTTCTATGCATTGTTTTTATACAGGTTTTCCACCGTTTTCAACAGGGTTATGAATATACTTTGTTATCTTTGC
>JADIMM010000049.1 GCA_017694795.1 Candidatus Gallitreponema excrementavium
ATCTTTTGCCCCGTAAGCGATTATTACAGCTTTTTTTGGTGTTACAGAGCGTTGGACATGATGTGTTTCGTTATTATGGATTCTTATAAAAGCCTGCTGGACAGGAATAGCCCGTTCAAACATCGTTTTCAGCGGCACATCATAAGATCCATATACAATCCGGCTGATATAAAGCACATTTTCCGCTTGGGCAATTAATGGGTAAATTTTTACAGCAGAATCCCTGATAACACATTTACCCGGTGTTTTTGTCCAGCACCCAAAGCACCCCATACAGGGGGTTATTTTTTCTTTTGTAACATCTACATATTGATGTTTTCCTGTTTGTAATGCCTCAGATAAAGGCTTGTCTGTCAGTATTAGATTCATGCAGTGAATATACAACTTTTTTATTCAACAGTCAAATTTAAATTTTTCATACCGATTGTTTTACAGTGATTTAGAAATACAAATTATTGATGCAGAATATATTTTGATAACTTTATATTATGTGGTATGATAGAAATATGATAATACCTCATGAAATTTTATGGCTGCTTCTTGCGGCGGCGGTAATCAGCGGTACCGGCTGGTTCAAATTCCTGTATTTTATTTCTGTAGGATACGGTTTTTCTGTTGCCGGCTGCGGTGCCGTTATGCTGGTCCTGTTTTCCGGCAGAATGCCGCCGGGATGTCTGTTGTTGTGCGTTCTGCTTATTGTGTACGGTTGCCGGCTCAGCGGGTTCCTGCTGTTCCGGGAAATAAAAAGCGCTTCATATAGATTTCCCCTTTAATCATCCTTATTTCTCCCGATTTGCAAGTCAGAAATGATTATATATCGATTATACCGGAAAAACAACATTAAATTCTGATTTTATCGATTACAATAAAATATAATATCAACTGTCAGGATATCATCAATCCGGGACGGACTACCTAGTTATGAATGATATCCTCACAGAAATGATAAGGTCACACTGCAACCAAAAATGTCTGATTTTTTTTCATTTTGCTACCGATAAACCTATTCTTATTTCACCACCCGAAATAATCTCTGGGGTCAATTTCGCCTAAAAACCGTACTGAAATTCTTCCGTCGTCGGATTGGTCGTCTTTTTTTCTTTTCCTCTTCCCTTTCTTTTTCTCTTCCTCTTCCCTCTCACTCCAGGGGGGCGGCAGTTTTCCCCTTTCTTCTTCCGTAAGGAATTGTGATAACGCGACTAAAAAGGGCTCTATGAATTCCGACATCAGCAATCTTTTGTTCCAGGATAAATAAGGTATTTCAATTGCCGGTGTTATCCGTTCTTCATCCTTCCAAAATGGAAATATTTTAATAAATGAATAATCGTTTTCCCGTAGGAATATCCGTATAATCAATCTGCAGTCTTCATAGTCATTTCTGATTCTTCTCTGCCATGTGTTATAGTCCTCATAGGTAAGATTTCTCAATGTGGTTATTATCCAGGATATCCACTCTTTTTTTATGATAATACTATCCCACATTGCCACCCCATAAGAATCTGTTCTTCTACCGTTAATCCGTAGTTCATTGTTATCCAATTCCTCAAAATTAAATTCAAAATTTACTTTCATTATTTCACCTCTCTTATATCTTAAAGTTATAATACGGCTTTACAGTAGATTTAATTTCCGACAAAAATATTTATTATCTCCTTATCAGTCAAATCAAATAAAAACTCATATACCGTGTTTTGATAATCTTCTTTATTGATTGCTCCGGTTGTAATACCTGCAAAGAAATTATGTATGTCATCAGCAGACGGATTTTCAAAATTATATTTCCAATTTTCATTGTACACTTGTTTTATGATTGCAACACTTTGTTTTTCATCACCCAATAAATAAACAGTACAACCGTATGGAATCAAATGTTTTTTCTCAGAGGGATTATGTGCATACCACAAATCGTACACAGCTTTGATTTCTATTAAAAAATGTTCCTGCGAAATTTTTTCTGTAAAATATAAATATCTTAATACCTGACATTCTTGGGAATATCCTTTATTCCAATCATTTTTGTATTTCTTTGCTATTCCGCTGAATTTTTCCATAGCTGAAACATACTGTTCATTTTCAAAATCATTCCAAGTAGTCTCAATAACCTTGTCTGTATTATTGCATGAAAAGAGAAAAAAGACCAACAGTAACGAAAAGTAATACACACATTTCATTGAATAACAATCCTTTTAGACGGATACGGGTAAAACGCATTTCATTTTTGTATCACTAATTCTTTAATTTGTTTTTGCCATACGTATGTATTATCCCGCTGTGTAAAGAATGGGACTGCAAGGTTCCGTGTTTTTCCGTCACTCATTCAGGTCTCCAAACAGCCAGCCATTGTGGTATAAAAAGTTTAATTCAGCAATACAGGTGTCGTTATATCGTTCGCCTTTATAAATGTCTGTTGAAATTACAGCGTTTCCTTCCCACGGTACATACTGGTAATCCAGACAGTCATCTTCCAGTTCAGACCTATAATGACCTGAAAGATTCTTAAATGTCTTTATCCTGTTGTTGCTTTTATACAGACTGTTATTCTGTGCATACCCGTTTATAATAGCCAGCTTATCAGGTATATAACCTATATGCAATATAATTTCTATCATATCATTCTCTGTATTCTCTACATAACTTGTGGCAGGGTTTCCGTCAAAGGCGTTCTGGATACAGTATTTTAACGGGCACTTCATGTCATCAATCAAAAAAGCACTGGTATCTATCCATATCTTGTCAGCTTTATCTTCTCCCCATTCAACCAAATCTTTTACACTCTCATAATAAGTACACCATCCAATATTTCCTATCATTTGGTTTTTATACCTGTCAAACATGAACTCGTTATTGTCTCTTGCATCAAAATAGACATACACATCTTCTGTTATAAAAACACCTACATCTTCAGCATTCTTTGCCCTGTACATTATGTTTTCGTAGTTATAACTGAAACCTGGATACGTACCATATATAGCACCGTACTCTATTGAAGCTATATATTTGTAAATATTCCCGTCCTTTAGAAAATCAATCTCTGAAATTGCCGGTCTCTTTAGGAAAAGCTCCTTTTCTTCATCTGTATAAACACCGTCTGTTATTGTTATTTGAAGTGCTTCTTCTACCGGCACCTCTGAACTTAACACCCTGTATATTTCAAGGCTGTTACATTTTTCTCTGTATATTCGTGTATATACCTTCTCCTTCTCCAGCAGGACACTTCCTTGTTTGTAATACGCATAATCATCTTCTCTGAAATATTCCCTTAAATCAACTTTACTTAAAAACTCCGCTTCTTCCTGTTCGGTCAGCCGGGTTACTTTTTGCCAGCTGTTGGGCATCATGTTCTTAAGCTCGGGTGCTTCTGCATACAACATAGTTGCGCTTGTGATTAAAAATAAGACTGTCAGTAGTTTTTTCATCGTTTTACTCCTTGTGACTTGTGCCGGATATTTCAAATAACCACTGCGGCATGCCCCAATATCTACTTCAAATAACCGAGGTGGTATTACACCCCAGTTTTTACTTTAAGTAGCCGCGGCGGCTGTATGCCCCAGTATTTATCTTAAATAGCCGCGGCGGCTTTACACCCTAATATCTACTTTAAATAGCCACCGAAGC
Organism: Candidatus Gallitreponema excrementavium; assembly: GCA_017694795.1. Taxonomy (GTDB): domain Bacteria; phylum Spirochaetota; class Spirochaetia; order Treponematales; family Treponemataceae; genus Gallitreponema; species Gallitreponema excrementavium. The sequence continues at coordinate 3,616 of JADIMM010000049.1, forward strand.
ACCAGCCAACTGTTCCTGTTATAACATCTCCCTCCAGATTTCTTGCACCAGTCTGGAGTTCCACTTCTACCCAGTTGTCTGTAATACCGTCTATTGTCTCTTCCTTACCCAATGAAAGTATTATCAT
>JADIMM010000050.1 GCA_017694795.1 Candidatus Gallitreponema excrementavium
CAGGTTCTGGTATGGGAAGGTTGAAAATGAATGTTTCTGTTATTTATGATTCTGTTACCGGAAATACCGGGCTTCTTGCCGAAAGAATAAGGAAAAATATTGCGGATTCCGGGGTTTTGGATTTGGTCCGGTTTGAAAAAGTTTCTGATTTAAAAGACGGTATACCCGGAATTTCTTCCCCTGTAGTTTTTGTTGGTTCTTGGACAGACAAAGGCACTTGCTCCGTAAAAATTGAAAGTCTGTTGCAGTCCCTGCAAGGAAAAAAAATAGCGTATTTTGGGACCGCAGGCTTTGGTGAATCAGAAGAATATTACGAAAAAATTTTTAACCGGATAAAGGAAATTATTCCTCCGGGAAACGAGGTCTTGGGAAGTTTTTTCTGCCAAGGTAAAATGCCTGCTTCGGTAAATGAAAGGTATAAAAAAAGTCTTGAAGATCTGGATAAAAATTCTGCTGAATACAGGAGATTTGCAGGAATGATTGAAAACTATTCAAAGGCACTTTCCCATCCGGATGAAAAAGATTTTTTAGAGCTGGATAAATGGTTTAAGAATATTCTCCAAAAAATCTGAAAAGTTTTAAAATTGTAAGTTTTGCAAAAGTTTATGAAAAGGAGGGGATGATGCCTTATACAATGGAATTTCAGACTACCGGATTTATTATTCTTGTGATGTTGACAGTGGAGTTTTTCTCAAAAAAAAGATGGAAATCCCTCCCGAATTACATTTTCAGATATATTTTGATTACATCTGTTTTGGTTACCGGTTGTGATGTAGTTAGTGTCTTTTTTATTGCAAACCGGGAAAGTTTTCCCATTTTGAATATGTTTTTCGGAAAACTCTATGTGGTGCTTGTTGTCCTCTATGACCTTTTGTTTCTTGCCCATACTTTGGCAAATACAGTTTACGAAGGAATCAGTCCTGTAAAAATCCGGATTAAAAAAATGATTTTTGCAGGCTTTGCATTATTAAGCATTGCAGTATTTTTTATTGTTTTGTTTTTTCCCCTTTATTTTAGTGGTTCCGCAAGGGATATTTATTCTTACGGAATCCCCACAAGCGCAGCTTATGTTTATACAGGACTTTCTATTGTATTTGTTCTTGGAATACAGCTTGCAAACTGTAAAAAGGTTCCTTTAAGGCGGCAGATGCCGGTGTATTTTTTCTGTACGATGGAAATCGTAGGGGCCCTTTTGCAGATGTTCAACAGCGAACTTTTGATAGTAAGTTTTGTTATAGCCACAACCGTACTTTTGATGTACTTTACCTTGGAAAATCCGGATATGTATCTTATTGCCAAACTTAACGAGGCAAACAGCCGTATCAGGAGCCTTCTTTTGAATATTCTGCCTTCAAAGGTTGCTGACAGGCTGGAGGACAACCTTGAGGAAAGCATAATCGAAAAATATGACAGCATTTCCGTTTGCTTTATGGATATAGTGGATTTTTCCCAGATGTCTCTGGTTATCGGGGCGGAAAAACTTGTTGTGTTATTGAATAATCTTTTTTCTGAAATAGATAATATCGTGGGGGATTTCAGGATAGAAAAAATAAAAACAATCGGTGATGCCTATATGGCTGCGGCTGGCCTCCCTGACAGGTATGAGGGCCATGAAGAAGAAATAGTAAACTTTGCCCGGGCGGTAATAAAAAAGATAGAAGAGTTTAATAAAAGAAATAACACAAATCTCCATGTGAGGATTGGTATAAATACGGGAATGGCTGTAGCCGGAATTATAGGTAAGAAAAAGTTTATCTACGATATTTGGGGAGAATCTGTAAATCTTGCTGCAAGGCAGGAATCCTACGGAGTTGCCGATAAAATCTGCGTTTCCGAATCTACAATGGAAATCCTTAAAGACAAATATGAATTTACAGACCGGGGACTTATAGACATAAAAGGCTTTGGCCCCACACCCTCTTATATCCTTGGCGAAAAGAAAAACTAAGATTGGTAGAAGAAGTTTTTTGTGGGTAAAAAAGTTTTATGAACCAAACTTGCCCTCTATAAAGCCCTGTGTTAAACTGGTGTCGGAGGAAGATTCTATGATGAAACTTTTATTGGCAACAGTTGCAGTTTTAGGTGTGGGTTATGCATTGGCGAGAGCGTATAGACTGGGAGATTATGCGGTAGAAACATGGCAAGATCAATTAGATTCTGGAAATAATTATTTTACAATACAAGCTTACTGTGTAGATTCCTATGACCCTGTAAAAAATACAACAAATTATAGATACAAATATTTATAACAGAATGACAGAACGTTTAAAGATAAAGTGAAATCAACCAAAAAAAAATATGAAAAAGGGGTAGATTATGTATATTAAAAAGAGTTTCATATTCATTATTTCAATACTTTTATTATTTTTTACAAGTTGCAATGAAAGACCATCTCCACAAGAAGTTGTTCAATTTCTGTTAGACATTAGAAATTGTAACTTTGATGCGGTAGAAAAAGGTATAGAAAAAAATAAACAGATTTTAAATATTGGATATCAATTTCTTAATGGTTTTATTGTATATCCAATCCATATGGCAGTAGTGTTAGGAAATGTTGATATGGTAAAATTAATTGCAAAACCTAATAATGTAAATATTTTACTAAAAACAGGAGCAAAAACAGAAACAGAAACGTGGTCTCCATTGTCACTTGCAATTAATCTAAATTGCGATCCTGAAATTATTAAAATTCTATTGGAAAACGAAGCTGATATTAATTTTGTTGATGAAATACGTGGAACCAATATTTTTCATGAATTTAGTGTATACAGAAATATAGATGTATGGGAAATAATAAAAGAATATGCCACCCCCGAAAACTTAAATAAAGAGGGGGTAGAAAGAGGTTTAACACCATTAATTGCATTAATTGGAGAACAAATGAGAGAAGATAATATAAATGATCCAGATGTAATTTATTTATTGCAATCTTTTATAGAACATGGAGGCAATCCAAATTATATGATATATTACAGAGATTATGCATTTGAAGTTGTAAATTTTTTAAATAATTATGAAGTTTTTGAATATAAACAGGTTCTTTTAGATGGCATGAAAAACAGTCCTCCAATAGAAGACAGTGAAATTTTAATAGA
>JADIMM010000051.1 GCA_017694795.1 Candidatus Gallitreponema excrementavium
ATTATATTATTGCCAATGATTTGGAGTTGTATTCAAAAATTATTAATAAATGTTATCTTTCAAATTATTCCGAAAATTTATTTGAACAGATTAACTTTTATTATAAAAAAATCAAACAGGAAATTTCCAGGGGATTAAAATCAGACGGTTTTATTTATGAGCTTTATTGCCCGAAAGATATAGATAAAATAAAAGAAGGTGAAAGGTGTTTTTATACACCCCGTAACGGAATGTTTTTGGATACAGCCTGTAGCTTAATAAAAGATATTCCGGATAATCTTCAGGTTTATTTTAAAGCTCCTTTATTGGCAGAGGCCTCGGTACACACAAATACGGCCGGGGTTTTTAAAGGCTTTTACAAAAACAAAGAAACCGGATTGGGGCAGTTTGGTGGAAAGGGGAAAAATGCCCTTGAAAGAATTCTTGGCAATATTGAGTTACAGCTTCCGGTATTCAGTGTTTATAATTGTGAGTCTGAAGTTGTTTCCGGTGATGCAAATAAAGTTGTAAAGAATATGCCTTTAGTAGATGTAGTTTATATCGACCCGCCTTACAACCAGCATCCATACGGATCAAATTACTTTATGCTGAATATTATTTCTGATTATAAAAGACCGGAAAAAATAAGTCATGTTTCCGGAATACCGGAGGACTGGAACAGATCCAGTTATAACAAACAACATAAAGTGAAAGAAGCCTTTGAAGACTTGATTAAATCAGTAAGGGGAAAATATATTCTTGTTTCTTATAATTCTGAAAGTTTTTTATCAAAGCAGGAAATTGAAAAAATTCTTTCCAATTTTGGCAATGTTTCTGTTCTCGAAAAACAATATAATACTTATAGAGGGTCACGGAATCTTAAAGAAAGAAACATTTATGTTTATGAGTATTTGTTTATTTTAAAAAAATTTTGAGTTATAAAGTTTTAATATTTACAATCAAATCTTCCGGAGTTAAAGCAAAAGTATTTTTTATTTTTTTTGAAGCCAGAGCTAATGCCAAAGAGGCATTTGTAACGGCATCTAAGGGTTTATAATTCTGTGCAAGAAGGGAACAGATTAAACCTGTTAAAATATCACCGGAGCCACCCTTTGCCAGGGAAACAGAACCTAATGGGTTGATTAATATTTCAGGTTTATTTTCTTTTTTGTTGTAAAATGAAATTATCTGGGTTGCACCCTTTAATAAAAGAATTGAGTCTTTAAATACATTGCAAAAAGCACTGACAGGTGTAAGGGGATCTTCCAATATTTCAGAAATTGAAAACTCGTTCCCAAAAGATTTTATTACTCCGGTATTTTTTAAAAGTACGGCAAATTCTTTTGGATGGGGGGTGAGGATTATTTTTTTATGATTCAACAGAAAATCCTTGATATATGGGTTGTAAAAAATATCTGCGTCAAGAACAACAGGAAGGGATTGTTTGTTTATAATTTGGCTGAAAATATTGTTTCCCTTTGCAAATGCGGTTTCATTTGTGCCAAGCCCCATTCCGATTCCAACAGAAGAAATATCCCGTGGTAATTCCCGGGTGTACATAAGCTCCGGTTTAAAATTATTTATCTCTCTTTCCGTTAATATGGAGACTTTTCCGCATCCAAAGGCTGAGGCACTTAATCCCGCAAGATGGGAAGCCCCTTCTTTTTCACCGGAAATAAAAAGTGCATGTCCGAAATTTCCCTTGTGTTGATTTTCTTTATTCCGTACAGGGAGTTGCAAGTCCTTTTTCTCCAATAAAAAAGCCTGGGGAGTTACCGGGGCGTTGTTGGTAAAGTTTTCATAACTTATTCCCAGGTTTTGTAAAATGATTTTACCTGTGTAATCCTTTGCCTGACTTAAAAACAATGCAGTTTTTAAAGCCCCCATTGTTACCGTAATATCACTTTTAAAGCAAAGGTTTTTTATTGTTCCATTCCTGTCCATTCCGGAGGGAATATCGCAGGCAATTTTAAAAGCCTTGCTTTTGTTTGCCTTGTTAATTATTTTTTTTGCTTCATCCGGTATTTCCCCGTGAAACCCTGTTCCAAAAATGCAGTCTACAATTATGTCACTTTTTATTAAACCAGGGACAAAGTGGACTTTTGCAGAAACAGCTCTTTGGTGCTGGAGTTTTGCAGCTTCGGTTTTTGGTTCAAAAACTTTAAGGACAGAAACTTTATATGGACTTTGTGAAAGCTTCCGTGCAAGAACATATCCGTCCCCTCCGTTGTTTCCGCTTCCTGTAAGGATTAAAATTCCAGCCGGTTTGCCTTTTGTTTTTTTATGTATGATTTTTTCAATGCCGGAGGCCGCATTTTCCATCATAATGTCTTCTGTTAGCAAAAACATTTCCCTTGCATTTTTATCAAGGCTGTCCGTTTCAAAATACAGTTTTTTCATTCTTTCCTCCATTCCAAATTATAAACTTTAATAGATTTTTAATTTTCTTAAAACAGCTTTGTTTTCCTGACTTATTCTGAAACTTTCTACGGCTTTTTGTATGGTTTTATTATGAACTTCTTTTGACAGCATTTTATCTTTAAGGATATAAATTGTTTCATCAAAATGTTTAACAAGTAATTCTGCAAAATACCAGGCCATTGCCATGTTTATGTAATATTGGTCTGTTTTTATGGAAGCCACCAAATCTCCTGTGGTATTAAAATCTTCCGGTTTATACAAAAAATAGTTCTCTCCGGTAAAAAGAGAAATTAGCGTTCTTATACCGAACCTTACGGTAAATGTTTCTGTGCTTTTTAAAAACGATAAAACTTCTGCATATGTTTTATCCGGGGTTTTGGAAAAAGCGGCCGGGCAGAACAAATCACAGGTTGCCCAGTTGTCTACAACAGGAAGAAATTTTTTTGTTTCATTTATAGTGAATTCAAAGCTGTTTTTTCCGATGATGGAAATCAAAAGTGCTTTTAAGTTTTTTTCCTCATAAAAATAATAATCATTAAATAGGACAAAGTCTGAATTCCAGTTGTAAATGTCTTCTTCTTTTGCCAGGGCTTTTGCAAACTTTTTCAAACCGGGAGTCCTTACTCCGATGATTTTTTCTTTAGGTATATCAGGAATCAGCCTTGATTGAAAATCCCGGTATTTTAAATCCTGTAATTTAAAAAGATCATTTACTATTTTTTCTTTTTTCATATTTTATTCCTGTAAGCTCTTTAAGAAGGTGGGTTTTTCCTAATGTTTCCAGGGCTTCTTTTACATAAGAAAAATTTTCTTTCTTGTTAAACTGCAACAAAGCTCTTTGGAGTTTTCTTTCCCTTTCTCCCTTGGCTACATAAACTTTTTCCATGGTTTTGGGATTAAGCTCTGTGTAATACATTGCTGTGGAAAGGCTTCCCGGAGTGGGATAAAAATCCTGAACCTGTTCCGGTACAAAGCCTGTTTTTTTTAGATAAAGGGCTGTTTCCAGGGCTTCGCTAAGTCCGGCCCCCGGATGTCCTGCTATGTAATATGGGACAAGATATTGTTTTTTACCCAGTTCTGAATTTATCTTTTTGAATTCTTCATTAAATTCTTCGTAGACTTTATGGCTGCTTTTTCCCATCAGGGACAAAACATAATCATTTACATGTTCCGGGGCGACTTTTAACTGTCCCGAGATGTGGTTCCTGCACAATTCATAAAAAAAGCTTTTGTCTCTATCAAGCATGAGGTAATCAAAACGGATTCCGCTTCTGATAAAAACTTTTTTTACACCTGGAATTTTCCTTATTTTGCTTAAAAGACAGACATAGTCTTTATGGGAGACATTTAGGTTTTTGCAGGGTTTTGTACCAAGGCAGTCTTTGTTTTTACAGGCTCCATGTTCCTTTTGTTTTTCGCAGGCATCATTTCTAAAGTTAGCGGTTGGCCCTCCAACATCGTGAATATACCCCTTAAAGTCATCCAGCTTTGTAAGAAGCGTCCCCTCTCTTACCAGGGACTCATGGCTACGGCTCTGGATTCTTCTGCCCTGATGAAAGGCTATTGCACAAAAGCTGCAGGCTCCGAAACAGCCTCTGGAGCTGACAAGGGAAAATTTTACTTCCGACAAGGCAGGAATGCCGGTTTTGCCGTTTTCTGCCGGAATGTCGTAATCCGGATGCCACTGTCTTGTATATGGAAGTTCCATAACAAAATCAAATTCTTCCCGGGTTAAGGGTGGTGAGGGGGGATTTTGTACTACAAACCTGTTTTCCGACTGCTCGATTAAGACGGTTCCGGAAATGCTGTCTGTGTTCTGTTCCTGAATCAAATAAGACCGGGCAAATTTTATTTTGCCCTCCGGGGTTTTTTCTGAAACTTCCTGGAACGATGGAAGGAAGATGCTCTTTTTTTTCCCACCGGAATTACCTGAATAAAATTCCGGCAATTCTTCTTTTTTACCGGTTCTCCAACAGGTTCCCGGTATATCCCGGATTCGGGCTGCCCGTTCCCCTTGGTTCAGGCGGCCGGCGATTTCAATTATCTGGTGTTCCCCCATTCCGTAGATTAAAAGATCCGCTTTTGAATCAAGTAGGATAGAATGTTTTACAGTGTTTGACCAGTAGTCATAATGGGCAAATCTTCTCAGGCTGCTTTCGATTCCACCAATTATTATGTCCACATCTTTAAAAGCCTCCCGGATTTTTCCGCAATAGGTTATAACAGCCCTGTCCGGCCTGGCGCCTTTGATTCCTCCGTGGCTGTAGGCATCGGTGGAGCGGGGTTTGTTGTTTGCCGTATAGTTTGAAACCATGGAATCCATGGCTCCGCCGCTTACTAAAAAAGCGAGCCTGGGTCTTCCTAAGGCTTTAAATGCTTCCGGGGTTTTCCAGTCCGGCTGGCTTAAAATTCCTACTGTGTATCCCTTGGACTCTAAGAGCCTTCCTAAAATTGCAGCGGCAAAAGAAGAATGGTCAACATAGGCATCTGCGGAGACAAAAACAAAATCCGGTTGGGAAATTCCCCGTTCTTCTAAATCTTTCCGGGAAACAGGTAAAAAAAGTTTTCTATCCATAGTTTGACAAAACCAGTATAGCACAGTTTTTATTTAAGAGAAACCTGGGGCTTATGATGTATAGGATGAATAAAGATTTCGCAGTCTGTCCCGTAAACCAAATCAATATTTTGTTTATTTATGATTTCCTCAGGAGTTCCTGTAAAAAACACCTGGGTTTCCTTATCATCTATTTTTGAGATGAGAATAATCTGATGGGAATACAAGGCCGCTTGGTTTAAATCATGGAGTGAAGCCAGACAGCAGATTTGTTTTTCACTTATTGTTTTTAAAAGCAATTTAAAAAATTCAGACTGAACATTTATATCAAGATTTCCGTCAGGTTCGTCCAGTAATAAGATTTTTGGTTCCTGAACCAAGGCCCGTGCAATTCTTGCTTTTTGAAATTCCCCTCCTGAAACATTGAATATTTTTTCGTTTGCCAAATCAGAAAGCCTTAATTCTGAAATAATCTGTTCTGTAAGTGCTTTGTCCTTTTGGGAATAAAAACCGCTAAAATTTGTGTGGGGAAACCTTCCTGTTAGAATATAATCGTAAACAGAAAAATTCCAGGCGTTTTCTTCATTTTGAAAAAGGGTTGAAAATGTTTTACTGTAATCTCTTGCAGGCAACAGATTAAGGTTTTTGTCCCCGTAAAAATAACCATCGTTTTTTATTTTCAGTTCAGAAAGGTTTATTCCTCCCAGGGCCTTAATTAAGGTGGTTTTACCGGAGCCGTTCTTGCCGCATAAGGCTGTTAAGGTTCCCGGAAAAAGTTTTGCCGAAAATCCTGAAACAATCTTTTTTTCTTTTCTGCCGTTAATACGGGTGATTTCAAAGTTATTGCATACCAAAAGTTTTTCAGTTTCCATATTTGTCTTTCCTTTGGTAAGAAAGTAAAATCCAGATAAAAACCGGAGCCCCGGTAAGGGATGTAATGATTCCCAAGGGTATTTCCGAGGGTGGGGCAATAATTCTGGAAAGGGAATCTGAAACTAAAATAAGTATACTGCCGGTAATCATGGAAAGGGGTACTAGAATCCGGTGTCTGGAAGAAAAAATCCTCCGGGTAATGTGGGGGGCTGTAAGGCCGATAAATCCGATGATTCCTCCCCCACAAACTGCTGCGGCTGTGCCCAGGCTTCCGGCAATTAAAACCAGGGAGGTAGTTGTTTTTAAATTCATTCCAAGGGAAACAGCCTTTTCTTCCCCGGAAATCAGGATGTCCAGCCTAAAGGAAAGAAAAATCATTATTCCAATGGCAGCAAAGGCCGCCGGCAGGATAAAAAAGAAGTCGTTCCAGCCTTTACCGTTAAAGCTACCCAATGTCCACATAAACATCTTGTAAAGCTCCCGGGTGTTCAAAAGCAGGATGTAAGATGTAAGTCCTGTGAAAATTGCGGATATTGCAGTACCTGCAAGTATCAGTGTTGTTCCGTTCCCTTTTCTGCCGGAGCGGGAAAAAAACAAGAGTATAATTGCACAAAAAAGGGCTCCGGCAAATGCTGAAAGGCTTATTGTACTGATTCCTCCAAAAGTGTACTGCCCAATGCTTGTGGAAATAAGTGTAGAACCGATAACCCCGCCTAAGGCGGCACCGGAGGAAAGTCCCAGTACACCGGAATCTGCAAGTGGATTGCGGAAAAAACCCTGCAGGATAGCCCCTGTTCCTCCCAAAAGAAGTCCGCAGACTGCGGCAGTAAGGGTTCGTGGAAGCCTGATTTTAAACAATATTACCGAATAAATATCCTCAGGATTGTAATTTATTAATGCAGGAAAAAAATCCCCGGCAGGAATCTTTTCTGTTCCTGCCAACATTGAAAACACAAGGGAAAAAATTAAAAAAACACATAAGCCGGCGGCTTTAAAATAAAGGAGACTGGATTCAGTTTTCATATAACCCGGAATTCAGCAATAAAATTCCCTCTCCGATTCTGGGACCAGGCCTTTCTGCTAAATTGCAGTCTATAAATATTATCCTGCCATTTTTTACAGCATTGATTAAATTCCAGCCCGGACGGCTGATAATTTCGGCTAAAATTTTTTCAGGGTTTTGTTTTTCAGAGTATATGGGATAGATTATTACATCCGGGTTTGCAAGAATGATTGCTTCCGGGCTTATGTCAGGATAGGGTGAACCGGAGTCTTCAAAACAGTTTATTCCCCCTGCGGCCTTGATTACTTCGTTCAAAAAAGAGCCTTTGCCGCAGGTTATATAGGGGTTTGAAGAAATTTCGTAATAAACTTTAGGTCTTGAAGTTGCTTTATTGACAGAAACAGAGTTAACCTGAGCCTTTATTTTTTCCACCAAAGTTTCACCTTTTTCAGGGACTTTGAGAAGGGTTGAAACGGAAATAATCCCCTGGTAAATGTCTTCGATGCTACTTCCTTTTAAAAGGCATGTTTCAATTCCCAGTTCCCGGAGGGGAAGTTCCAAGTGATTGTGCATTCCGTCTGTTAGGCAAACTCCTGTGGGTTTCATAGCAATTATTTTTTCGAGACTGATTGTTTTTCCGTCAAAACCTCCTACTGAGGGAACGGATTGGGCTTCTGGCGGATAATCACAAAAATCAGTTCTCCCGATAAGGGATTCTCCTTCCTCCAATGCAAATATAATTTCCGTACCTGCAGGGGACAGGGAAATGATTCTCTGCCGCTCTTTTCCGTACATAAAATTAAGGCAAAAGATAAAAAGGAAAATCAAAGATAAAAATTTGAATTTCATAAGCCCTCCAGCCTAAAATATATCATAATTTTTGGTTTTAAGTCTTTATTTTACTTATAGTACCATTGTATTTTAAGGTTGAAAGTAATCAATAAAAAATATATATTGAAGTGATTTATCATTTACTGAAAAAACGGGGGAAAAAGTGAAAATAATTGATATTCTAAAGGGTGAAAAACCCAGTCTTTCCTTTGAGGTTTTCCCTCCAAAAACCGATGCTTTGTTTGAATCTGTCCAGAATGCAATAACCGAAATTTCAGAGCTGAAACCATCTTTTATGAGCGTAACTTACGGGGCAGGTGGAGGAACCAGTTCCCACACCGTAGCTATTGCCGAAGGTATCCAGAAAAAATCCGGGGTAACAGCCCTTGCCCATTTATCCTGTATTTCTTCTACAAAGGACTTAATCAGGCAGAAATTGCAGGAATTAAAAGAAAAAGGAATAGAAAATATTCTGGCATTAAGAGGTGATATTCCAGAGGGGATGGTTGTGGAAAACCCTGACTATAAATATGCCAGTGATTTAACAAAGGAAATAAGGGACTTTGGGGGCTTTTGTATTGGAGGGGCCTGTTATCCGGAGGGACATCCAGAATCGGAAAATTCCCGGGAAGATATACTGAATTTAAAAAAGAAGGTTGATGCCGGCTGCCAATTTTTAACGACCCAGATGTTTTTTGATAATAATGTCCTCTATAATTTTATGTATAAAATCCGTGAGGCCGGAATTACAGTCCCCATTGTTGCCGGAATAATGCCGGTTACAAACGGTAAACAAATATCAAGAATTTGCAGGCTTTCCGGGACAATTCTTCCGGCGAGGTTTAAGGCCATTGTGGACAAGTGGGGAACGGATAAAGAGGCCATGACCCAGGCCGGGATAGCCTATGCAACAGACCAGATTATTGATTTGCTGGCCAACGGAATAAATGGAATCCATGTTTATTCAATGAACAATCCCTTTGTTGCCAGGGAAATTCAGAAAAATCTTAAATCCCTTATAAAATAGGATTGGAAAGTGTTAAATCCCTTGGAAACAGTAAGTATAATCCGGTTTAAAAATCTGGATATTATTCCTGTAGAAAAAGAAGTATACAGATACCTTGGTGTTTCTCCAAAGGATTTGTTGGATTTACCTTTATTCAAAAAGAAAAATACTGGTTTCGCAGAACTTGTGGAAAAAGGAATAAGGGAAGTTCAGGCTCTTATTCTTCCTGCTGTTGTTTACGGGGAGCAGGAAATAAAAAAAACAGAAGGAAATAATATATTTTTTGAAAACTTTGCCGTGGCAAGTTCTTCTTTGGCAGTAAACCTTAAAGACTGCTCAAAGGCAACCCTTGTTGCCGGAACCATAGGTCCCAGGATAGACAGGCTTATTCAAAAAACTTCCAGGTTTAATGCCGGTCTATCCGGAATATACCAGGCTGCCGGGGCTATGTTCATAGAAGAGGTGATAGAAAAATTAAATCTTCTTATTAATGAAAGGGCCGGCAGCTTAGGGTATGAAACCAGGCCCCGGTTCAGCCCCGGGTATGGTGATTTAAGCCTGGAAACCCAAAAAATTTTTTTCGGGTTTTTAAAGCCGGAAAAAATCGGGTTGACTCTTATGGACACACTGGTTATGGCACCTGAAAAATCTGTTACAGCCTTTATAGGCTGGAAAAAAAGGAAACAGAAAGATGAGTAATTGCGGAGACTTGGAAAAACTCTTGGGAGAAGATTTTATTTTTTTTGACGGTGGAATGGGCTCTCTATTACAGGCAAAGGGGCTGGTTCCCGGAGAACTGCCCGAGACTTGGAATTTAACCCACAGAGAGGAAATAATCAGTATTCATTGCGGGTATCTTCTCCATGGTGCAAATATTCTTAAAACAAATACTTTTGGAGCCAACAGCCTTAAATTCCCGGATCCGGCAACTTTGGAGGAAATAATTTCTGCAGGAATTGCAAATGCCCGCAAAGCTGTTTTCCAGGTGGAACAGGGACTTGTAAAGACAGATTTTGTGTTAAAAGGGCTTTCCCCTGAAAAAAGAAAACATTTTGTTTTTTTGGATATAGGCCCTTTGGGAAAACTGTTAAGGCCTTTAGGGGATTTGGATTTTGAAGAAGCCCTGTCAATTTTTAAGACTACGGCAATTACAGGTATTAAAACCGGAGTTGACGGAATTCTTATAGAAACCATGAATGATTCTTACGAGACTAAGGCTGCTGTTTTAGGAGTAAAAGAAGCCTTTGAAACTCTTGGAACAAAACCTGTTCCGGTTTTTGTAACAAATGTTTATGACCAAAACGGACAGACCCTCAGTGGTTCTTCCCCCTTGGAAATGATTTCCCTTTTGGAAGGTTTGGGTGTTTCTGCCCTGGGGATAAACTGCAGCTTGGGGCCAAAAGAAATGGAGAAGTTAATACCTGTGTTTTCCGGGTTTTCTCAGCTTCCGGTAATTGTAAATCCCAATGCAGGGTTACCCTGTTCCCGGGATGGAAAAACAGTTTACGATGTTACCCCGGAAGATTTTGCAGAAGAAATGGTAAAAATTGCCTTAGCCGGGGGAAATATTCTTGGAGGCTGCTGCGGTACAACTCCGGAGTATATCGGAAAAATGATAAATGCACTGGAAGGAATCAGGTTTAAAAATCCGGTACATAAAAATTTTTCCATGGTGTCTTCCGGAATAAAAACCGTTTTTATAGGACAGGGAGAAATTTACGGTAAGAATCCCCCGGTTTTAATCGGGGAACGGATAAATCCTACAGGAAAGAAAAAATTCAAGGAAGCTCTTAGGAACAACGACATAGGCTATATTCTGGAACAGGGAATAAGTCAGGAAAACAAAGGGGCCGATATTCTTGATGTAAATGTAGGTTTACCGGAAATAGATGAGGCAGCCATGATGGCAAGTGTTGTAAAAGAGCTTCAAAGTGTGGTTAATGTTCCCCTGCAAATTGATACTTCTGATATCGCTTCTATGGAAACGGGACTGAGATTGTATAACGGTAAGGCCCTTGTAAATTCAGTAAACGGAAAACAGGAAACAATGGATGCTGTTTTTCCCCTTGTGAAAAAATACGGGGGTGTTGTTGTTGCTCTAACGTTGGATGAAAACGGAATTCCGGATACTGCTCTTGGAAGAATCAAAATTGCCGGAAAAATTCTGGCAGAGGCAAAAAAATACGGGATTGAAGGGAAAAATATTATAATCGACCCACTGGCAATGGCTGTGAGTTCCGACAGTAATTCTCCCTCCGTTACCTTGGAAGCCGTAAAAAAAATTACCGAAGAATTGCAGCTCAATACAATTTTGGGTGTTTCTAATATTTCCTTCGGGCTTCCTAAAAGGGATTTTATAACTTCTTCTTTCTTCTCTATGGCTTTGGAAGATGGACTCAGCAGTGCAATTATGAATCCTGACAGCCTGGAAATGCAAAAAGCCTACAAATGTTTTTGTGCCTTGAAAGGATTTGACAGTAATTGCTCAGGGTATATAAGTTTTGTGGAAACCTTGCCGGATAATTCCGCTGCCGTTTCCGGGAATGGATGCCCAATTCCCGGGAGCAAAGACTATGGGGGAGGGGAAAAAATTCCTTATGAGCAGGACTCACTTCAGTATTATATTATAAAGGGGCTTAAAGAAAAGGCCGGCGAAAAAACCAGAGCTTTGCTGGAAAAAGAAGATTCTTTTGCCATTATAAATGAGGTCCTTATACCCTCTCTTGATTATGTTGGAAAAGGATTTGAAGAAAAGAAAATATATCTTCCCCAGCTTTTAATGAGTGCAGATGCAGCTAAGGCTGCTTTTGATATTATCAAGAAAAATCTAGCCTTGTCCGGGGAAAATAAAGACCCTAAAGGCAGGATTATTCTTGCTACGGTAAAAGGTGACATTCATGACATAGGAAAGAATATTGTAAAAATCATTCTGGAAAATTATGGATACCAGGTCTTGGATTTAGGGAAGGATGTTCCGCCGGAAACAGTTCTCAAAGCCTGTCTTGAAAATAAAATCAGGCTGGTGGGTTTGAGTGCCCTTATGACCACAACAGTTCCTGCCATGGAGGAGACAATCCGGCTTTTGAGAAAAGAGGCCCCCTGGTGCAAGGTCTGTGTTGGGGGGGCGGTGCTTACTCCGGAGTACGCAGAAATGATTGGTGCTGATTTCTATGGAAAAGATGCCATGGAAACGGTAAAATATGCAAAAATAGTTTTTGGTAATTAAAAATAGAGGTATCATAAAATGAATTATCTTTATTATGCTTTGTTAATTCCTTTTGCAGGAACGGCAATCGGGTCAGGGATGGTCTTCTTTTTAAAGAATGACCTGCATCCCAGAATTCAAAAAACTTTGCTGGGCTTTGCTTCCGGGGTAATGGTGGCGGCTTCTGTTTGGTCACTTCTTTTACCGTCGATTTCCATGAGCGAAGCCCAGGGATTTATAGAATGGGTTCCGGCTGCTGCAGGTTTTATAATCGGGATTCTTTTCCTTTTGGGTTTGGATATTCTTATCCCCCATCTCCACGCAAATTCTGACGATCCGGAAGGTCTTAAATCTTCCTGGAAAAAATCTACTATGCTGGTTTTGGCAGTAACCCTCCATAACATTCCGGAAGGTATGGCTTTAGGTGTGGTTTTTGCAGGACTTCTTTCCGGATCTGAATATATGTCTTCTGCCGGGGTTTTAACCCTGGCAATCGGCCTGGCGATTCAAAATTCCCCGGAAGGGGCAATAATCTCAATGCCCCTGCGTACAACAGGAATGTCAAAGTTAAGGGCCTTTGTTTACGGTGCTTTAAGCGGTATTGTGGAACCTATTGCTGCTGTTTTAACCATTCTTTTAACAAGCCTTTTTGTTCCCGTTCTGCCTTATCTTCTTTCTTTTGCAGCCGGAGCCATGTTTTATGTTGTGGTGGAAGAACTGATTCCCAATCTTCAGGAAGGAAGGCATTCCAATTGCGGAATTTTGGGATTTGCAGGGGGCTTTGTGCTGATGATGGTTCTTGATATTGCCCTTGGATAAATCCTGAACATTTAATATCATTACAAAATCCGGGTAACGGAATCCTGTTTGAATCAGGAGCGGTCCCGCCGCTGTAAGCTGTCCTGTAAAAAGGATTTACTGTAACAGGTAATTAAAAGCGAGCCAGAAGACGACCCGGTATCATTTTACATACGACCCGAGGAGGAAGTTATGGCTCATTTTTTTAAGGACAGGAGATCTCTGTCCGCTTTTCTTATTTTGTTTTTTTCAGTTTATTTTTTGTTTCCCCAGGAAGAAAGCCCCCTTTATGTTGTAAAAGGTTCCGGGCAGATTTCCGGGGATTTGAATTCTTCCGGCTTGGCTTATCTTATAACCCGGGAGGATATTGTTAAATCCGGCAAAACATCTTTGGAGGAAGTTCTGCGGCAGATTCCCTGTATCCAGATTTCCAGCGGAACAGCAGGGAATGGGAGCCTGGTAATTTCCATGAGGGGAGCCGGGGGGGATAATCCCTTTGGCCAGGTGCAGGTTATAGTGGACGGGGTATCAGAAAATAACCCGGATATGACAAGTCCGGATTTATCAGCTTATCCACTTTCTATAATAAGCAGGATAGAAGTTTATGACGGGAACTGTGGCTCAAAGGTCGGTAACGGTGCCGTAGGCGGAGTAATAAAAATTTATACCAGGGAAAATCCCGAAAAAATATCCGGCGGGATTTTGGCACAGTCCGGTTCCTTTAAAGCCTTTACCGGGGCAGGGGATTTTTCTTTTGGGAGCGAGACTTCTTCCCTTGGTGTTTTTTTAAATTTTAACAGAACAGAGGGGTACAGGGAAAATTCAAAAAGCCGTTCAATCGTTGCCGGATTAAAAGGTTTTTGGGATTTTAATTCTTGGCTTACGGGAAATTTGTCATTTAATTTCGGTGACTGGAAAAGGGGTTTGCCTGGCTCAATTTCCATGGAACAATTTGAAAGTACCCCTTCCCTTGGGATAAATAAGGAGGATACCGGAAGGGAAAGGTCTTATACCGGCAGGCTGGGACTTTCCTTTGAGGGGGATTCCTTGGATTTTGATTTCCCGGTTACCTATTCTTTTAAGGAAAGAGGTTTTGACTTTATATCTTATGGTGGTTTTAACGACTACAGTTTCCACAAGATAAGTTCTTCCCCGGTTTTTAAACTGTACAGAAAAAACAATATATTGGATTATACTGTTTCGGCAGGATTTGATTTTACGGGAGTTGTTTATGAAGGGGAAAGTTACAGCGATATAGAAAGGAATCTTTTACTTTTTGATTATGATATGAACCAGTTTTCTTATTCCCCCTATGTTCTCGGAATCCTTAACTTGGGTGATTATTTGGTTTTTGATTTTGGAGGAAGATGGGACGGAACGGCAGTTTCGGCAAAAAAAGAAAGCAGCGGAATAAACAGCAGGGATTTTTATTCAAATACGGCCTTTGATTTAGGCATCTCGTATTTACTGGGAAATTATGGAAAACTGTATGGAAAAGCCGGAACAATGTACCGTATTCCCTTTATAGACGAAAAGGCGGCTTTGACAGGTTGGGGAGACGGATTTAATTCCGGCCTTAAAAGTGAAAAAGGCTATAGTTTTGAAGCCGGGGGAAAAATCTCGTTTACAGAAAATTTCAGTCTTATCCTTAACGGTTTTTATACCCTGATGAGGGATGAAATAGCCTATGTTTATAATCCCCTGACTTATCCAGGAACCAACGAAAATTATGAAAAAACAAGAAGGGCAGGGGGTAACATAAATTTAAATTATAATATTGGGGACTTGATTACTTTTACAAGCGGTTTTAATTATACAGACGGAAGATTTGCCGCCGGTGAAAACAAGGGGAAATTTATTCCCAATTTATCCCCTTATAAATTTACTGCAGGGGTTTCTGCCTTTCTGCCTTTTGGATTTACCCTTGTTTCAGATTTTAATCTGTCCGGGGCAAAATATGCTTCCGGGGATAAAAGCAATGAAGGGGGAAAACTTCCTGTTCTTCCCTTGTGGAATTGTTCCCTCGATTGGAAAACTCCTTTTTTGGAAGGGTTAAGGTTTAATGTTTCTTTAAGCAATATTCTTAATATTTCATATGCTGAATACGCCCTTTATTCCGGAGGTATTCATTATGTTTATCCCGGGGAACCCTTTAAATTCCAGGCAGGAATATCCTACAGTTTTTAAATTATGAAAAAAAGTGCATTTCTTTTTTTAGGTCTGTTTTTGATGAACTTTGCTTTTGGGGATTGGTATCCTGCCTTGGCACCGGATTTCAATTCCCTGCCGGAAAAATTCCGGAAGGAAATTGACCGGAAAATCTCTGAAAACAAAACCTATCCGGGGCGGGCATTAAAAAGGGAAATTGAAGGCTCTATCGGGTTAATACTTTTGATTAATGAGGGGGGCGGGCTGGTTAAAGCTGAAATAGGCAGAAGTTCCGGAAGTGAAATTCTTGATAAGGCAGCCCTGGCTCTTGTAGAAAAAATATTTCCACTTTTTAATGCCGGGGAATTTCCCGGTGTGCCGAATCCGGGTAATCCGGAATCCCCTGAAAACACCGGAGAAAAAGTTTTACCGAGAAATTATTTTTTTTATCTTACGGTAAAGTATGAGCTTTAAATCAAGATTTAAGAATCCGGTAGTCCGGGCCCTGCCGGGTTTCTATAATCTTTACAGAGCATCTTTCTTGTGGAAAGGCAGAATAAAAGGCCTTAAAATCAGTGGAATAGGGGCTTAAAAGTTTTTCGGGATGATAGGAAAGGCGTAGGATGCTTTCTTCCCCTTCTCCTGTTATTCTGGAAACAGCGCCGTTTATCCTGATAATGTCTGTCACCAGATTTTTGTATTTGCCAAGTTTTTTTAAATCAAGGATTTTGCAGACGAATTCAACCTGGTATTTTTCAATTTCTTTATGGGGCAGCTGAAAATTTGCGGGAGAATTTATTAAGGAACCCGGGTGAAAATTCAAGCCGGAATCCTTTTTACCCTCTGTCATAAAGCGGTAAAATTCTTCTAAAAAAGTACTGGCTTTGACTTTAAGTAATTTAAGGAGGGAATTGAACCAGGGAACAGCCCTTCCTTTTGAATAAAAAAAGTCACAGGCCCGGGCAAGTTTTTCTGCGGCTTCCAGGTCTTTACTGGTGAATGTGGGAGACCGGAGTATAAGATAGGGTGGCTTATTCATAAATTCAATACCGAATTTTCCACTGTCGTCAAAAAGACGGGTTCCTGGAAGAACCGCAAGCCTGAATATTTCGAGGTGATTCGGGTAAAGGCTTATGGCAAAATCCAGGCTTTCTTTAAATTTTTCCAGATTGTCTTTTGGCAGGCCGTAAATCAGGTCAAACCCGAAGATAATTCCTTCCCGGTTAAGAATACCGGTTTTTTTTACAAAATCTGCCTTGTTAAAGCTTCTGTTTACACTGGCCAAGGTTTCCGGGTTTGTACTTTGAATTCCAATTTGTAGGGAACAGTTTATTTTTCCAAAAGCTCTGGCAATTTCCCTGTCTATAAACTCCGAGCGGCATTCAAAATAAAAGAAACATTCAGGAAGATTTTCTTTTATAAGTCTTAGGATTTCCAAAGCCCTTTTTTTATTCCCGTTATATGTGGGATCCAGGACAAAAACCTGGGGGATTTTCTGTTTCTTGAACAGTTTAATTTCTGCTTCAAGCCGCTCCATGGGAAAAGGAGAAACAGTATTCTTTCCCTTTGATTCATAGCAGTAGGAACATTTAAATGGGCATCCCCTTGCCAGTTCCCACAAAACCCCTCCGTATTCCTTTGGGTCGATTGTGCCGTCAAGATATGGGCTGGTCAGTTCTTCAGGAAGTAGTGCTTCCCCTGCATATATTCTTTCGGCCTTGCCGGTTTTAATATATGATTCAATAACTTTTGGAAGGGTCTTTTCCCCTTCTCCGGTAATAACAGAATCAAAAAGGTTTTCCCCGGTTATAAGATCAGGGAAAAAACTTTCGGGAGATGCTGTAACTTCCGGACCTCCTGCAATAATTATGATTTTACTCTTTTGTTTAAGGTGCCGGGCAATCCGTGAAAAAACCTCCCGGTTCCACACATAAACCGAAAAGCAGCAGATGTCAGGGTTGTATCCCATGATTTTTTCTGAAATCCGGGTTGCAAGTGTTTCAGGGGCAGGATTCCCCTCCATGGAGAATGTTAAAAGCCGGACTTCCGGGTGGTTTTCCCGGTTTGCCAGGTATTTTTTTAATGCAGAAGCTACGCAGGCTCCTCCAAGTGGCAATGCCTGGGGGGAAGTCTCCAGGAGAATTGAAACAACAGCAATCTTATTCATTCAGAATATATTTTAAAGTTTTTTATCTAAAAATCCAATGGGGTGTTTTTTTCTGGATTGCAGGACTTAAAAAAGATTGGTATTCCGGAAAAAGCCGGGTATAGATTTTTTATTATTCATGATATACTATTTCTATATAAAACCACGGAGACTTGTTATGAGCGATACAATAAAATATACAACCTACGAAGCCAGTCTGGAAAGGAGCCGTAAACTGGAAGAAGACCTTATACTTCATCCTGAAAAATACAAGGTGCTTACCGGAGACAGACCTACCGGAAGGCTTCATATAGGCCATTTATTCGGTTCTTTGCAAAACCGGGTACGGTTGTTCAATATGAATGTTCCTACATATATCGTAATTGCTGATTATCAGGTTCTTACTGATCATGATGCTTATGACCAGATTTCACAAAACACAAAACAGCTTGTAATCGATTATATCGCTGCAGGGCTTAATCCGGAAAAAGAAAATCTTTGCATTTTCCCCCATAGTTATGTCCCTGAGTTGAACCAGCTTTTACTGCCTTTTTTGACCTTGGTTTCAAATTCCGAGCTGGACAGAAATCCCACAGTAAAAGAAGAAATTGCAGCTTCCGGGAAAAAAACCGTAAATGCAGGAATGTACACATATCCTGTCCATCAGGCTGCTGATATTCTTGCTGTCCGGGGGACAGTTGTTCCTGTAGGAAAAGATCAGCTTCCCCATCTGGAAATTACCAGAACCATTGCCAGAAGGTTTAATGAAAAATACAAGATGGAACAGCCTGTTTTCCCGGAACCGGCAGCCTTATTGAGCAAGACTCCATTGATTAAGGGCCTGGACGGAAACCAGAAGATGAGCAAGAGCCGGAATAATGCAATCATGCTTTGCAATACAGAAGACGAGACAGCAGCCTTGATAAAAAAGGCAAAAACCGATGCAGAAAGGCACATAACTTACGACCCGGAAAACCGGGGGGAAGTAGCCAACTTGCTGAATCTTATTTCCCTTTGTACAGGAGAAGACCCGGCGGCCATTGCAGACCGTATCGGTGACGGTGGCGGCGGTATGCTGAAAAAGGAACTTACCGAAGCAATGAATGAGTATCTGCGGCCTTTGAGAAAAAAACGTGCTGAACTTGAAAAGAATCCTGAGTATATAAGATCTGTCTTGTTCAAAGGTATTGATAGGGCAAGGAAAGAAGCCGGAGAAACCCTTGATTTGGTGAGAACCGCTATGAATATGAAAATTTAATAAGGTTCTTATTCCTCCGGTTCCAACATGGCTTCCAATATCAGCTCGTCCTGGTACCAGTCAATTCTTAGGGAATAAATCATTGTTTTATATCCCGGTGCCTGAGCCCTGAATTTCCATACGGTGCCGGAATATATATCTTCCATAACTTTTTCAGATAAAAGCACCCACTGGTTATCCTTGAGGACAGAAAAATAGGCTTTCCCGGCCAGGGATTGTCCGTTTCTTGCATCTTTTGCAGAAGTATATATTCTGAGATTTCTGGGCCTTATGCGACCAAAGTCCTGGTACAAATTAAGTTTTTTCCCGTCAACAGAAAAAGATTTCCACCATATTCTTGGGCCCGCCATGATTTTTGCCCTGTATTTTCCGTCCATAAGCCAAATCTCCCCGGAGGTGACAGATGTCTTTTTTTCCGAATTCACCGTTTCCATAGTTTTTCTTGCCCTTTTCACTTCCGGCATGGCGTCATTGTCGTCTTTGAAAATCAGTATAGAGTATACCATTTCCGAAGAATTGAGAATTTTTTGCGGCAATTCAATAGTTATGGTTACCGGAGAAAACCAGGGACGGAAAATAGTTTTATAGAAAACATCATTCTTCCAAGCATAATAAACACCGGCTATAATAAGGACTCCAAGTAAGAATCCGGCTGTAACCTGCAAAAAAGGATTCCTCTTTTTAGGGTATTCAGGTTCATCAGTTTTTTTTGTGAGCATGGCTTTTACCATGGAAACCCGGATCTGGTGGGTATCATATTTTTTAAGGTAAGCTTTAATTCTCTTTATAACAGGTTGCAAATCCTGAAACCTCTTTTCGGGTTTAACCTTTGTCATCCGTTTTATGAGCCGAACCAGTTTAAATGGTAACTTAGGTTTGATTTTCCGTGGATTGGGGAATCTTTTCTGCCTCTCATTAAGTATTTCTCCAAGGCTTAATCCCTTTGTTTTAAAAGGTTTTTCTCCGGTTAAAAGCTCATAAAGCATAACACCCAGGGAATAAATGTCTGTACGCTTATCCACCCGGCTGCTGACTGTAAACTGCTCAGGTGACATATAGGAGGGAGTTCCTAAAGAAGAACCTGCCATGGTAAGATCTATACCTGATTTTTCTATGGTTTTGTCCTTATCAATTTCGTTAAGGGCTTCGCTGCTTCTGTCCTGCTCTGAGGCCGCAATACCAAAGTCTGCAAGTTTTACTTCACCGTGTTTTGAAAGTAAAATATTTCCCGGTTTTACATCCCGGTGGATTATACCCCGTTCATGGGCATATTTTAAGGCTTGGGCTATATCCAGAGTTATAAGAAGGGCAAGCTGTTCTGAAAAATTTTTTTTCTTTTCTATGAGCTTATCCAAGGACATTCCGTCAACAAATTCCAAAACCAAATAATGGGAAGTCCCCTCTTTAAAGTAGTCAAACATATGAACAATATGGGGATTGTTTAAGTCAAGAAGTATTTTTGCCTCCCTTTTAAACCTTTCCAAAACCATACTGTTGCGTTTTATTGCCAGCTTTTTTATTATTACCGGTCTTTTTAAATCAGGATGAATGGCCTTATAAACAGCTCCCATTCCTCCTGTGGCAATAAGGGAGTGTATTTTGTATTTTCCAATGAATTGGGGGATTTCCCGGACAGTTACAGGGCTCATTGCTTTATTCTCCTGATAAGTTTATTAACGGGAGGCAATCCGTTTTTCGGGATTACTCCGACCTGATAATAGTCAGGGTTGTGGATTTGTATAAAACGGGAATTTTCCCGGAGAATGTATTCCTGCTTTATGGTTCTGTGTCCTGCAAAATAAAGGGTTTTTTGCGGATCAGGGAAAAATTCCCCCAGCATCAAATCCGGTGAATCCGGCTGGCTTTCCCCTTCCCTAGTCCATGTAAGCCCAAAAATTGTTTCGGGATTAAGATTTGAATTTATAAGTTCCCTTTTTGTGTAAGGCCTCATTGGTTCTGCATGGGAGGCGAGAAAATAATTACCTTTTAAAGCCAACGGAAAAAGGTTTTCCATGGTGTTGTAAGATAAAATTAAATCCGGGGAATACCGTTCGTACATAAAGTCGGTAACCATTGTACTTTCTGCTGCATATTTGTAAAAAGAAAAATTTCCTCCGGAACTTGAATTCAGGATATTTTCATGGTTTCCTTTTAGAATATGTACATTTTCAGGGTAGGACACTTTAAGAAGCATCAGCATTTCCATGGTGTTCAGCCCTTCAATCATTTCTTCCTCCATGTAGGAAGAAAGAATATTCCCGTTGGAGAATTCCTTAAATGCCATATTCCATCTTTCATATCCCCTGCGTTCGGAATGGAGTATGTCCCCCAGAAAAACAAGTTTTATGGAACTGTTATCCAGGCTGTTTAGAACATTGTTTCCTGGATTTTCTTCACTATTATTTTCGCCAAGTCCTAGAAGGGAAACGGGAGTGGATAAAAGATTAAAAACAAAGGCATCTCTGGCATGCAAATCAGGAACGATGATTGTGTGTGCAGGAGATTTTTGTGTAATATCAACAAAGCCTCCGGGTTTTTTGTTTTTGTTGCAGGGTCTGGTTTTTTTATCTTCGTTGGAAAGAGTATGTATTGTCTGTCCCAGCAGCCGGGAGAAATTTTCTTCCTGGGGAATTGAATGTCTCTTTAAAATATCAAGGAATTGATTCAGTTCCGGCATATCAGTTCATTACAAGTTCTGTCTTTCCTATGGTGATTTTATCACCGGAATGAAGTTTAAAGTATTTTCCGCTTTGGATTTTCTGTCCGTTAAGCAGTGTTCCGTTGGTACTATCCAAGTCCCTTAAATAATAGTCGTCTTTTATGCGCTGAATCATTGCATGGTGCCGGCTTGCCAGTTTGTTGTCTATGACAACACTATTATCCGATGCTCTCCCTATTGTAATCTGGCTTGTCATTGAGATTTTCGAATTATTGAACTGAAGGTAAGAGCCTTGTTCATGTTTTACTATGGCGTCCAGTCTTTGACCGATTTTACTGGTAGAAATAATTGTATCATCGTACATATGTCCATTATAACCATAAAATTTGAGAAAAGCAAATTTAATTGATATTATTGGCAAAATTATAACCGGTAAAATATAATTGATAGTGTACAATAAAGTTCGCAAATTGGGGTAGAAAAAAGCCATTGAAAATTCCAAAATGTTAGTTACCACAACAAACAAAAAAGGAAAAGACAATGGCCAAGAAGAAGGATACTACATTTTTCGAAAATAAACTACTGGATTTTGTAACAGCAAAAGATCCAATGCTAGAAATGCT
>JADIMM010000052.1 GCA_017694795.1 Candidatus Gallitreponema excrementavium
AAGGGAGAGGGGAAACCTACGCATCGAAAGCGTTGGTTTCCCCTCTCCCTTATATTTGACTACTTTTTAAAAAGTAGACTTTTCCCCTTTTTCTGCTATAATCTACCCATGAGCTGTAACCCCACCTTGTCAGTTGTCATCTGTGTCTACAATCCCGGGGAGTTTTTTCCCGAGCTGATTTTGAACCTGCTTTCCCAAACATACCGGGATTTTGAAACCCTTATAATAGACGACGGTTCAAACCGGGGGCAGGAATACTTTAAAAAAGCCCGGAAACTCATAAAAACCTACCGTACCCCGGAGGGCAAAAAAAGCCCTGTAGACTTTAACTTTTACAGGAACAACAGGAACCTAGGCTTATTTGAAAGCCGGAGGGTGGGGGCAAGAATTTCCCGGGGCAGTTACATTACCTTTGTGGACGCAGACGACAAATTTAAGGACGGATTTTCCCTGGAAAAAATAATGAAAGAACATGAAAAGGCAGGCTTTCCCCATGTTTTGCAGTTTGGAATGGAATACCTTTTTCCAAAAGATTTTACCCCGGAAAACATAAAGACCTTTACAGAGCGTAACCCTATCCTCCCCCTTTCCCGGGCCTGTTCTTTTAAAGAAAGGGGAAATCAGGAACCGGAGGAACCAACCCCAAGCCCCCTGCCATCCGTAACAGAGGAATGTTTTGTTCTGAAACACATCCCCTATTATGTCTGGGGTAAAATTTATTCCGCTTCTATTTTGGAAGAATCCCTGGCAGCCCTACCCTTTACCAGGCTGACAATGCTGGAAGATTTTTTATTCAATTTTTTTGTTTTGCAGTATGCAAAAAGTCTTCATATTATAGAAGAAGAATTCTACCTTTACAGAATCGGCAGCGGAGTTACCTCGTTAAAAAGGGAATTCCAGGAAGAATCTTTTTACCGCCTCATGGAGGCCTCCGGGGTCTTTACAATGATTTTTGAATTTCTGGAAAGGGAGGGGCAGGACGAAGGCCTTTTGGAAACGCCAATGGATTCCCACCTTAAGGAAAAGCTCAAAAAAGCGGTCTGGGAAAGGCTTTTAAGGCATCTTTATTCCATTCTGGAATACACAGAGCTTGCCGGGGAGAAAAAAGACTTTTACAAAAACCTTGTAACCAGAGAATGGGGGGAAAAAAACATAAAAACCGCCCAAAATATGTTTACAAATTGAAAAACCAATTATTCTGCTATAAACTTATAACCGGGTGGATTGTTTATCCCCAGCTTTCTATAATACAATAATACAATCGGTAAATTTTGAACCTGTGCATAGGGAGCCGGCACGGGACTCCAAAACAAAAAATACCGGCTCTACGGAGGATTAAAAAATGAAGAAAACCGTCAATGTTTTAAACCTTATTGCCCTCATTGTCCTTTTTGCAGGCTGTACCTTGAGGCCAGTGGACAACACCACCTTGGGAGTGGAAATCCCCGGTGAAACCCTGGAAAACCTCCTGACACCCTTTATGTATTACTCCCCGGAGGATAATGGCACCTATGCACCCTATTTTAAGCTGACCTGGAACGGAAAAGAAGAGATAATCCCGGTTTCAAAGATTACAGGTTGCCAGGACTTTCTCTTGGGAAAAACCGATTCTATTTCAGGCTCTCCAAAAATTTTTACGATAAATGACATACCGGTAGGGTCAAACCTGACAGCAAACCTGGAGCTTTTTGATGCCCATGGCTTTGCCCTTTATTCCTCAAGAACAGTACGAGAAAATATTACTGCCAAAGATAAGAGCCTTACCCTGGAACTTTACAGTACCAGCCCTGTAGTTTACTACGATTTTCTAAACAAAAACTTCTATGGGGTTGCTGATGATAAGGAACAGATTTTTACATTATCACAATCACAAGAAACTTCTAATTTAACCTGTTCTTATCTCCAGCCCCGGAGTTTTCCCTATATAAGGGAAAAAATCGAAGGAGGAGGAGAAGCAGCAAGCCAGCCCAGAGCCCATTGCGGCACCATGATTACCGGAAGAGACGCAATAGAAAATACAACCAGAGCTGTTATCACCCCTGGA
The DNA here is from genome assembly GCA_017694795.1 of Candidatus Gallitreponema excrementavium. GTDB lineage: Bacteria > Spirochaetota > Spirochaetia > Treponematales > Treponemataceae > Gallitreponema > Gallitreponema excrementavium. The sequence goes on from JADIMM010000052.1 coordinate 2,045, forward strand.
AACAGTTACACAATTCCTGAAAACGGAGATTCCATTCCCTTGAAAGCATCAAGCCAGACTCCACAGTGGGTGGCAGGAGGAACGGACTTTACAAAAAACAAAATCTGGGCTGTCCATGAAGAACAAAGAGCTGAACAAGGTGCTGAACCACTTGAAAGAATCCTTTGCTACGGCGGTAAGTATTATAAAATAAGCCTTGATAGTAAAATAACTGAAGGAGCCCCGTTATTTGGTGCATACAACTACGGTTCTATAAACTGGGCTGTAGATGACGACAACCTTTATGCTGTTATACGTTATCTTGGTAATCAAGGTATAAATCACTACTTTCTGAGGGGTTTCATTCAGGAAGAAGGAAACACCGTAACCCTTTCTGATACCGGCTTTAAATTTACAGAGCCAGGTGTTCCTAGTTTATGGGGTGATAATACCAGTACAAACGGTATAACCGATGCCACAGCAAGGGACGGGGCTCTTTATTTCCTGTACTGCCAGCGCCGCGATGACCAGACTGAAACCCGGGGCTTTTTGTATAAAATCCGCAATGCAGCATATATGGATAATAACAGTGAAGCGGTCTCCCTTTCAGGCTGGACAGATGGAGAGAGCCACCTTCCGCAGAATAACGAAGGGCACCCTTTTGCAAACAAACTGTACAACCCCCTCCGCTTTGTTGCAGTAAAACCGGAAAAACTCTACATTGCCGACGGCGGGTTTAAGATTAGTAAAGTTTATAATGAATCATCCAATTTGAGCGGTTCTGACATGAACAGGATAGTTGTATTTGATTTACAAAGCGAGAATCTGATATATGATGAAGCCATGAGTATGGAAAATGTCTCACTCGTTGGAACTGGAAGTTTTTCATATTGTTATCCAGCATATTAACATTAACCACCCCCTTTAGGTCTGACGGGGATTCCAAGCCCGGGCAGCCTTACCAGAGGCTGTTTGTTAAAAGAAAAGGCGTCCACACCGGACGCCATTTTTTACGGGGCCTTCCCCCTTATTGCAGGTGTTATAAAACTTGTTTTTCTGTTATAATTTCCCCCGTAAGAGGTAATATGACCAGTATAATTTTTGTCTGCCACGGCAATATCTGCCGTTCCCCAATGGCAGAGTTTGTAATGAAAGAGCTTGTAAAAAGGAAGGGCTTGGAAAACCGGTTCTTTATCGATTCCGCCGCCGTAAGCCGTGAAGAAATCGGAAACGGTGTTCATCCCGGCACAAGGGAAAAACTAAGGGAAAAGGGCTTTCCGGTTTTAAAGCACTATGCAAGGCAGATAACAAGGGAAGACTACGAAAAGTTCGATTACATAATCACAATGGACAGGTCAAACACATTTCTTTTGTACAGGCTCCTGAATCTGGAATCCAGTCCAAAGGTCCACCCCCTTTTGAGTTTTGCAGGAATGGACAGGGATATAAGGGATCCCTGGTACACAGGAAACTTTGAAGAAACCTTTCAGGATATTTTAAAAGGATGCACGGAGCTTCTTGAAAAGTTAAGCTGAAACAAACCTGACTTTTTTTGAAAGCATGATTCCCGGAATATAGATTTAAAGAACCGGTTTTTATTTTAAAGTGTATTTTGATTTTCCATACGGAAGCAGTAAAACACCCCCCCGGAAATTCCGGTTCAATTTTAAAAGCCTGTTTTTGGTATACAGTACAAAACTGTTTCTGTGTTTATGTCGGAGTAATGCCTTAAGAAAAAATTATAATTCGGATTTAAATTCATTATTATTAAAGGAATCTTCCAAATATCTTCTGCAAGGTGATAGACGGAAACAGCCAGAACAGAATTATTTTCTATAAGTCTTTTTGAACCTTCCAGGGCAAATTTTTCCGAGCCTTCGATGTCCATTTTTATAAATGCCCTTTCTTCCTGTATTACTGAATCCAAGCTTACGCAGCTGATTACCGTATTTCCCTCCCCGGAAACACAGGAGCCTAATGCCCCGGCAGAGTCAAAAAGGAGTTTAACCTCCCTGGAATGGAGCCCCTTGTTGTAAAAATCAATATTCTTTACACCGAAAAAATCCCGGCAGGCTTTTTCAAAGGATTTCGGGTCAGGCTCAAAAAAATAAATCCTGGAATATTTTCTCCCGGATTTTAAAAATCTTTCCAGGGTGTCCCCGGTAAACCCTCCGCAGTCAACAAAGGGGACAGGGCTGTCGGGTACAAAGGATTCAAGATACTGTTTTTCTTCCCCGGAATTTATTTTGTAAAAAAGGAAAGGATTGAAAGTTTTTCTGTAAGCCATCAGGGTTTTTAAAACCTTTTTTGATTTCCGGTCGGAAAGCAGCCGGTAAAAGTTTTTATATTCCTTTTTATTTTTTGCCAAATCTTCTTTAAGACCCCTTATTGTCATGTTTTCCTTTTGAATTTCAGGAAATATCCTTGAAAGCTGGGGGGTGGTTATAAAGTTTTTAAAACCCTCCCTTAAAAGCTGCTGCATTATTTCCCACTGGTATGATATTGTTCCGATGATAACAAAGGTTTTTTTCTGTTTGGGTTTTATTTCCACCGGGGAACAAACCCGGCATCCTAAAAGGGGGGAAGCATAGGTTTTGGGGTTGTTATCCAGAAAGCCGGAAACCTTTATCCCGGAGCCGGTTAAAACCCGGTATATGCCCTGCCCAAGCTTTGATGTCCCGAAAATATATATATCTTTTTTTGCGGTTTTTAAAGTGAAATTTTTAAAAGTCAATTTCCCGATTTTTTTCATTTTTACCTTTACTCCGGGAAAAGTTTACTATTTTTTTGGGGATTTAGGCTACAGCCCCCGGAAAAAGCATTTTGCAGCCTTGGAAACCGGCGGTCTGGGGCTTTGGCTTGGGGCGTTTGATAAGTCAGAGTTTTTTAGGTGCCAAAGCCGCCAATAGACCGGCATTATGGGCTTTGGCTCACGGCGTTTGGTAAGTCAGGGCTTTTTATATGCCAAAGCCGCCAATGAAACCGGCGGTCTGGGGCTTTGGCTTACGGCTTTTGGTAAGTCAGGGCTTTTTATATGCCAAAGCCGCCAATGAGACCGGCGGGCTGTGTCCCTATTCTGCCTTGCTGAATTGGGACACATCCTGCTGCGGGCTAGATTTCTACTGAGCGGGTGGTAACCTTTGTTTCAAGATAATTGATAAAGTCCTGAAGGTCTTTGGTTTCCTGCCTTCCGTCCCGGTATCTTACTGAAACCTTGTTTTCTTCCATTTCTTTTTGCCCCAAAATCAGCATATAGGGGATTCTCAGTCCCTGGGCCTTGCGGATTTTTGCGTTCATTCTGTCTGTTCCCAGGTTTGCAGTTACCCGGAATCCCCTTTCCTTTAATTCTTTAAGGATTTTTTCTGCATATTCATTAAAGGCGGGGGCTACAGGAATAATTTCCATCTGGTTAAAATGGAGCCAGGCAGGAAAAGCCCCGGCAAAGTTTTCGATAAGGATTCCTATAAACCTTTCCAGGGAACCGAGAACAGCCCTGTGGAGCATTACAGGATGGTGCTTGTTATTGTCCTCCCCGGTATATTCGGCATTCAACCTTTCTGCAGAAGGAAGCTGGTAATCCACCTGGATTGTACCGCACTGCCACTGTCTGCCAAGGGCATCTACCAGGGTAAATTCCAGTTTAGGGCCGTAAAAGGCACCTTCTCCCGGAGCAATCTCGTAACTTAATCCGGCTTTTTTGCAGGCATCTGCCAGGGCGCCTTCTGCCCTGTCCCAGGTTTCGTCTGTTCCAACCCTTTTTTCCGGCCGGGTGGAAAATTTGACCAGGATTTTATCCTCGGTAAAACCAAAGTCCTTGTACATATCCTTTAGAAGATGGCAGAATTTTGCCACCTCGGAGGGAATCTGTTCCTCGGTGCAAAAGATATGGGCGTCATCCTGGACAAAGCCCCTGACCCGCATTATTCCGTGCAAGGTTCCGGAAGGCTCGTTTCTTGTACAAGACCCGAATTCTGCCATTCTCAAGGGAAGATCCCTGTAACTTTTTAAACCCTGCTTAAAGATTTCTATATGGCCGGGACAATTCATAGGTTTGAGGGCAAAGGTTCTTTTTTCACTTTCAGTTATGAACATATTTTCCTGGTATTTTGCCCAGTGGCCGGATCTTTCCCAAAGGGAACGGGGCATTACAAAGGGGGTTTTTACTTCGATATAACCGTCCTCTTTGATTTTGGCCCTTACATAGTCTTCGAGAATCCGGTACATACTCCAGCCGTTGGCATGCCAGAATACCTGCCCGGGATTTTCATCATCTATGTGGAAGAGATCCATTTCTTTTCCTATTTTCCGGTGGTCCCGTCTTTCTGCTTCCTGGAGCATATCCAGGTATTCTTTAAGTTCGGCAGGTTTTTCCCAGGCTGTTCCGTAAATTCTGGTAAGCATGGGGCGGTTTTCGTCCCCCCGCCAGTAAGCCCCGGCTGTTTTCATGAGTTTAAAGGCCTGGGCATTCAGCTCCTTTGTACTTTCCACATGAGGTCCCCGGCAAAGGTCTACAAACCCGTCCTGGTCGTAAAGGGAAATTTCCTCCCCTTCCGGCAGGTCTTCTATCAACTCTTTTTTAAAGGGCTGGTCTTTAAAAAATTCCAGGGCTTCTGCCTTTGAAACAACCTTTCTGGTAAATTTTTTGTTCATGGAAATAAGTTTCCTCATTTCCTTTTCTATTGCAGGAAGGTCTTCTCCTGTAATCGGTCTAGGGAGCTGAAAATCGTAATAAAAGCCGTTATCAATTGAAGGCCCTATGGCAAATTTTGTGCCGGGGAAAAGGTTTGTAACGGCTTCTGCCATTATATGGGCTGTGGAATGACGGATTGTCTGGAGTTTTTCTGCTGACTGGTTTGTAGGATTCATGGTATACCTCCGAAAATAAATTTTCCGTAAGGACGAAATTATTTCCGCGGTACCACCTTACTTCTCGTTTTCATGACAAAAACGGCACTCATCGCCTCTTTCGGGGGCATCCGGTTCTTTTACTGCTCATTCCGGAAAGCAACAAGCCCGGAAAGGGTTCCAAGAACTGCTCACGGGTGGTTTTGGGCAGAGTCCGGCAAAAAATCTCTCAGTCTTGGATTTTATTCCTGTTGCCTTCCCGTCTGCTTACTCGTCCCGCTCAACGCATTCGGTTAATAGTACACCTCTTTATATTTTTTTTCAATAGACTTTTTTAAGGCTTCCATGCCGCCAAGGGTTTAGATTTTCCGAACCATAAAACAAATTATGCTTGTATTCCCCTTTTTACAAGAGTATAATTATGCGGAGTTTAAAAGGTTGCCATTAGTTTAAAATTCTGACTTAAATTACCAATATTTCCGATTAAGGAAGTGCAGCAAATGTTTAAGATTGAAAATAAAATTAAGATTCTGATTTTTAAGATTTTTTTACCTGTTTTTTGTTTTATTTGGTTTTTTCTTCCGTCGGGAATGTTTCCTGTAAATTTTTTTTTGCAGGAACCTTCTTCACTGATTTACCCCTTTAACCTGCCTTTTTCTGCAAAGGAGGCTTTTTATGCCCCGGGAGCACAGATTCTTTATTTTCTTGTTTACCTTGTCCCCCTCTCTGCTGTCTTTTTTGTTTTTTCCATCTTCTATAAAAAAATAAAAACTCCCTGGGTATATTCAACAGCTCTTTTAACCCTCTCTTTAATGCTGTTTTTAAATTTGAATCCACTAATTCATTGTGCAAATTCAATAAACTGGTTCCGGGAACTGCCTTTTCCTGTTTATTTCAGCATCATTTCTGTTTTTATTCTCCATGTTTTTTTCTCCCTTTACGGTATACGCCTTTTAAGAACCCGGAATGAAAATTTTATCGATTACGAAACCTATTGCCGTTCCCAAAACCAGGAAGAAAAACCAGGAAAAAGGAACAAAATAAAGACAAAGCTTTTGGTAATTCTCATAGGCCTTGTTTTTATCCTCCTTTTTTTGTTTGCCTTTATACTTTTAAGCTCTTACAAAAAAATGCTTGTGGAAACCCTCAGCGACAAAGGGGCTATCCAGGCAGAACAGACTTCTTCGGTTTATAATTCCAGCGAAGGCCGTTATGATAAAATTGCCGCCTATTTTGCTTCCCAAAGGGCGGGGAATGCTTCTGCAGGGATTCCTTTTCTGAGAATAGATGTTATTATTACAGATTCTGCCAGACAGATTTACCTTGAAAACATTGACAACGGGACTGAATTTCCTGAATACGGGGTTTTGGCCTATACAACTGGAACACCAAAAAATATCCCCCCTGAAGACAAGAAAATAACTTCTTTGCAGGCTGCATATTTTATCAAAAGGTTTGAAAACGGAACATACAATAAGGAACCTATTCTTGATTCCCAAAACCAGACCTGCAAATTTGTTTATCCTGTTACCCTTTCCAGACCCCAGGGAAAAAAGCTTGTAGGGTTTTCCGTTGTAACTTACAAACAGGAAGTTTTTATGTATCCCTACTTTCAGATTAAGGTCTGCGTTTTTACGGTTGTGATAATTTTCATTTATTTCTCTATTCTTCTTACTCTTTTTATTTCCGACTACATTGTAAATCCACTTTTGTTTTTGAGGGTTAATGTAAGAAAAGCTTCCGATTCGCTTTCGGAAATGATGAGCGGTTCCACAAAGATTTCACCACAAAACCTTATTTACAATGATGTAATAAAGACGAGGGATGAAATCAAAGATCTTTCCCTGGAAATAGGAAACATGGTAACCGTTATAAGGGGGATTACCCCTTACATTTCGGCTTCCACTTTAAGAAGTGCAGAAAAAGATTCCAGGAAAAGTACCGGCAAGGAACTTTGTTTTTTGTTTACCGATATAAGGGGATTTACAAGTTTGTGTGAAACCCTTCCTCCAAAGGAAGTTGTTTCTATCCTTAACCATTACCTTGACCTGGAAACAGAAATTATCCTGAACAACGGGGGGGATGTGGATAAATTTGTCGGAGACGAAATGATGGCATTTTTTTCCGGGGCAAAAAAAGAATACAATGCCTGCAAGGCCGCAATGGAAATACGGAAGGTAATGGCAGAAGAACAGAAGAAAAGCATTGCCCGTGGATTACCGGTTATTTCCATTGGAATCGGAATAAATACGGGAAAGGTGGTTTTCGGGCCGGTAGGCTCCAGCACAAGAAAGGATTTTACTTCTATCGGTGACACTGTAAATCTTGCTGCAAGACTTGAGGGGGCAAACAAGGCCTACGGTTCAAAATCATTGGTTTCGGAAGCTGTTTTTGAAAAGGTAAATTCCTTTTTTATCTGCCGGGAACTGGACTTTATAACTGTAAAGGGAAAGACCAAGCCGGTAAGGATTTACGAAGTCCTCCAGATTGCAACAAAATCAAGCGAAAAACTGATGGAAATAAAAAATCTCTTTGAAAAAGGGCTTGGATATTACAGAAAGAAAAACTGGGACAAGGCGGAATCTTTTTTCCGGGAATGCAATGCCAAGTACCAGGATAAACCCTCCGTTGTATTTTTGGAAAGAATACAACATTTCCGCCAGAATCCTCCCCCTGCAAAATGGAACGGGGTTTTTAAAATGGAAGTAAAATAATTGCATATAATGCAATACTAAATTGTAATTATTTCACTTTACGCAATATTATTTTTTTTCTATAATTTACCTATAGTTGGTTTGAAAATCCTCCTTTTAAGGTTTCGGGTCTTCGCCCCGGGGAGGATAAGAATTCAACAGCGGCACTGCAAAGCGGGAAAAGGGGCGGAAAAGCTTTTGATCCGGAAAGTGCCACCGGTGAGGGGAAAATCCCGGCTTTTAGTTTGGACCGGAGAATGTTTATCCGTTTCAAACAGAATAAAACAAAGGTTAATTTTTGCATGAATTTTATTCTTGCTTTTTATAGGAGAAACAGAAATGGAAAAGAAAAACTATTTTAACTCTATCCCTTGGAGGGAGGCAAGGCTTCAGTTGGGGCACTGCCGTTTTATGGAAAAAGAGGAATTTTCCGACGGAACAAAGGCTCTTCAGGGAAAAAAGATTGTTATTGTGGGTTGCGGTGCCCAGGGGCTTAACCAGGGGATGAACCTGAGGGATTCCGGGCTTGATGTAAGTTACGCACTAAGGGACAGTGCAATTTCTGAAAAAAGACAGAGTTATAAAAACGCAGTAGAAAACGGTTTTAAAGTGGGAACTTACGAAGAAATGATTCCTACTGCCGATGTTGTGGGAAACCTTACTCCTGATAAACAGCATTCAAGTGTACTGGAAAAGGTCCAGCCCCTTATGAAGAAGGGTGCAGCCCTTTGGTACAGCCACGGCTTTAATATGGTGGAAGAAGGGATGCAGATCCGTCCCGACATTACCGTTGTTATGATGGCTCCAAAGGGACCCGGTTCCGAAGTAAGAACCGAATATGTCCGTGGATTTGGTGTTCCTTCCCTTATTGCAGTCCACCCGGTAAATGACCCGGAAGGCAAAGGCTGGGCTATTGCAAAGGCTCTTGCTGTAGGCTGCGGTGGAAGCCGTGCCGGTGTCCTTGAATCTTCTTTTGTTGCAGAAGTAAAATCCGACCTTATGGGTGAGCAGACAATTCTTTGCGGAATGCTCCAGACCGGATCTTTGCTCTGTTTTGACAAAATGGTGGAAAAAGGTCTTGAGCCTGGATATGCTGCAAAGCTAATCCAGTATGGCTGGGAAACCATTACAGAAGCCCTTAAATGGGGTGGTATAACAGGAATGATGGACAGGCTATCCAATCCTGCAAAAATAAGGGCGAACGAGCTTTCAAAAGAGCTTAAAACAATCATGACTCCCCTTTACCAGAAACACATGGATGACATTATTTCCGGTAAATTCAGCAAAACCATGATGGAAGACTGGGCCTGCGGTGACAAAGACCTGTTAAGATGGAGAGAGGCAACAGGCAAAACAGCCTTTGAGCAGACTCCGGCAGGGAACCAGGAAATTTCGGAGCAGGAGTATTTTGACAAAGGAATTCTCATGGTAGCTATGGTAAAGGCCGGTGTTGAGCTTGCCTTTGAAACCATGACCGATGCCGGAATCAAGGCTGAAAGTGCCTATTACGAATCCCTTCATGAGGTTCCCCTTATTGCAAACCTTATCAGCCGCAAAAAGCTTTATGAGATGAATAAGGTTATTTCAGACACAGCTGAATACGGATGCTACCTTTTTGACAACTCCTGCCGGCCTTTGTTGAAAGACTTTATGTCAAAAATTGACACCGATGTTATCGGCAAGGGACTTGAATTAAAGGATAACAGTGTTTCCAATTCCCTCCTTGTTTCCGTAAACGACGAAATCAGGAACCATCCTGTAGAAATCGTTGGCCACAAGCTCAGAGGTTACATGACTGCAATGAAGGCTGTTGTGGGAAAATAAAAAAACAGGGCGTTATTCCCGGCTTTGTCCGGGAATAATTTATGCAGGTTTTGTGCGGGATTTTTTTAGCACAAACATTTAAAATGAACAGGGCTGTTCCGGAAGTTTGCTTTGGCTCCGGTACAGCCTGTTTTTTTTTACTTTACCCGGGTAAAATCCAAGGCAGAATGGCAGGTTTATAAAGCTCTGTGTCGCTTTGGCAACGGTACAGCCTTGTCTTACCCATTGCCTTATGCCAAAGCCTGGAATTCAGCCTTACCGAATTCCAGGATAGAAAGCCGTTTTTCCCCAAAGCTCTGTGTCGCTTTGGCAACGGTACAGCCTTGTTTTATCCAATTCCCTGTGCCAAAGCTTTGAATTCAGCCTTACCGAATTCCAGGATAGAAAGCCGTTTTTCCCCAAAGCTCTGTGTCGCTTTGGCACCGGGACAGCCTTGTCTTATCCATTGCCTTATGCCAAAGCCTGGAATTCAGCCTTACCGAATTCCAGGATAGAAAGCCGTTTTTCCCCAAAGCTCTGTGTCGCTTTGGCAACGGGACAGCTTTGTCTTATCCATTGCCTTATGCCAAAGCCTGGAATTCAGCCTTGCTGAATTCCGAATATAAAGGCCGGTTTTTATAAAGCCCTGTTCCGCTTTGGCACCGGTACAGCTTTGTTTTATCCAATTCCCTGTGCCAAAGCCTGGAATTCAGCCTTACCGAATTCCAAGATAGAAAGCCGTTTTTCCCCAAAGCTCTGTGTCGCTTTGGCAACGGTACAGCCTTGTCTTATCCATTGCCTTATGCCAAAGCCTGGAAAGGCCTGTTTTTTTAACTTTACCCGGGTAAAAATCCAAGGCAGAATGTCAGATTTATAAAGCTCTGTGTCACTTTGACACCGGGACAGCCGTGGGTTTATTTTTTTTCAAACCCAAGCCCCTGTCAAAAGCCCGGTACATAAAGCCGGGGTAAAAAAAAGCTCCCTGTTAAGGGAGCCTTATATCTTACAATTTAAAGTTTTTAAGTCTCTTGCAGGCTTCTTCTACAGATTCCCTGTGTCCGAAAGAACTGAACCTTATAAAGCTCTCTCCCGAAGGACCGAATCCAACCCCAGGAGTTGTAACCACATGGCACTGGCTTAGTATGGCATCAAAAACTTCCCAGCTGTCTTTTCCCGGGAACTGAGCCCAAACATAGGGGGCATTTCCACCGCTGTAGACCTTAACACCCATCGCCTTAAAGTTTTCCGACTCCAGGGCTTCCCGGATAATGGAGGCATTTTCAAGATAATAATCAATAAGCCCCTTCATTTCCGAAAGGCCAATATCGTCAAGGGCGGCATAACCTCCCATCTGGGCTATTATGGAAGCCCCGTTAAAGAAGGTGTTTGTTATTCTAGCCCAGGCTGTCTGGACCTTTGTTCCGTCCTGGAATTTTAATTCTTCCGGGACTACGGTCCAACCCAACCTTACACCGGTAAAACCTGCCGGCTTGGAAAAGGAATTTATCTCGATGGCACATTCCTTGGCACCTTTTATCTCGTAAATCGTCTTAGGCAGGGAAGAATCCCTTATAAAGGCAGAATAGGCTGCATCAAAAAGGATTATGCAGCTGTTTTCCCTGGCGTAGTTTACAAGTTTTTCCAGCTGGGTCTTTGTAGCAACAGCCCCTGTAGGATTATTTGGGGAACAGAAATAAATGAGACTGTTCTTTTTTACCACAGACAAATCCGGAAAAAAGTTGTTTTCCGGAAGACAGGGCATATAAGTTATTTCCCTGTACCCCTTTGAAGTGGCAGGCTTTTTACCGGCAGCCCCGACCATTACGGAACCGTCAACATAAACGGGGTATGCAGGATCCTGAACTGCAACCCTTACATCAGAGCCAAAAAGCTGCTGGAGTCTTCCTACATCACATTTTGCCCCGTCTGATACAAATACCTCGGAGGGTGAAACCACATTGTTATACAAAACCTTTGCTATTCTTTCCCTTAATTCGGTAAACCCTGCAGAATCATCCTGATATCCGCAGTATCCTTCTTTTGTTCCCAATGAATCTACATAATTCTTCATCGCTTCCACTATATGGGGAGTTAATGGTTCTGTCGTATTTCCGATTCCCAAGCTTATGATTTGAGCCCCGGGATTTGAAGCAGCAAAGGCTTTTCTTCTTTTTCCTATTTCCGGAAATAAATAACCTGCAGCTAAATTCTTAAAATTCTTGTTTCGGTTTATCATTCAAGGCTCCTTAAAATGAGATATTAAAAATGTTCCGGATTTAATCGGTTGAAATTTAATCAAGAAAAATATATCAAATAAACCAAAAAGAAACAATAGCTGATTTTAATTTGTAAACCGGTTTAAAAACGCCCTTGTCCTTTCGTTTTTTGGATTGTCTATAACCTCTTTACCGGAACCTTTCTCCAGGATTATTCCATTGTCCATAAAAATAATTTTGTCGGAAACATCCCTGGCAAAAATCATTTCGTGGGTTACAACAACCATTGT
>JADIMM010000053.1 GCA_017694795.1 Candidatus Gallitreponema excrementavium
TGAAGATGCAAAAGAAAAGATGGCACAGTGGATTGATTTTTACAACAACGAGCGTCTTCACGGCGCACTTCTTTATCTGACTCCAGAAGATTATTTTGCAGGAAGAAAGGAAGTAAGGCTTGCAGAACGAAGAGAAAAACTTCATACTGCAGATATAAACAGAAAAGCTTATTGGCTGCAACAGCAGCACTCTTAATCCACCTTATAAGCTTTCCTAAAAAAGACCAAGTTCACTTTGGGCAGGACACTACAATTAATCAATAACAGGACTAACAATGCCAAATTATACATTTCAAAATTTATCACCTTTTGATTTTGAACAATTAGCAAGAGATATTCTGGAGGCAAAGTATAAAAAAGAATTTGAAAGCTTTACCCCAGGCAGAGATTCAGGAATAGATTTACGATATTTCAAAAATAAAGATAGAATAATAGTTCAATGTAAACATTATGAAAAATCAGGATTTCCTCAGTTAAAAAGAAGTTTAACCGAAGAAAAATGCAAACTCCAGCAGCTTACCCCATCTAAGTATATAATTGTTACATCAGTCACTCTTACCCCCTCAAACAAGGATAAAATCCTCCAGATATTCGAAGATTTTCCTATAGAATCAGAAGACATAATTGATGCTGTAGAAATAAATTCAATTCTTGCTAAAAACACTGATATTGAAAAACGCCATACAAAATTATGGATGGACAGTGCTTCTGTTCTGGAAAAAATCATCCATAGTGATATCTACAATATATCAGAAATAACAAAACAAACATGGAAAAGTAAAATTTGTTTATGGGTAAAAAATGAATATTATTATCGTGCTGTAAATATTTTGGAACAAAAAAATCTATGCATTATTTCAGGAATACCGGGAATCGGAAAAACAACAATGGCGGAAATGCTATGCCTGTATTACTGCAAAGAAAAATATGAGTTTTATAAAATTCAAAGCTTAAAAGATTTTTTTAAATTACTCAAACAAAACAAGAAACAAATTTATTACTATGACGATTTTCTAGGTGCAACCCAATTTGAAGAAAAACATGAATTTGATAATTTAAAAAATGTATTAACGGTATTAAACAAACACACCAAATTTATATTGACAACACGTGAATACATTTATCAACAAGGAAAAGAAAAAAGTGAAAAACTAGCTTTATTGGATATTACTTCAACTATATTAACATTATCTGATTATTCAGTGTTTCAAAAAGCAGAGATTTTATATAATCATCTTTATTTCTCAAATGTTCCTTACATATTTTGTAAATACATAATTGAAAATAACAGATATGAAAAAATCATAAATCATCATAACTATTCCCCTCGGTTAATTGAATGGATGACAAATCAAACTCATGATTTCATACAAACAAAACCGGAAGAATATTATTCCGAATTTATTAAAAATTTAAATACTCCTAGTAAAATTTGGGATAAAGCGTTTAATAATCATATTTCTCAAGCAAGCCGCTATTTATTATATGTTTTATATTTTTTAGGAAACAATATTTCCATTGATAATTTAAAAGAAATTTCTTTTTTGTGGGCAAAGTATCTCGACAATCAGCTTAAACAAAGTATGTATACAGAAATATTCAGAAAGTCTCTCTATGAATTAGAAAATTCATTTATTGCAATTTCAACAAGATTTAATCACAATTTTATTTCATTTCATAATCCATCCATAACTGATTATATAAGAGATAAGATTCATACGCATAAAGAACTTGAAACAGAATTTTATGGATTAGAACAAAAATACTGGGATCAAAAAAATTATTTTATTGAAAAAGAAGATTCGGATAAAGAAACAATAAAAAAACAGCTAATTTTTTTGTTAAAAAATATTAAAATTAACTCAATTAAAAGAACCTACGATGTCAATTCATATTCCATTGGTCCCCAAAGATTATATTATATTATGAATAATTTAAATAAACATGGTTTAGATGAACTGAAACCCGATTTTTTTAATGCAGTGATAGAAATATTTTTAAATCAAGAATTATTATCAGAAACATTAGGAGAAATAATGTTGAAAATACCAAAAAAATATTTTACAAACCATTCTATAAAGTCAAAACTACTTAATGATTTTTTGAAAACAGATACAATAGAAGAAACGACGTTATATCTTAAGTTGAATCAAATTGAAAACTTTATTCCGCCAGAAAAATATGACAGAATTATTGAAAAAAATATAGAGTCTGATATGGATTATGCAAGAAGCGTAGATTCCGACTCATATCAAGTTCAATTAATTCGAGATTCTTTTGAAGAACTAGCAAACTTAAATTTTACAGTCATCCCAGATGAATATTTTAACAGACTAGAAGAAATTTTTTTGGAAAAGGTAGAACGCGAAAGCCAACAGGAAAATACAGATATTGATTATGATCATAATGACCAAAGAAAAGACATACAAGATATTAAAGACCTATTTGGTTCTTTTGAAAAGTAAAGTTTATTATTGCAAACATAAAATTACTGGAATATAATATAATTATGAATAAGCATCAAAATTGCGAATGTAAATTATCTTTTTTATCGATAAAGAACAGTAACATATTTGAGTCTGATTTTAATAATCTTTCAGGTCAAAATGGAGTCATTAAATTTAAACAGAGCCAGATGAAAGGAGGCATTGCCGTTATATATGCCCCTAATGGAACAGGGAAATCCAGTTTTGCAAAATTACTTGAAACTGAAACGTCATCTGAAAAAAATTCTTTTACGGCTTTAGATGAAAACGGTAATAAAATTATACCCGAAACGAAAGCCTTCCATATAATACAAGATCAAATTAACCGAAATGTAATCAGAGGCAAAACTACAGATTATCTAATCGGATCACAAATTAAAAGAGAATATGACTTAAGGGATCAAATTAATACTGCATTCGAAAATGCTTATAATCAACTCTCAAATAAATATAAATCTGAATTTAAGATTTCTAAAGTAAACCACTATCTTCTTACTTCAATTAAATCAGAACAAGACAATATTCTGCAAACAGCATTCCAGTATATTCGAAGCATTATAAATACTCGACAACATGGAAAAAATATTAATCGAAATGAGTTTATTCAATTCATCAAGGATAATAAAAATAAAAAAAGTTTTTCCGAATCAGATTCGGATAAAAGAACTTTTATTATTCATGACTTATCTGAGGTAAATATTACTGAAAAAATCCTTTCTATAAAGACAAATGAAATAATATCAGACTCAAATTCTATTTTGGTAGAACGTCATAATGACGCAATTAATATACTAGAAAAATACCATAATCTTGAAAGTTGCGTTGTATGTGACAATCCTGCATTTAACGGTTCTATACTTCTCGATGCAAAGAAAAGAAAACGGCAGATTATTTATGAAAAACTTGATAAAAAAACAAAAGATATCCTTGATAATATTGTCTGTAGTAATTCACTGATTGCAAACGATCCATTTGATGTAAAAAAAATTGTAGGGGATTTTATTTCAGGAGAAGATTCCACTAACATAATCGAATTACAGCAAGAATTAGAATCATATATATACCGTTTAAAGAACGAAATGCTTTATCTTTTGTTACACTGTTTTGATAATACAAATTTTTTTCAAGACTTCGATGAACATGCAAAATTGATTGAAAAGCAACCGGAACTTGATTCAGAAGAACTTCTATTTATTGAAAACGTTATTAGCGAGAACATTGGAAAGGATATAAGAATTGTTCGCGACGAAGAAAACGACAAAAATTACAAACTAAAAATAGGTGAAAAAGATTTACTCGGCATTGATCGCAAGGACATGGAACTAAGTACTGGAGAACAAAATTTTATTTCGTTGGCATTTGAATTATTACTTGCCAGACACTCTGAAAAAAAATATGTTGTTCTTGATGATCCTATTTCCAGTTTTGATTCTGTTTATAAAAATAAAATAGCATTTTGCATCATAAAATTTTTGGAAAACAAGAACCAGATTATTCTTACCCACAACACAGATTTGGTACGCTTATTGAATTTGCAATTGAATAATTGCTTCAACCTTTATATTTTAAATAATGTTCATAATGGGAAAAATGGTTTTATTGCTATATCTGAAAATGAAAAAAAAATTTTAATAAATCTTCATGATTTAGTGTCTCTTTTTCAAAACAAACATAGTGCCTTTGAAACGAAAATTTGTGATAGAAGACAGTTTCTTATGTCAATGATTCCTTTTATGCGTGGATATGCTCACATCAGTTTAGACCCCGATAATCAATACGGACAATTATCGAAAATAATGCATGGATATGAAAACGAAAGTTTGGATGTAATACCTATTTATAATTCTCTTTTTGGGAATGTATTTAATGGTTTGGAAGTAATCAGCGTTGATGACATTCTAAATCTGGATTGTAGCAACCTAAATATTATCGATAAAACAGCTTATCCATTACTTTCCGAAACACTTGAACAAACTCTTATTTATTATCATCTTCGAATGATAGTTGAAAAAAACTTGGTAGATATTTTTTCTATTCGTACAGATAATAAACCAATGTTAAATCAAATAATTAATAGGGCATTCAAATGTCAAGAATCGGATATGCGTTACAATAAGATGCGAGAATTTAGAGTCTTTTTTACAAGCAGAAAAACACTACTAAATGAATTTAATCATTTTGAGGGGAATATGAACATATTTCAACCTGCTATCGATATTACAAAATCAGCTTTGCAGAAAGAAATTATTGAAATTACAGAAAAACTACAAGAAGTTAGATCATTTATATCTAAGTAATTCCAATGAAACTATGATTATTATGAAAGTTTTAACGGACAAGAAATAAGTTGTTATGATCTCAAGACAAACATTATTAAAAACCCTGAATACCGGGTTACTTATCAAAAAAAAAATTTATGGCATATTCTTGTCCCGATTGCAAATCAAATCGAAGTTTAGATAATTCATGCGAAAAAGTTAAGAGTGTGAACTCTTTTCTGTAAATTTAGTAGGCTGCGGTAAAAAAGATTAGTGCGAATTACTCGCTTGCAGCTAACAGCTACTGTTTATGTCTCGAATATATAATACGATTTTATTTTTTTCAAGAGTCAAATGATTTAAAGACAACTTGCCCGTAAAAGCAGGTTGTCTTTTTTTTATGAGGATTAGTCAGGCAGACGGCCTTCGTACATAATGCACATTTCGCCGTAAGCAGGCCCCCAGTTATGAATTGGCTGAGTCCATTTTTTTGTTGCCTCAAAGGTTGCCAGGTAAAGGGCTTTCATAAGAGCCTGGTCACTAGGAAAAACACTTCTCTGGCGGTTTAACTTTCTGTAGCTGGCATTAAGGCTTTCGATGGCATTTGTCGTATAAATGATTTTTCGTACATCCTTCGAAAACTTGAAAATCGGACTTACTACATCCCAGTTGTCATACCAGCGTTTCAAGGCATTCGGATATTTACCAGACCATTTTTCCTTAACACGATCCAAAGCTTTACGACCTTCTTCTTCAGAGACCGCATTGTAAATTGTTCTTAAATCAGCTGCAAAAGATTTCATGTCTTTCGAAGGCACATACTTCATTGTGTTTCGAACCATGTGAACCATACAGCGTTGATATTCCGTCTGAGGAAATGCTGCTGCAATTGCCTCTTTGATTCCAGAAAGCCCGTCTGCACATATAATCATAATATCCTTCACCCCACGGTTTTTGAGCTCATTAAGCACATTCAGCCAATATTTTGCACTTTCGTTGTCTCCGACAGTAATGGACAGCACTTCTTTGTAGCCTGAACAGTTGATTCCAAGAATAACATAAGCTGCCATCTTACGAATAATGCCATTGTCACGAACCGAATAATGAATTGCGTCAATATAAACTACAGGATAGATTTCATCCAACGGACGGTTCTGCCAGTCTTCAATTTGCGGAAGGATTTTGTCGGTAACATCCGAGATAAAACCTTCTGAAACATCAAAGCCATAAATATCTTCAATGGTGTCGGAAATCTGTCTCGTGGTCATTCCTTTTGCGTACATTGCGATAATCTTCTGGTCTATGTCTGAAATATCTTTCTGGCCTTTCTTTACAATTTGTGGCTCAAAAGTTGACTTTCTGTCCTGTGGAACTGAGATTTCGACTTCACCGATGCTGGATTGAACTATCTTTGATTTGTAGCCGTTACGGTAATTATCGCTGTCCGAACGTTCCGATTTTTCATAACCAAGATAGTCTTCCATTTCGGCTTCCATCATTTCCTTGATGGTTCCTCCAAGAAGATCTTTCAATGCATTCTGAATGTCTTGTGCTGACTGAATGTCATACTCTGAGAGAAGGCCTCTGATAATTTCTCGTTTGCCTTCTGTCATTACAACTTTGTGTGGTGGTGTTTTTTCTTTTGCCATAGTAGACTCCTGTGTTTTATTCTATCACAGACCTACTATGTTTTGAATTTACAGAAAGACTTTCACAGTCTCAAATTCCTCTCGCAAGATTAATAAGAACTGCCGGCTCATAGTCTTTGCAGACTGTAATTTTTCCAAGGGCTTCCAGATGGAATGTTTTCAGGATTGTACACATAGATCGGAATATCAAGAGGAAAAACGCTTGTACCAATGCTGCAATTATTCGCCTTTCCATAGAAAGTGATTTTTTGTAATCCCTTTCCTGAAAATGCAACATTTCCTATTGAAGTTACTTTTCCTGGAATTGCCACCTCCTGGAGATTATGGCATTCGTAAAAAGCACAGGCTCCTATTTTCTCAAGGCTTTCAGGAAGTGTGATTTCTTTTATTGTGCTGTGGGCAAATGCAGATTCCCCGATTACTTTAAGATTCTCAGGAAGTATAACTTTTTCCAGTTCCCTGTAACCGTAAAAGAGGCCTGTATCAATTTCTGTCAGTGAATCAGGGAGGATTAATTCCTTTATGCTGTTGTTTCCTGAAAAATTGCAGTCACCGAAAACAATATTCCCGGCTTCTGATAGGTCAACTGAAAAATCTTTCCCGTATTTTTCCAGTACCTTTTCCAAGTCCTTGTATGTAAAGGAGTCGGAAAAGAAATTGTCTCCTTTGATTTTTATATCGGTTTCATTTTCCCCCATGGAGTTCAATATATTTTCCAAATCTTCTGGGGAATGAATGGTGTAATAATCGCTTACAGTTAAAATCAAAGGTTCGGAATCTATACCGTTCAAATTTGCCGAAATAATAATTTCACCACCATTTGACGGGGTTTTTCCGTTGACAGTCAGTTTTAGTTTGTCAGCTGAAAACAATATCTCCGCATATCCGGATTCATTTCCTTCGGTACTCCATTTAATACCACTATCCATGACAATATATTCGGATGGTGGAACACTTTCCGATTCAAACCTAAAATCAATTTCCAGCTTTTCATTTTTTCCTATATCAAGGTGGTCAAGTTTTTTACCGGCGGAATATAGGAAAAGGCTGCCCCTTGTGTAAGAAGCTGTAAGTCTTGCGTTTTTGTTAACCGGATAATTTTCCGGATTTTCTACCGGAGTGCCGTTATCAATCCATTGGGATACACTCCAGCCGGAATAACAAGTCGGGGTGTAATTATCACCAAATAAGTCGATGGTTTCACCTGCGTTAATTTCCACTGTTTTTGAATTTTCCCTGTTTCCGTTGTTATCATAAAATCCCTGGGTACCGGCAACAAGGGTTACTGCATATCTGTCCTGTTCCCAGTGGGCAGTAAGGTTGCCGTCTTCTTTTACAACATAGGAATCCCAAGGAACGACAGTATCAGTACCCGTTACTTTCCACTGTAAAAAATGCCAGCCATCCTCGCCTTGAGGAATATTCTCTTTGTTATCGGGATTAAAACTTATAACGCTTCCGTCCGGTATCAGCAATTTGATTTCTTTTTTATTGTTCCAAAAGATGCCGTGATCCCCGGCATTAAGGGTGAGGGTATGAAGTTCCGCTGTCCACCTTGCATAGAGTTTCATATCCTCTATTACCGCATTGTCGTTAAAATTCCAGATTTTTCCCCCTGTAGGAGAATCAAACCAACCTATAAAATGAATATTTTCATTTTCCCCTTTGGGATCTTCAGGGCGGGTTATATAAGAATTCTGTCTTATCCCGGAAATTTTAGTGTACAGCTCTTCACCGTTATAAAATTCTACTTCGCAAAGTTTGATGTACTCAGCATAAAAGCTTTCTGACTCTTTTACAAAATACCGGTTTTCAATTGTCTCGCCTGTGCTGTCCCTCCAAAGTTCAAACTGCCACTTGTTTTTGCTCTGTTCCGGAATCTCCGGCAGGTAATCATTAAGGTTTAAATAGGTGTTCTTTTTTACCTGGATGTTTTTGTATCTCTCCCCTGTAAAAGACCCCCTTGCACCGGCATAAAAACTCACTGTAACGAATTCCGAATCAACAGAAGTTTCAATGTCATAAATAAGTCTGCTGCATGAGATAACCGCAACGGATAAAATAATTATTGCCAGTAACGGAGTTTTTTTCATAAAATCACCTTATATTTTGTACATACATCCGGCTCTAAGACCTAAAAGCTGGAAAAAGTTTTTATATTCAGGCATAAGTGTGTAAACAGGAGTAACTGCGAGTTCAAAAGAATGTTTACCCTCTTTTGTTCCTGAATAAACGAAAGAGACGGAAAATTCAATAAGCTGGTCAACATACAGCCCTGAAGGAAAAAAAGAGTATTCTTTTTTGGAATCGAGATAGTGGAGGGCCGCTCCGTATCCTATCCCCGGCTGTAATGAAAATCCCGAATTTTTAAAAGTATATCTGTAAAATAAACCTGCGGTAAATTCAGTCGAATAAACAAAGGAAACTTCCTTCAAAGGGGAATTAATAATCTGCCACTGTATGTCTGTAAAGATACCGGCCCTGTTTCCCTCCGGAAGGAAATCAGGAAAAAAGAACCAGGTGTCCCAGCCCAGACCGAAAGTGAAATTAGTGTACTCAGCCGCTTTTCCTATGGGAAACTGGTTGTTAAAGTGAATTCCCGTTGCAAGCACATTTTGTTCTGCGGAAATAAAACTGACGGTAAAAAAGAAAGTAACTACAATAATCAGAACAGATTTTTTCATATTTTAGCAATTCCCTGCCAAGCTCCCTGAATCAGTGTAACACTTTTTTCCAAAAAAAGCCAGAAAAACAGACAGGGCAAAACAATGGAATAAGGTCATAAGATGAAAGGATAAGGCTGTGATCTTCGGAACAATACAAATAAGAAATGGGACTGGAGGGACTCGAACCCCCTACCTACTGCTTAGAAGGCAGTTGCTCTATCCAGATGAGCTACAATCCCGGGAACGTTTCAAGAATATCAGTTTATGTTAATTTGTGTCAAGCCCGTTAAATGCCTTTAAATTAAAAAAGAATTCATAAAGGAATGAATGTCAAGGCCGTTTACGGATTCCCCCTCCGGATAATTTTTTAAAAGGTTTGTCCGTCCTTCTGTTAAGTGGATTGAGGTAATTCCGTGGGTTATTGATCTGTCGGCTTCCATAAAGGCCGCAATATGATCGCTGGCCCTTATTATTTTACCGTCCACAGGGGAAAATTCATTTTTGTTGAAATTATTGTTCAATTCTTCAAAAGAAACAAAACGAACCTTTCCGTCTGAGTCAATGATTCTGTTTTCAAATTCGTTGTTTGTAAAATATTCTATTTCATTTTTAAAACTGTCATCAATTGTGGGCATCAGTTCCTGTTCCACTATCTTATCTTCGATTTCTTTTACAATTTCCGGGAGGTTGTCTGTTGCTTTTTTTACCGGAGTAATTATATCCCGGGTTACAGCTTCCGGTAGGTCATGGAAAATTGCCGAAAAGAAATTGTTGTAGATTCTTTTTTCACACATATCAATATTTCTACCGAGGAGAAAGGTCAATATTGCAACAAAAAAAGAATGGCCCAGTACATCTGTTTTGGGGACTCTCGGGGTCTGGTTCCACCTTGTCTGAAACCTGAGTTGTTCAATGAACATAAGGAATTCATAGGGTTTCTGTCTGGTCATTAAAAGCTGTACACCTTTTAAATCCATATATTCCGAAATATCATTCCTGATTTCTTTTTCTATTTCTGTCAGGCGGCTCCTGTCGTTAAAATGCTTTATTATTTCAAATTCCCTGAATGTTGAATATTTGTGGGCGGCCCTGAAAATCCTGTATTCAGGGCTTGTTCCCTCTCCGGTGGAATCGAGAAATATCCTGAATTTTTCTTTTATTTCCCCGTCTGTAATCAGGGATTCATACTGGGAGTAAACCCACTTATTGATTTTTTTATATTCATCGGGGTATTCCCTTCTTATCATTCTTTGAACAGGTGCTTTTACATCGCACATGGCAATTTTTTTCAGCAAATCAAACAGGGAAAACAAAATTATTTCGTTCCACCTTATTTTTTTACCTTCTTTTTCTTCATATTTTCCTATTATGTAGGAGAGCATTGTTTTTTCAGAGGCTTTGTCCATTTCCAAAAGGGGGATTGGACGGATTAAGTCGTTCCAGCGTTCTATGGAAAAACCTTCAAAAAGTTTTAATGCGAATTCTTTTGTAATCATCCTTACTCCTTTAATCTGAAACAAAGCAAAATACCGGATTAAAATCCTGCCGGAATAAGTACCGGAGTTCGTTAGGATTTACCGTTTTTTTTGTATGAAAAATCATAGCACGGTTTATTCCGGAAATCAAAGGGTATGGATTATCTATCGTACTCAAGAATTTCCAGAATTTCACGGTGAATTCCCCTGTAAATTTCATCATCAGTGGAAAACCTGTCCCTGCTTTTTATAACCGCCTTGCAGCTTAAAATATCCAGGGCCTTTTCTTCCATGTCTATGGGCAAGGCGGTGGTTTCCACCTTTGTTTCCAAAAGCTTAAGCAGGTCATAGTCTTCTATTCCGTCTTCCATTATAAAAAGTCTGATTGAGGGATAATAGGGGCCTTTGCCGTCAAGAGCCGGATAAAACATTGAGCCGTCTCCGTTGGTCATCGGAAAGGTTCTTGCATCAAGCCAGGGGTTAACCTTCCAGGTGTCAAGCCCCCAGTACAGGTAACCGTCGATTTTATATTTGAAAAGCCACCAGCCTAAGGCCCTGTGGGATGTTCCGTGCCAGTCTATTTTCCAATTGTCAGGATACCGCATCATAAAAGTCTGCATACAAGTGTATATCCACACCTGATTACCTTTTGCCTGCTGTTCAGGGTAAAAATCCTCATCATATTGATGTATATGGGGGACCCAGATATCGATATCGTCTTCCAGCCATTGTGGCCCTTGGGATGTAAAACCCATGGTAAAAATAATATTCAGGTTGGGGCCGTATTTATGTATCCACCGGCAAAGGTCCCTGATCCCTGGCAAATCTTTCGAGAGTGGTTCGTCAAATGAATAAATATAAAAAGACTCTGTCCAGTTTTTTTCTACAAGATGTCTGTCTGTTAGTTCCATTGTAATTTCGTAATATTTTCTTTTTTCCGGGTCCTCTGGAATTTTTCTTCCGTAGTCAAACAGGGAAAGGCAGAATGTATTTATTCCTTTTCCCATCCAATATTCAACTTCCCGGTCAAACTCTTTCCAGTTTGCTTCATATCCGCCGTCGGAATTCTGTATAAAAACTTCCTCAAGAGGAAGATCTACCTGGGAAGTTATTCTGAATTCCAGGGCTTCAAGAGGAAGTTTTTCTGTGCGTTCTTTTGTCCAGTTTTCCCCGTAATATTTTCCGGCATAAGTTTCAGGCCTGAAAATAAAAAGTGTTTTTAGAAAACTGGTAGCCGGGAGAATTACATCAAAAACCTTTGCTTTAACAGGAATATTTATAGTTTCCGTTTTTTCACCGTATGTTGCCTGTATGTTCACCTCCCCGGTGTATATTCCCGGAGTTGTGTTTTCGTTTGTTGTCAAAGTGTAATAGACTGCCTTGCTGCACTCCGGATTTATTGTAAACTGGTAGGAATCCGGTATAAGGGGATCCGGATAATTGCCTTTTTTATGAAAACTTACCCAAGTAGGTTTGTTTACCGGAACATAGGCTGTTTCGTATATTCTGGGAGAAAGGTAAGGTTTTTCATTACCGGTAATATCCCCTGTCAAATCCGTAAAAGAGATGGTGACGGTTACTTCATTTTTTGAAGGATTCATCAAAAGAATTTGCTCTGATTCGGTTTCACCTTTTGCAGAAAAAATGGTTACGGTTTTATCACCTCCCTTTTCTATGAATTCATCTTCGGTAACCTTTACCGTTCCGGGAAGGGTTGTAAAAAGAATTTTATTTTCTTCCGATGAATCATTCTCAAGGACTTTGTACTGCCAGCTGTATCTGGAAACACAGCCTGTAGAAAAAATAGCCGCTAAAATAATTGTTAATGGAAAGATATAATTTTTTGTTTTTAACACTAAAACCTCTTGAATCAAAAAAACTAAGTTGATAAACCAAGTATATGTTTTTTTTTGAATTCTTACAAAACTATTTTGTATTTTTTTTGCGTATTTCATTGATTCATCAGGTTTAAAAAGTTTTTGATTATATACAGATCTTAAAGTTTTTTTTTTCAGTCTGGATTTGGAGGGAATGATAATGATTGCAGTTTTTGTGAATTGTGCCGCTGTTTTTGCAGGTTCGGTTTTGGGGCTGGTGTTTTCCAGATTTATTTCAGAAAAAATCACAGGGATTATAAAAAACGGGGCGGGGACGGTGGTTTTGGTCCTGGGTATTTCCATGAGCCTTAATCCTGTAAATATCGTGTTCCTTGCCCTTGCAGTTATCGCTGGTGGTTTAGTCGGAAGTTTAATTGATATTGAGGGAAATATTCTCAAGTTTGGAGAATGGGCCGGTTCCCGTTTTGAAAAAAAATCCCCGGAAACTAATTCCGGACAAACAGATGGAAATTCATCCGGCACACCTGAATCCGGTGTGATGGTTAAAGCAGAAAAAGGTAAGAATTTCGGGCTTGCTTTTTTGAACGCTTCTGTTCTTTTTTGTGTGGGTGCTATGGCAATAGTAGGTTCTGTTGATGCCGGAATAAAGGGTGACTATACAGTCATTTATACAAAATCCGTATTGGATTTTTTTATGGCTATTGTATTTGCCTCAATATTTGGCGGTGGAACATTGCTGTCGGTTTTTTCAATCCTTATATACCAGGGAATTTTGACCTTGGTGGCTTCTTTAATCAGTCCTTTTGTAACTGAAGAGATAATAAATGCCTTGAGTGCTACTGGTGGGGTTCTTTTGGTTATGATTGGATTGGGGTTGTTATCGCTTAAAGATTTGAAAACAGCAAATTTTTTGCCTTCCCTGGTATTTATTGTTATTTTTATAATTGCAAAATCTTACATAAGTCCCTTTTTCCCGGTCTGATATAACCCGGATAAGTAAAAATTCTTTGTAAATAAATATCCCCTGCGGAATTCCTTTTTCTGCAAGTTCAATGGCAATGACAAGCCTGTTCTTGTCAAATATGGGGAGTAATAATATACTGGAAAGATGACGAAAGCAGACAAGATAACAATGGTAAGGGTTGTGTTGAGCCCTGTGTTTTTTCTGGTGTATTACATACCTACAGTGGTAACAGGTGCAGGATGGTTGGAGCGGGTATCGGTGTACATACTGGTGCCGCTTTTCATAGTGATGGAGCTGACGGATTATTTTGACGGTGCTACGGCCCGGAAGCTTGGGGAGGTGTCGGATTTCGGGAAGCTTTTCGACCCCTTCGGGGACGTGCTTACCCATTTAGTGATGATGCTTTGTTTTGTGGTGGACGGGTACATGCCCCCGTACCTGTATGTGGTGGTCCTGATGAGGGAATACGGGATGCTGTTCATGAGGATGCTGCTTGTAAGGCAGGGTGTGGCCATGGGTGCCCG